>JAYKJA010000012.1:0-5767 GCA_035285905.1 Synechococcaceae cyanobacterium
AATTCAGCTTCTCGAGGCTTTGATGCGGAAACGAAGTTTTCGCGAAAATGCAAAAGCCGAGGCCAGGCCCAATGCAGGAAGCGGGCCAGGCACACTGAGCCTGATGGAATTAACGTTCAGCGTAACACTGGTTTCAGTAGCGTCGCCAATGTTGCCCATTGTATTAGGACCTGGAATACTGTAATTAGCATTTTCGAAACCATTGTCAACAATTGCCTGGGCAGCGAGGTTGCTGACTGTGGGAGGATTAACCGGATTCCAGGTCGACGGCGGGTTGGCTTTGTTAAGACTTATGTAGTTGCCAACAACGGTGCCAAACGACAGAACATTTAAACCCACTGAATTGGGGAAGGCAAGACCAGTATTACCGGTTGAATCTGTAAAGACAAACCGCCACAGCGATGTCGAGGCTGATGTAAAATCCACAATAGCTGGTGGAGAGCCCGCTCCGCCACTAACACGGAATTGATTGAGGTTTGCATCATTATTGTATGTGCCGCTGAATGCACCTAATTGTGCTGTTAGGCTACTATTATACCAAGTACCCGTGAGATTACGGAGTGAGGAATTACCAGGTACACCTAGCCCCTGCCAGGCATTAGCTGATAATGTGTTGACCGTATTTGGAGCAGCGTCAACAATGTCAAATTCCCACTTAACAATATCTCCAGTGCTCATACCCCCAATTGCTCCATTGAGCGTTGTCCAGAGCGTAGCTTTCACTGTCATTGCATTGACAGCGCCAGGGGAAGCGCAAGAAATGCCTGCAACAGATGTAAGCATCAGATAGGGAAAGCATTTCCTGATTACTGTGGGCACAGACGCTTTCACTGGATCTTAAATGGGCTTCGCTCACCCTAGCAGCTTGAGTAAGGACTGTCAATCGCCCCCAGCGCCCCCTCCCGAGCTCCTGGCCGCCAGCCTGGAGCGCCTCGCCCCCCACGCCCGGCGCCACCAAGCCGGCGTCCGCCCCCGGCTGGAGCGGGTTCTGGCCGCCCTGGCCGCCGAACGGGTGGGGCCCCACCACTTCGCCTCCGTCAGCGGCTACGGCCACGGCGACCTCGGCCGCGACGTGCTCGACCGGGTTCTGGCCCGGCTGCTCCAGGCCGAGGCCGCCGCCCTGCGCCTGCAGTTCGTCTCCGGCACCCACGCCATCGCCTCCTGCCTGTTCGGCGTGCTGCGGCCCGGTGACCGCCTGCTCTCCCTCAGCGGCCGGCCCTACGACACCCTGGAGGAGGTGATCGGCCTGCGCGGCAGCGGCCAGGGCTCCCTGGCCGAGTTCGGCATCGCCTACGACGAACTCCCCCTCACCGCTGCGGGACTCGTGGACGAGGACCGGCTGGCCGAGGCCCTCGCCGCTCCCACCCGCATGGTGCTGATCCAGCGCAGCCGCGGCTACAGCTGGCGTCCCTCCCTCTCGATCGCCACCATCGGCCGCCTGGTGGAGCGGGTGCGCTCCCTGCAGCCCCACTGCCTGGTGTTCGTCGACAACTGCTACGGCGAGCTGGTGGAGGAGCGGGAGCCCACCGCCGTCGGTGCCGACCTGATCGCCGGCTCCCTGATCAAGAACCTCGGCGGCACCCTCGCCCCCTCCGGTGGCTACGTGGCCGGACGGCGCGAGCTGGTGGAGATGGCCTGCTGCCGCCTCACCGCTCCCGGCATCGGCAGTGAAGGGGGCACCAGCTTCGATCTCAACCGGCTGCTGTTCCAGGGCCTGTTCCTCGCCCCCCAGATGGTCTCCGAAGCCCTGATCGGCTGCGACCTCGTGGCCCAGCTGTTCAGCGACCTCGGCTTCGCCGTCGATCCCCTGCCCGGCGCCCCCCGCAGCGACGTGATCCAGGCCGTGCGGCTCGGCTCTCCCGAACGCCTGATCGCCGTCTGCCGCGCCTTCCAGGCCGCCTCCCCGGTGGGCTCCTATCTCGACCCGGTCCCCTCCGGCATGCCCGGCTACGCCAGCGAGCTCGTGATGGCGGGCGGCACCTTCATCGATGGCAGCACCAGCGAGTTCTCCGCCGATGCGCCGCTGCGGGAGCCCTACATCCTTTATGTCCAGGGCGGCACGCACCATCAGCACGTGGCCATCGCTCTCGAGCGGGCCGTGGCCGCCCTGGCGGAGGCCGGCCTGCTGCCGCCTCCCCCTGCGGCTGCCGCAGACCCGCAGGTGAACGCCGGCGGCGGCGACTGAACCGCCCAGGGGTTCTCCGCACCCCTCACAGCCGCCGGCGCCGTTGTCCGACAGACTGGCCCTGCCTTCTCTGCCCCTCCGCGGCCCATGGCGCTGAGCTTCCCCGACAACTGCCGCTACGCCGACAGCCACGAATACGCCCGCAGCGAAGGGGACCTGGTGCGCATCGGCATCAGCTCCTTCGCCGTCGACCAGCTCGGGGACATCGTCTTCGTCGAGCTGCCCGAGATCGGCGCCTCGCTCTCCAGGGGCCAGAGCTTCGGCAACGTTGAATCGGTCAAGGCGGTCGAGGACCTGATCGCCCCCGTCAGCGGCGTCGTCACGGCGCGCAATGAAGCGGTGCTCAACAGCCCCGAGGAACTGCAGAACGACCCCTACGGCGAAGGCTGGCTGCTGGTGGTTCAGCCCAGCGACAGCGCCGAGTTGTCCGCCCTGCTCGATGCCGCCAGCTACAGCGCCAAGGTCGACGGGCACTGACACCTCCGCACGGTTCGGAGGGCGGCCTGCTGGAACTCGCCGCGGCCCTGCCTCGCGGCCTGAAGGCTCTCGGGGCCGCCTCCCATTGTCCTTAGGATCCGCCGATCCGCTTCCCGCTCTTGACTGCTCCCTTTCTGCTGCGGCACCTCGGCGTCGGTGCGGTCGAGCAGGACCAGATGCTGGCGGAGCTGGGACTGGACTCCCTCGAAGATCTCGCGGCTGCGGTCGTCCCCGCCGACATCCTGCTGCCCCTCTCCGAGGCGGTCGCCGATCTGCCGGAACCCTGCGGCGAAGCCGAAGCCCTGGCGGAGCTCGCCGACATCGCCGCAGCCAACCGCCCGCAGCGCTCCCTGATCGGCCTCGGCTATTCCGGCACCGCCACGCCGGCCCTGATCCAGCGCCATGTGCTGGAGAACCCCTGCTGGTACACCGCCTATACCCCTTATCAGGCGGAGATCGCCCAGGGCCGCCTCGAGGCCCTGCTCAACTTCCAGACCCTGGTGAGCGAACTCACCGGCCTGCCCATCGCCAACGCCTCCCTGCTCGACGAGGCCACCGCCGCCGCCGAGGCCATGGCCCTCGCCCGCTCCGTCAGCCGCCGCGGCCAGGCCCGTCGCTTTCTTGTGGATGAGGCGGTCCTGCCCCAGACCCTGGCGGTGCTGCGCACCCGCGCCGAGCCCCTCGGCATCGCACTCGAACCCTTCCCCGCCGCCTCCCTCGCCGCCGGCCCCGCCGACGCCCTGGCCGCCGCCCTGGCGGATGACGTGTTCGGCCTGCTGCTGCAGCTTCCCGGTGTCGACGGCTCCCTCTGGGATCCCAGCCCACTGCTGGCGGCAGCCCGCATCGCCGGCGTGGTCAGCAGCGTCGCCATCGACCCGCTGGCCCAGGTGCTGCTCGCGCCCGTCGGCAGCCTCGGGGCCGACATCGCCGTGGGCAGCCTGCAGCGCTTCGGCGTGCCCCCCTTCGGCGGCGGTCCCCACGCCGCCTTCTTCGCCACGGTCGACGCCTACCGCCGCCAGATCCCCGGCCGGATCGTGGGGCGCTCCCGCGACGCTGAAGGACGGCCCGCCCTGCGCCTGGCCCTGCAGACCCGCGAGCAGCACATCCGCCGCGACAAGGCCACCAGCAACATCTGCACCGCCCAGGTGCTGCTCGCGGTGATGGCCGGTTTCTACGCCGTGCACCACGGCCCCGATGGCCTGAGCCAGATCGCCGGCCGCATCCTCAGCCTGCGCACCGCCCTGGCCGCAGCCCTCGGCGCACTCGGGCTCCCCCCCCTCCCCGGCCCGGGCTTTGATTCCCTCCTGATCTCTTCCGCCGACGCCGCCACGCTGCTGGCCCGGGCCGAAGCCTCCGGCTTCAACCTGCGCCACGGCATCGCCGGGATCGCCGACGGGACCCATCTGGCCATCAGCCTCGATGAGCTGAGCACTCCGGCCGAGCTGGAGCGGCTGCTCTCGGCCCTGGCCCCGGACGCCGCGGCCGCCTCCCGCGCCTGCTCCGCTCTCGCCTCCGCCCTGGCAGACCCCGGCGCGGCCTCCCTGCCTGCGGACCTGCCCGCCCGGCGGGATCCCTGGCTGCGGCAGGAGGTGTTCCAGCGCTATCGCAGCGAAACCGAGCTGCTGCGTTACATCCAGCGGCTCGTCTCCCGCGACCTCTCGCTCGTGCACGGGATGATCCCCCTGGGCAGCTGCACGATGAAACTCAACGCCGCCGCCGAGCTGCTGCCGGTGAGCTGGCCCTCCTTCTGCCAGCTGCATCCCTTCGCCCCGGCCTCCCAGCTGGCCGGCTACCGGCGCCTGGTGGACGATCTGGAACGCTGGCTGGCGACGATCACCGGCTTCGCCGGCGTTTCACTGCAGCCCAATGCCGGCTCCCAGGGCGAATACGCCGGCCTGCTCGTGATCCGGGCCTGGCATCACAGCCGCGGTGACCTGCAGCGCAACGTCTGCCTGATCCCCACCAGCGCCCACGGCACCAACCCCGCCAGCGCCGTGATGGCCGGCCTGCAGGTGGTGCCGGTGGCCTGCGATGACCAGGGCAACATCGACCTGGCCGATCTCGAGGCCAAGGCCACCGCCCATGCCCCCAGGCTGGCGGCGCTGATGGTCACCTACCCATCCACCCATGGGGTATTCGAAAGCGGCATCCGGCGCATCTGTGACCTGGTGCACGCCCACGGCGGCCAGGTCTATCTCGACGGCGCCAATCTCAACGCCCAGGTGGGGCTGTGCAAACCGGGGCTCTATGGCGCCGATGTCTGCCACCTGAACCTGCACAAGACCTTCTGCATTCCCCACGGCGGCGGTGGCCCCGGCGTGGGCCCGATCGCCGTGGCGGCCCACCTGCTGCCCTTCCTGCCCGGCCACCCCCTGACCGACCCCGAAGCGACCTCCTCTGGCGCCATCGGCCCGGTGTCCGCCGCCCCCTGGGGCAGCGCCGGCATCCTGCCGATCAGCTGGATGTACATCCGCATGATGGGCGGCAGCGGACTGCGGCAGGCCAGCCAGGTGGCCCTGCTGGCCGCCAACCTGATCGCCGAGCGCCTCGATCCCCATTTCCCCGTGCTTTACCGCGGAGCCGGAGGTCGCGTGGCCCATGAATGCATCCTCGATCTGCGGCCGCTCAAGCGCAGCTGCGGCCTCGAGGTGGACGACCTGGCCAAGCGGCTGATGGACTACGGCTTCCATGCCCCGACCGTCAGCTGGCCGGTGGCGGGCACGGTGATGGTGGAGCCCACCGAGAGCGAATCGCTGGCGGAGCTGAACCGCTTCTGTGACGCGATGGTGGCGATCCGGCAGGAGGCCGCCGCCATCGAATCCGGCCAGGCCGATCCCGAGAACAACCCGCTGAAGCGGGCCCCCCATACCCTGGCCGCCATCACCGCGGACAGCTGGGATCGCCCCTATCCGCGCAGCCAGGCCGCCTTCCCCGCCGGCGAAGAGCAGCAGGCCAGCAAGTTCTGGCCCGCCGTGGCCCGCATCGACAACGCCTACGGCGACCGCAACCTGGTGTGCACCTGCCCGAGCGTGCTGGAGCTGGCCACACCCCAGGTGGCCGCCTGATCCCACGGGGCCGGGGCTCCAGTCAAGCTCGGCGGTGCAG
>JAYKJA010000013.1:0-51329 GCA_035285905.1 Synechococcaceae cyanobacterium
CGCATCGACAACGCCTACGGCGACCGCAACCTGGTGTGCACCTGCCCGAGCGTGCTGGAGCTGGCCACACCCCAGGTGGCCGCCTGATCCCACGGGGCCGGGGCTCCAGTCAAGCTCGGCGGTGCAGAAATTGCGGAATATGCATATCGGGCCAGGAATGCCTCTCTGGAAGGCATCACCGACTCCGACTGACCCGCGGAGACCCCCATCAGATCAGCGCTGCTGATATTAAGACGGCGAGACAATGACCCCGAGAAAAGCTAGGGTCTGCTGGGCAATCACTGTCTAACCCTCATGAAACCGCCATCGCGCCTCCCGATCGGCAAGGTCTTCGCCGCTGCTTTTGCCGCAGCAGCCGCTGTTTGCGTCTCCCCGGCTTCCGCCCAGACGGTGGTTGACCTGGAACTGTTCCTGTCGATCGACACCTCCGGCAGCGTCGACAACAGCGAGTACGACCTGCAGAAGAACGGCTACGTGCAGGCGTTCCAGAGCGCCGCTGTTCAGTCGGCCATCGCCAGCAAGCCCAATGGCGTGGCTGTGGCCCTGGCCCAATGGAGCTCCACAGCTGACCCCCAGCTTCCGGCCGTCAACTGGACCGTGCTGAGGAATGCAGCCGATTCCAATGCCTTCGCTTCAGCCATCAGCTCCATCAGCAGGCAGTCTTCCGGCAACACCTGTGTGGCCTGTGGCATCAATGCGGCCGTGTCCTCCATCCAGAGCAACAACTTCATCGGCGCCGCCGTGATCGATGTCTCGGGTGACGGGACTCAGAACCTGGACGCAACGAACGGTCCCGCCAGCGCTGCTGGCGCGCGTGATGCTGCGGCGGCTCTTGGCATCAAGATCAACGGCCTGCCGATCCTGGGTGGCGACTTCGGCCTGGAGCAGTGGTACAAGGACAACGTGCAGACCGCCAACGGCTTCACTCTCCCAGCTGCCGATTTCCAGTCTTTCAACACCGCCATCGAAACCAAGCTCGGCAAGGAAATCAGCGGCGGCGGCGTCCCCGGCCCCCTGCCTCTCGTCGGCGCCGGCGTAGCCTTCGGTTATTCCCGCCGCCTGCGCAAGCGCCTTGCCGCCGGCAGCAAGGCCTGATCACTTCTCAGGGGAGTCTCCCGAATCTCCCCACTCTCAGGGGCCCGGCCACATGGCCGGGCCTTTTTGCTTGCGCTGGACGGAGCAGCCAGCACGGGGATCGGCGCATGGGACGCAGGGTCGCAGCGCCCATGGAGTACCGGGCTGTCCTGACGGTGCCGACGCGACGCGCAGGCAGATGCTCTCCTGAGCATCCCCTGCAGCACCGAGCTGCGGGGGGGGGTCTCCCATGACCTGTGCGCAGGATCTCAGGCGCCCCAAGAGTCTTCACGGCAGAACCCATGGCTGCATCGGAGGGCAGAAGGAGTGGTCGGCTTCATCCAGTCCTGCCATATCCGGCCCCAAACGAATATCTAGAGCCACGCAGGAATATCCCTGAAATCACCATCTCAACAGACCATCCATTGATTCGAGCTCAGACACAAGAAGCACTGGCCATGCGCCAGACCTCCAACATCTGATTTGCGCTGGTAGTAGTACAATCTTGGCAGCTTCTGTTCAACGGTGCCAGCAGCAGCAGACCACACCAAGCTCCCTCATGTCGTGCTGGCGAGACGGCTGGGGATCATCGCCATTGCCCTCTTTGTCCTGTTCGCAGCCAGCGTTCTGGCCAGGATCATCCCCGTCAGCCTGCTGACTCCAAGCTGGCAACTGGAGTTTTCCGCAGCCCTGATCGATGCCGCCCCCAGTGCATTGCTGGGCCTGATTCTGCTGCATCTTGCTTACTACCTTGATCCCCAGAACGCCGCGCTCAAAACAGGTCGAACCCGTGCGGCCAACCTCTGCATCGCCGTCGCCCTGGGCTATCTGTTGTTGCTCCCCCTCAACACCTACGCGGTCTGGTCAGGGCTGAGCAATCTGCAGGCCACCAAAACCAGGGTCGAAGCCGATGCGGCCCGCCGAGTGTCCCAGTTCCGCACGGTGATCTCCGCCGCCAGCTCCGCTCAGGATCTGCAGGAACGCCTGCAATCGCTCGGGGTCCCGGGCCTGAAGGCCTCCGACCTGCGCAAGCCCCTGCCCCTGCTCAAGGAGCGACTGCTGGAGAACATCGACAAGGCCGAGCGCAACCTCTCGAGTAAGCAGGCCAACGCCGGGGCCACCGTCCAGCTCGGCAGCTGGTCGGTGCTGCAGAGCGCCCTCAAGCTCGGGGTGTCCTCCCTGGCGCTGGCGGTAGCCTTCGCAGCAGCGGCACAGCGCGGCAATGACCAGACCTCGCTGATCGATGCGTGGCAGCGCAAGCTCAAGAAGCGCTCCAAGAAAACCTCCAGCCGTTGACCCTGTCCACCGCAGCGCTGCCCTCCCCGGCCTGACCGCTGTGGGCAGGCCCTGAACCTCTATGGGCGCCTCTCGCCCGTCAGGCAGGACCGGGACAACCACCCCGGGGTCCGGGCCTGGCCAAACGATTGGGTGAGCCCCAGGGCAGCGACCGGCCTCGGGGAAGGGCAGGGCAGTCGTCGCTTTGCATCTCGTCGGGCTGCTCGCGTCCGGGTGCTGCAGCTGCGCGGTTTCAGTCCACCAGAGCGCAGGCGTTGCGGCGGGCCAGTCAGAGCAGTGGCCCAGGTTGCCGCATGCGGACATTCCGCCCCTACCCAAATGGCCTGAAATGGCGCATCATTGCCCTGCCTTCCAATCGATGGGGACGATGAACGGCAATGGGACTGGTATCGGGGCATCCGGCTCCGGGGAAAGTGCGGAAGCAACCAACGTTGTGCGGGTGGCCTTCGGGGTCCGCCGGGCACGCCGTACCCGCCCCCAGCGCCCCGAACGCTGGGCCACCCTGGTGCTTCCTCTCCAGGCCGGTGGCGGCTCCCATCCGACCCCTCCCCACGCGGCCTGATTCCAACAGCTCAGGGCCCGAAAGCGCCCTTGACGGCGATCCCAATCAGCGATCTCATCCTGAGTCCACAACCGCAGACGCAGGGCTTGCCGATAGACGTCCAAGTCTCAGAATTCGACCCCTGGCGAATGGGTCAGCCGATCGCGCAGAAGCTGCCTCCGCCCTGGAGACGCCAGTCCACCAGTGCCTTCACATCGTCAATCGAGCTAGCTGGAGCCCGGAATGGCAGGGTGTGCATGGGGCTCCGTTCCGGCCTGACCACCCAGCTCAGATCCCGTTGGGGAATCAGCACAAAACCCCGATAACGCACCACGGATCGGCAAAGGTCAGTCGGATACGGCGTGAGCTCCATCACGTCAGCTGGATGAGACCTTCTCATTGGAATCCATGCCAGGCGTGTTGGCTGCCATTCGGCCGATTCTCTGCAGGTTTCTGTGAACCCACCGAAGCCACACGTGGGACTGATGAGAGCCATGAACAGGTCGGGGTTTTGCCCCATTGTCCTGAAGAGCTGACGCAAGCAATCCTGTATCGAGGATTACAGGCGACAGCGACAACCGTCGTGCAGCCGCCCCCCGCGGAAGCGCCGGGGGCGGCTGCGACTGTTAAGGGTCTCAGCTGGGAATCAAGCGGGCCTCGCGGTAACGAATGAAATTCGCCTTGCGGGTGCCGCAGAGGGGGCATTGCCAGTCGTCCGGGATGGCCTCGAACGGGGTTCCGGGAGCGATGCCGGAATCCGGATCGCCGACCGCCGGGTCGTAGATCACTGAACAGACCTTGCAGATCCACAGGCCCGGGGAGGGTTCGGCCGCTTCTCCGGCGCTGCCCTGACCCTGCAGGGCCTGGAGGGCCACCCCATAGCGGTCGGCGTGGTGATGCTCCACCGGCGTCAGCAGGCCGAAGTTGCGCGCCGCCGTGCGGAACAGACCGGCATGGTCGCGGGACTCGCGGGTCTGCCCCTCGAACTCAGCCGCGGCTGCGCTGTCCCGGTCCGCCTGGGCCTGGGCGGTGAACCCGGGATACATCGTGGTGTACTCGTAGGTTTCCCCCTCGATCGCCAGCTCCAGACAGCGGGAGAGGATCGCCTGGCGTTCGGCCTCGCTCAGGGCGGCGGGATCGGCCACCACCAGCTCGGGATGCAACAGCCGGAAGTGAGCGAAGGCGTGCTCGGTCTCCTGGGCGGCGGTTTCGCGGAACAGCCTGGCCAGGCCGGGGTTGCCGAGCCGGGTGGCGACGTCGGCGAAGAACAGGTACTTGCGGTTGGCCATGCTCTCGCCGCCGAAGGCGGCCTCGAGGTTGGCCTGGGTGCTGGGATTGGAGAGATCCATGCGATGGATGGCGGCGGAACCGCCCGCGGGCCCTCCAGGATAACCCGAAGTCGGAACGACTACGGGTTAGAGCCGGGCGCGGGGCTCGCTCAGGGCCGTCAGCAGGTCCGCCAGATCCACCAGCGCGATCCGGCTGGCCCGGTCCGACACCGCATAGGGCAGCACCAGCTGGCCCGCATGCACCATCCCTCCGCAGCTGTAGACCACGTTCGGCACATAACCGTCCCGCTCCTCCTCCAGCGGCGTCAGCAGCGGCTCCCTCAGGCGTCCGATCACCCGGCCCGGATCCTGTCGATCCAGCAACGCCACCCCGATGCCGTACTCCCGCATCGGCCCCACCCCGTGGGTGAGCACCAGCCAGCCCGCTTCCGTCTCGATCGGCGATCCGCAGTTGCCCAGCTGCACGAACTCCCAGGGCTCACGCGGCTCCAGCAGCAGCTCCGCCTGATCCCAGTGATCCCGGCGATCACTGCGCATCAGCTGGATGTTCACCCCGTCCTGACGCCCCAGCATCAGCCACTCCCCCCCCACCTGGCGCGGGAACAACGCCAGTCCCTTGTTACGGATCGCCCGGCCCTGCAGCGGCCCCAGGCGGAAGTGGCGGAAATCCTCCGTTTCGATCGCCTGGATGCGCACCTCCCTGCCGTCGTAGGCGGTGGCGGTGGCGAACCAGCTGCGGCTCCCGTCCTCCCGGGTGATCGCCACAAAACGCGCATCCTCCAGGCCATTGCTCTCCTGGGCCGCCGCCGGAAACAGCACCCGCTGCGAGAGTTCGCTCCCGACTCCGTAACGCACCTCGTAGTGGTTCGGCGTCGGACCCTCCCGGCGGATCTCCCCCTGCTGCACGAAGGGAGAGGGCTCCTCCAGGCGGAACTCCGCCGCCCCATCCAGCACTCCCGAGCGGAACACGATCGAGGAGATATGTCCCTCCCCCGTGGCCCGCAGGCTCAGCACCACCCGCTGCTCCCCAGGCCCGAGGCCCCCCTGGTCCGGATGGGGCACCAGGCTCGGATTGAACAGGGCTGCCGATTCCAGCGCGTACTCATGGGTGAGATAACAGCCCAGCAGCAGCAGCCGATCCCGGTCCCAGTCCCGCAGGTCGCCCAGCTGGGCCACCACCGAACGCTGGTGGCGCTCGGCCAGATCCTCCAGATCCAGATGGCGACCGAGGAACCGGCGGCGCAGACGCTCCAGCTGGGCCTGCACCTCCTGCGGATCCAGCCGGAGCAGGCGCTGCTGCAGCTGACTCAGACGGGATTCCGTCCCCGTACCCGGCACAGCCGCTGGCTCCTCGTCCCCCACCGCCGGTTTGACCACCAGGCTGGGCAGGAAAGGCCGCAGCAGCACCCGTTGCTGGCTGGGGTCCAGCTGCACCGGCAGGCGACGGACGGCAATCGCAGGGTCGCTCATCGTGGGGATCAGGTTCCGGTGGCGGCCTCGTCGTCCAGCAGACGCCGCATGTCCGCCAGGGCCATCAGGAAGGACAGGGTCGATTCAGCGCCCTGATTGCGGTTCAGCCCGGTGGGCTGCAACCCGTCGAAGCAGCCTCCGTTGGTGGCGTCGTACAGCGGCTGCTGCAGGTCGTTGTTGCCCAGGAACCAGGAGAAGGCCCGGTCCGCCTGCTGACGCCAGTGGCGATCGCCCGTGGCATGCAGCGCCTCCAGACACGCCGCCACCGCCGCCGCCGCCTCCAGCGGTTGCTGGTCATGGGTGGCCGGAGCCTCCCCCCGCTGCCAGAAGCCTTCACACCCGATCGGGCGGAAGTGGCCGGCGGGGGCCGTCTGCGCCTGCATCAACCAGCTCAGGGCCCTGAGACCCGTGTCCCGCATGTCGGGGCGCTCCAGCCATCGACTGCTCAGGATCAACGCCTGGGGCAGGCGGGGGTTGTCGTAGGTGACACAGTCCTCCAGCCAGGGCCAGCTGTCATCGGCCCCGGCCCGGAAACAGGCCAGCAGACGCTCACAGAGCTCCAGCCTCCAGCGGTGGGCCAGAAGATCGCCATCGAGGATGCGCAGATATTCGTTCAGGCCCAGCACGGCGAAGGCCCAGGCGCGGGGGGAGCTGAATCCCTCCATCACCGGCAGAGCCCGCTCGAACAGTCGCGCCGCCCAGTTGCGCAGATTGGGTTGATGGGTCAGCCCCACCACCGTGCCCAGAGCCCACAGGGCGCGGCCATGACTGTCCTCCGAGCCGACGCTCTCCAGCCAGTGCCTGTCGAAGCTCATGAAGTTGCGGAAGCGGCCGCTGTCGAGCTGGAAGGCATGGTTGAGGAACGCGGCACAACGGCTCTGGATGCGTCGCAGATCCTCCAGCGGTTCCCCCATCGACTCCAGCTGCGTGACCAGCAGCAATGCCCGGGCGTTGTCGTCGGTGCAGTAGCCGTGACGGTGGTCCGGCACCGAATGGACCGCATGCTGCAGCATGCCGGTGTCGTCGTTGAGCGCCTGCAGGTGCTCGAAGCGCCAGATCGGCAGCTGGGCCGGCTCCACATCCAGGGTTGCCGGTCGGCGCAGGCCCCGCGGCCGGGCCTCCCCCGCCTCCAGCAGCCGCTCGAACAGCTGGGCATAGCGCTCCCCCACCCGGGACCAGACCATGTCGCGCCCGCTCAGGTAGGCCTGCTTGCGCATGGCGTGCAGCAGGGTGGGGGTGCCCAGCAGGGTGTTGACCTCCCGGGCGATGCCCTCGGGATCCTGAAAACCCACCAGGGCGCCGCGGCCGTCCGCCAGCAGCTCCTCCGCGTGCCAGTAGGGCGTGGACACCACCGCCTTGCCGGCCCCGAAACAGTAGGCCAGGGTGCCGGAGGTGATCTGAGCCGGATTGAGATAGGGCGTGAGGTAGATGTCGGCGCTGCCGATGTATTCGCTCAGCTCCTGGTCATCGACGAACTGGTTGACGAAGATCACGTGGCTTTCGACTCCCAGCGAGATCGCCAGACGCTCCAGCGACACGCGGTAGGTCTCCCCTTCCGCCTGCACCAGATTGGGATGGGTGGCGCCGAGAATCACATACACCAGTTCGGGATTCTTCTGCAGAATCGCCGGTAGCGCCTTGATGCCATTCTCAATGCCCTTCCCTGGCGAGAGCAGGCCGAAGGTGAGCATCACCGGCCGCCCGGCGACCCCGAACTGATCCTTGTAGAAATTCGGATCGATGAACGGCACATCAGGAATGCCGTGGGGGATCACCTCAATCTTGCCGGCCGGAACGGAGTACGTCTCCTCAAGAATGCGTCTTCCCCGCTCGCTCATCACCACCAGCGCATCGCTGCGGTGACTCAGCTCCTCCATCACCAGGGCCTGCTCCTCCGTAGGCTCGCGCAGCACCGTGTGCAGCGTGGTGACCACCGGCAGGCGCAGGCGCTTCAGCAGGTTGATCAGATAACTGCCCGCCGCTCCTCCGTAGATGCCGAATTCATGCTGCACGCAGAGGAGATCCGCGTGGGAGAGATTGAGGAAATCAGCCGCGCGTTGGTAACTGGCCAGATCACGCTCCGGCAGTTCAAACCTGACCTCATCGGGGTAGCTGTAGCGACGGCCCGGATCGGTGACACTGAGCACCGGACAGGCCCAGGCCGGTCGCTGTCCTGCCACGGCATGGCAGACGTCACGAGTGAAGGTTGCAATCCCGCATTGCCGTGGCGGGAAGTTACCCAGAAAGCTGATCCTGCGATAGCCATCAGCTGTCATCAGGAACCCCTCGCAGCGCAACCGACCGGAAAGGTATCACCAAAAACCCGATGACCGGCGGGTCGGTCCGGCGCCAGTGACCTCAGTAGGCCGCGCCGCTGCGGCGCTGGTGCACCGCCGTGGTGGCCTCCGCATCCAGCACCCCTCCGCTGCTGACCTGGGCATAGATCAGCCAGTGGTCGCCGCACTCCATCCGCTGCACCACCCGGGCCTCCAGCCAGGCCAGCGCCTCCGGCAGGATCGGCTGGCCCGCCGGGCTCCGCTCCAGCTCCAGCCCCGCCAACCGGTCGGTTCCCGGCGGAAAGGGCTGCAGGAACCTCTTCATCGGCCCGCTCTGCCGGCCCTCCGCCAGCACGTTCAGGGTCAGCCGGTCTCCCACGTGCAGCAGCGTCTCCACCGCCCGATCGCGGGCCACCGCCACGGTGAACCCCGGCGGCGTGAAGCTCGCCTGGCTGACCCAGCTGGCCACCATGGCACCGCTCAGCCCCCCTTCCCCCTCGCCGCGACGGGTGGTGAGCACACACAGCGAACCCACCACCCGACCCAGGGCCTGGATCGCCGGGGCGCTGCGACTGTCCTGCAGACCTCCCGCCACGCGCCGCTCGCGCCGCCGCTGATCGCTCAGCAGCTCGCGACCCAGGGCCGTGCCCGTTTCCTCGATCGCCTGGATGCGGGCCGGATCCGGGCTGAACTTGACCTTGATCGGTTCGAAGGCGAAGCGGAAACCTCCGTCGCGCAGTTTGCTCTCCAGCAGATCCAGCGCCTCTCCGCTCCAGCCGAAGCTGCCGAACACCCCCACCGGCCGGGCCCTGTCCCCTTCGGCCAGCACGGTGCCCAGGGCCGAGACGATCGGCGTGGGGGCATGGCCCCCCAGCGTGGGGGAGCCGATCAGCAACGCATCGGCACTGCGGATCGCCGCCAGCAGCGTCTCCGGTTCGCTGAACTCGCAGTTGAGGCTCTCCACCCTGACCCCGGTGCGCGAGACACCGCGGGCCAGGGCATCGGCGATGGCGGCCGTGTTGCCGTAAGCGCTCGCATAGAGCAGGGCCACCGAGAGGCGCGAGCGGTTCTGCCCCTCGCCCCAGCGCCGGTAATCGGCCAGCAGGCTGCGCCAGCTCTCGCTGATCGCCGGGCCGTGGAACGGGGCGATCGTGCGGATCGGCAGATCCTCGATGCGGTCGAGCGCCATGTCCACCTGGCGGGCCATCGGCGCCATCAGGCAGTCGTAGAACCAACGGCGGTCCTCCTCGGTGCTGCTGCGATTGGCCTCGGCGTAGGTGTCCACACAGATGTGGGCCGAGAAGAACTTGCTGCTCATCAGCAGCCCCGTGCTCTCCTCGAACGCCATCAGCGCGCCCGGCCAGCGCGGCGTCGGCGCCGGGATCAGATGCAGCCTCAGGTTGCCCGCCAGGGGACGGCTGGTCTCCTGCCTGACCACATCGATCGGGGGCAGGGGCGGCAGGGGCGGCTCCGACTCACCGGCAGCGGCGGGGCGCTGCTGAGACCACAGTTCCCGCAGCAGCTTGGCGCCGGCATTGGAGGCCACCAGGGCCAGCTGCGGCCAACGCCGGGCCAGCTCCCGCAGCAGCTCCACCCGGTTGGGGTTCACCACCCCCACCACCACCTTGAGCGGCTCCTGCGGCGGCAGCCGCTCCGCCAGCGCCGCACAGAACGGCTCGGCGTAGGTCATGCCGGGCGGATCGATCAGCACCGGCGGCACCCGGTGGCCATCGGCGGCGTTGCCGGCCTCGAACAGGAAGCTGTTGGCCGTGGTGCCCCGCTCCAGGCCGTACTCCAGCTCGAAGCGCAGGCGCCGGGGACTCAGCCCGCGCAGGCAGAGCAGACCCGGTTCGAGGGGCAGGGCGATCACACGGCGATCGCCAGCGGTGGGCTGGGTCATCGAGTCCCGGTTCAGTAGTGGTTGCCCACCTTGCGGTGGTGCACGGCGGTGCGGGCCGTGGCATCGGACACGTTGCCCTGCTCCACCTCGGCATAGACGATCCAGTGGTCGGGCACCTCCATCCGCTGGGTGACGCGGCAGCCCAGGAAGGCCAGGGCATCCCCCAGCACGGGACCGCCGCGGGCGACCCCCTCCAGCACGTTCACCCCGCGGAAGCGGTCGGCGCCGGGGGCGAAGCGGCGCAGGAAATGGCGCAGCAGCGGCTGGGCATTGTCCTCCCGCAGGATGTTCAGCACGAAGCGATCTCCCACCTGCAGCAGGGCCTCGATCGCCCGGTCCTTGGCCACAGCGACGGTCAGACCGGGCGGGTCGAAGCTGGCCTGGCTCACCCAGCTGGCCACCATGGCGCCGCTGCGGACCGCATCACCCTCTCCCTGACGGGCCGTCACCACGTACAGCCCACCCGAAAGGCGCCCCAGCGCCTTGTCCAGATCACCATCGAGAGCCTTCATCGCCGCGATCGCCTTATCCCGGGTCAGCAGCTGGCCCAGGTCCGTGCCGGCCTCCTCGCAGAGCTGATAGTCAGCGGCGCCCGGGACCTGGCGGATGCGCAACGGGGCGAAGGCCTCCTTCTGCCCGAGGCTGCGCAGCTGGCTGGCCACCGTGTCGATCGGCTCGTCATTGCCGCCGTAGGCGTCGTAGACGGCCACCCACTGCTTCGGTTTCAGGGCCGCCAGCAGGGTGCCGACGGAGGCCTGCAGCTCGGCATCAGCCGCAGCGGGCCAGGTGGGCACCACGACCGCGGCGGCTTCACCGATCAACGCCGTCAGTTCCTGGGGATCGGTGGCGCGCAGATCAACAAGCTGCACCTGAGCCTCGGCCTTGCCAATGCCGCGGGCGATGGCCTGGCTGAGCCGATCGCAGAAGCCGTACTGGCTCACATAACAGACGGCCGCATAGGTCTGCCCCTGGCTGCGCTCGCCGCTCCAGCTGCGGTAATCCCCCAACCACAGCTCCAGGTGGTGGTGCAGCAGCGGGCCGTGCCCCACCGCGATCGTGGTGATCGGCGGCAATCCATCCATGCGCTTGAGGGCCTGCAGAACGCTGCGGGCATTGGGGCCCATCAGACATTCGTAATAGAACCGGAAATCAGGCGCGATAGCCGCCGGATCGCTGTCGAACAATTCATCACTGCAGTAATGCAATCCGAAGGCATCACAGGTGTAGAGGATGCCACTGCCATGGTCGTAGCTGAAGATGGTGTCAGGCCAGTGCAGATTCGGCGCACTCAGGAATTCGAAGCGGTGCGCGATGCCCGTCTCAGCGCTGACCCCCAGATCGAGCGTGTCGCCGCTTTTCACCGCCCGGCTGCGGAAGGGGCGATGGACCTGGTTCTCCAGAAACTGAATCGCCACCTTCGAGGCCACCACCTCCAGCTCCGGATTGAGCTCGAGCAACGCTCCCACCAGTCCAGAATGGTCGGGTTCGGTGTGGGAAATGATCAGGTGATCGATGCGGGCGGGATCGATCTGCTCAGCCAGTGCCGGCAACCACAGGTCGCGGAATTTGGCATGGCTGCTGTCGATCAGTGCGCAGCGCTCACCTCGCACCAGAAAGGCGTTGTAGGTGGTGCCGTTGCGCAGGCCGAACTCGATGTCAAAACGGCTGCGATCCCAGTCCAGAGAACGGATCGTGGTGGTGTCCGGCCCGATCGGCGCGCTCTGGAGGCTCAGGCGTGGCGTCACGGCAGGCTGGAGGTCTGCGGATGGAGCCGGCATTGCAGGAGTTCCCATGGCGGCGGGGGTTTGACTGTAGAGAGCAGCACCGTGGCGTGGGCCCGTCCGGCCCCGGACGACGGACTTGCAGACTGCGACCGCCTTCCGCGGCAGCAGGGGCAGGGCGCACAATGGAGGGAGTGGTCACCGGGAGGCGCTGGCGCGGATGACATCCCCATCCGACCTGGATCGCTTCCGCGAGGCGCTGGAGCGCCAGCAGAGCGAGCTGCAGGAAGCCGCCAGGGACACACGGTTCAAACCCCCCACCGACCTGGCCTCCGCCCTGCTCCTGTTCGATGGCGCCAGCGGCAGCGACAGCAGCGAGCCGATCGTGGGCGACATCCTCGATCTGAGCAGTGGCGGGATGCGGGTGGCGATCCTGGTGGGCTTCGAGGTGCAGGTGGGGCAGATCTGCTCCCTGCGCTTCGATCCCAGCAGCGGCGAGCACTACCAGCTGCGCGGTGAAGTGCGCTGGGTGGATCGCAGCAGCTACATCACCGTGTTCGGTCTCTGCCTGAACCAGGCCAGCTGCTCCGGCGACGACTGACCCATCAGGCGGCCGCCGGGCGGCCGGTCAGAGCCACCACCAGCTGGAGAACGCGGCAGCCTGTCCACAGTCCCTGCCGGAGGCATCGCGCAGGGTCCACAGCCGCGCCCCCTCGATCCGGAACGGGCGTCCCTGGCTGTCGATGCGGATGCCGCCGTAACCGCTGAGAGCCTCCTGGTCGCGGGCTCGGTGCAGGGCCAGGGCCCGGTCCGCCCGCTGCTCGGCGGCGGCCGTGAGGCGGGAGGGCATGCCGACCATCGCCCCCCAGGGCCGTCTCCAGAGGCGAAGTGCCGCCCGGTTGGCGTAGATCAGGTGCGGATCCTCACCGCCGTCATGGGCCAGCACCTGCCGGGGCGCCGCGAACAGCTCCTGGGCCAGCGACAGGGGGCTGAGATCGGCCGGCAGGCCCGCCAGCAGCGGCCGGCCGAAGGCCAGACGGTGGCTGCGCTGCAGCATCGAGGCGGTGGCCACCGCCTCCGCAGTCAGCCAGGGCGCGGCCGGCGACGCTGTCACCCCGGCCTCAGCCATGGGCCGCCGCCGCCAGCCCGGGGGCCTCGACGGCGGGGTCGGCGCCGGCGGCCATCGCCCGCTCCATCGCCTGCTGACCCAGCCGCTGGCCCTGCTGCCGCAGATGTTCAAGAAAACGCTGGTTGGCGTCCGGGAAGCGCGGCTCCTCGGCCAGGGGCAGGGGACCGGCTCCGTCGAGCCCCGACTCCCCCTCCAGCGCCGGCGTGATCACCACCAGATCGGGGTCGAGCGGCGCGTCGTAGCGCCACCAGCGCACCGGGTCGGCGATGGCGGGATGCAGGGGGTGGGGCGCCGCCGGCGGGGGTGGCGCCGCCCCGTCCCGACGACGCTGGGCCAGCTCCCCCAGCAGCTGGGCGCGACTGCGACCCCGCAGCTGGAACAGCACGAAGGGGTCCTCGCTGAAGCGGTCGCCCATCAGGTAGTAGACGGCGCTGACGTGCTTGCAGGGATTGGCCTTGTCCTGGCAGTTGCACTCACTGCGGACCTCCTGGAGCTTGAACGGAAAGAGCCGGCGACCGCTGGCGGCGAACGCCCGCTCGATGTCCTTCGGCATCACCCCGGCAAGCAGCTGGGCCGACCAGCGCGCCCTGCTGCTCAGCGCTTCCAGCACATACCCCCAGTCCTCATCGCTGAGGACATCCAGCCACAGCTTCACCTTGTAGGGATCGCTCTCACTGCCCTGAACCCTGGCGTGGACCCGCCGGCCCTCGAAGCGGATCGACACGACGTTGCCGGAGCGGGCATAGTCCCAGGCGCGCTCCAGGCGTTTCTTGTAGCGGTAGGAGTTGATCAGCTCCATCCACTGCTCGACCCACCACGGGGCTTCGTTCAGGCCCTGCTGGCCCAGCTGGGTGGCGATCGGCCCGGAACCTGGCGTGACGGTCATGGCAGCGTCCGGTGCTGGGCGGCGGAGGCGCTCCCCACTCTGCCCCGGAACGGAACCCGCTCAGGACCGGGAGAGGCGGCGCCGCAGCCGACGGGCCTGGCCCCAGGCCACGGCGGCTCCCAGCAGCGGAAGAGGACCGGGCACCTCAGGTCGGTACTCGCGCAGCTCGCCCTGCAGGCTGTCGGCATTGTTGGTGACATAGAGCGTGCCGTCATCGGCCACGGCCAGACCCGTGGGCTGGGTCAGCCCATCGATCAGGCGCTCCCGGGTTCCGCCGGAATCGACGCGCCAGATGCTGCCGTTGGCGACCGGGTTGAAGAAATCGCTGGCGTACTCGAGCACGTAGAGGCTGCCGTCAGGGCCTGTGGCGATGTCGGTGATCGAGGTGAAGCCGCTGAGGGCCTGGCTCGGCGATGTCAGGCCGTTGCTGGAGAAGATGTTGGCCGATCCCGGCACGAAGGGGAAGCCGGCCAGCTCGGCGATCAGCAGCCGGTTGGTCAGCGGATTGACCGCCAGACCGGTGGGCACCGGGTTGGCCGGGAAGGGATTGGGCAGCCCGGGCGGAAAGGGCGGCGGCGTCACCGACAGGGTCGGGAAGACGAAGTTGCTGAGGATCGCGAAGCTGCCGTCACCGGGAGCGGGGGTGGAATCGAGGGTGAGCAGGGTGTTGCCTCCGGCGTCGGTGGCGAACAGCCGGCCCGCGAGCGCCGCCAGCGCGTAGGGGTTGCTGCTCGGCCCCTGGCCGTCGGGATCGTTGGCCAGCTCATAGGCGGCCAGGTTGCTGCGGGCCTGGATCGTCCCCGTGCCCAGCTCGATGCTCACCACCTGACCGAACAGGTTGCTGCCCAGGGTGGCCACGTTGGGCTGGCCGGGATTCCCCCCCAGGCCGAACACCCCCAGCAGGCCCGTGGGTCCCCCCGGCAACAGGTCGGCGATGCCGGTGCCCTCGCTGCCGTTGGCCCGGGCCAGCGACGGCAGCCCCTTGACCAGCTGGGTGTAGGTCTGGGTGGTGCGGTCCCAGGCCCCGATCGCCCCGGTGAAGCCCGAGCAGATCTCGGCACCGGCGCCGCTGGTGATGCAGTTGCTGCCGTCGTTCTTGCGCAGCCCCCCCGCTCCCGCCTCGCTCACCAGCAGCCGGTTGCCGTCCAGGGTGATTCCCCGCGGGTTGAGCAGGCCATTGGCCAGAACCCGCTGGCGATAGGCAGGGGCCGACTCGACCGACGGTGCCAGCAGGCACATCCCGACGGCAGCAAGCCCGCCCAACCCCAGAATCCGGCGGCAGGCCCGACTCGGTGAAGACGAGGCGCAGGACGGGAGGCTGGAGAGGCTCATCGTCTCGAGGAGAAAGGACTCGTGGTCAGGCGAACATGACGCCTCCATCTGATCGACATGTTGGATCTGCCGCTCCGGGCAGTCCCGGGGTGTGTGGACGCTCGCACCTTCGGTCCCTCAGGGCTGGTGCATCGGCCCGACAGACGCTTTAACAGATTCTTCAGGTAGTTTCGTCCAATGTGTGGCCATGACCTGGCGGTCCAACCGGCATGGGCGCTCTGAACACAGCGATCATCGGCGGCGGGGTCGCAGGCCTGGCCCTGGCACGGGCCCTGGTGCGGCGTGAGGGCTCTGAAGCCGCCCTGAGCCGTCGGCTCAAGATCTTCGAGCGCCATGGCAGTTCGCGGGCCCTGGGCTTCGGCTTCCTGGTGCAGGCCTCCGGCTGTGCCGCCCTGCGCCAGCTGGGCCTGGCCCCCGGCCAGGCCGCCTTCGGCCAGACGCTGCGGCAAGTGAGGATTTACTCCAACGAAGGCCGCCTGCTCAAGGAACATCGTCTTGAGGACACGGTGGCGATGGAGCGACCGACCCTGCTGCAGGCCCTCGGCTGCGATCTGCCGCCGGGCGTTCTCCGCTATGGGCTGTCGATGGACGGCATGGAGATGGATCGCGGCCGCGTGCACGCCCTGCGCCTCAGCAACGGCATGACCCATCCGGTCGACGTGGTGATCGGTGCCGATGGCTCCCATTCCCGCTGCCGCCAGGTGATCGAATCCGGTCCGCGCCTCCCCGGTCGTCTGGCACGGGTCCAGGAGATCGTGGCCTGCGTCGACAACCCGGCCGTCGCGGCGGAGCTGGGCGAGGGTTTCATCAAGCTGCTCCACCCCTGCGGCGGCCTGGCCGTCGGCCTGGTGCCCCTGCCCCGGGGACGGTTGATCTGGTTCGTGCAGTTCGACAGCCAGCGCCACCGCCTCGCCGCCGGAGCCCCCCTGGTGCCCTTCCTGCATGCCCTGCTGGCGGATTACCCGAAGTGGCTGCGCGAGATCCTCGCCGCCACCGAGCCCGGCCTGCCGCACCACTGGCGCCCCCTCGACCTCGACCCGCCCTCACGCCTGGCCGGTCCCAACCTGGCCCTCATCGGCGATGCCGCCCATCCGATGCTGCCGTTCACCAGCCAGGGGGTGAACCTGGCCCTGGCCGATGCCGCCCTGCTGGCGGATCTGCTGCCCGAGCACGACGACCCCGCCGCCATCAGCGCCGCCCTGCGCAGCTACGAAGGCCAGCGTCAGCCCCTGCGGCCCCCGTTCGTGGCCATGGGCCGCGCCATGGCCGCCGACTTCCTGGCCTCCAGCCAGCGCACGGCAGCGCGGCCTCCCGTGGCCACCTGATGGCCACGGAGGCATCCCCCCGGTTCGGGGATCTCGGGGATCAGGGGTCCTCTCTGGATGTGCTCCGCCAGCCGGAGTTCTGGTTCAGCGATCGGGCGGTGCCCCTCGATCTGCTCCGCCAGCGGGCCTTCAACCTGCGCTGGGCGGAACAGACGCCGGATGTGATTCCCCTGACGGCCGCCGATCCCGACTTCCCGGCGGCGTTCTCCGTCCGCGCGGCGCTGCATGCGTACATCGACGGCGGTCTGTTCAGCTATGGCCCCGCCGGTGGTCTGCCAGCGTTTCGCGAGGCGGTGGCCACCCACCTGCGCGAGCGGCGGGCGGCGGCGGTCGAGGCCTCCGGGGTGATCGCGGTCAACAGCGCCGCCGCCGGTCTCGCCCTGCTCTGTCGCCACTGGCTGCGACCGGGAGATGAGGCGATCATCCTGGATCCCGTCGACTTCCTGTTCGAGCACTGCGTCCGGGCCGCCGGCGCCGTGCCGGTGCGCTGGCCGCTGGGACGCCACGATCGCTGCGATACCGGGGCGCTGGCAGCGCTGCTCACCCCCCGCACCCGCCTGCTCTGCCTCTGCAATCCCCACAACCCCCTCGGCCGCTGCTTCACGCGGGCGGAGCTCGAGGGCCTCGGACGCCTCTGCCTCGAACGGGGCATCCGGGTGCTGAGCGATGAGGTGTGGAGCGAGATCGTCTACCCCCCGACCCGCTTCACCAGCTGGCTGGCCCTGCCACCGGAGCTGGCCGGCATCGGCGCCGTGGTGTATGGCTTCTCCAAGGGTTTCGCCCTGGCGGGCCTGCGGCTCGGCTACGTGGCCCTGAGCGATGCCGAGGCGGCGGCCCGGCTGCTGGCCGCCAGCGACCAGCCCTCCACCGTCGACGGGGTCTCGACCCTCAGCCAGGTGGCCGGCATCGCCGCCTGCGAGGCGCCGGCCCAGGCCTGGCTGGCGCTGTTCCTGCAGCACCTGCAGGCCCGCCGCGACCAGACCCTGGCCGCCGTGGCCGCCATCCCGGGCCTGGAGATGACCCGCCCGGATGCGACCTACGTGGCCTGGCTGAAGCTGCCCCCCGGCTCCCCCGACGCCGAGACCGTGGCGGCCAGCCTGCTGGAGCGGCAGCGGCTGGCCGTGGTGCCCGGGTCACCCCGCTGGTTCGGGCCCGGCGCCGCCGGCCATCTGCGCCTCTGCTTCGCCACCTCCGAGGCCCTGCTGGCGGAAGGCCTCGGCCGGCTCAGCGCAGGACTCCGCCAGCTGCTGCCCGGCTCCGGAGCCGCCGGCTGAACGGGGCCACCGGCGGGACGCCGCCGCAGGACCGCACGCGCCCCAGACGGCAGCCCCCTGGGAACCGAAGGACCCGGGCGCGGGGCGACGGCCATGGCCCCCGGCTGCCGCCGGGAGGGGTGCCGCATGCCCCTCAGTCGTCGTCGCTGAGCGCCACCAGTTCGCGCAGCTGGCCCATCTCCAGCCCGCCCAGCCAGTCCTCTCCGGAGCCGACGATGTCCTCCGCCAGCTTCGACTTCTGCTCGATCATCCGGTCGATGCGTTCCTCGACCGTGCCGCTGGTGATGAACTTGTGCACCATCACCCGGTTCTGCTGGCCGATGCGGTAGGCCCGGTCGGTGGCCTGGTTCTCCACCGCCGGGTTCCACCAGCGATCGACGTGGAACACATGGCTGGCGCGGGTGAGGTTCAGCCCCACGCCTCCGGCCTTGAGCGACAGCAGGAACAGCTGCGGTCCACGCGGGTCGTCCTGGAAGCGATCCACCATCGCCTGGCGCTCCGTCTTGCTGGTGCCACCGTGCAGGAAGGGCACCTCCTGGCGCCAGCGCCGCTCCAGCCAGGCCTTGAGCAGGTGGCCCCACTCGGCGAACTGGGTGAACAGCAGGGCCCGGTCGCCGGCCTGCAGCAGCTCCTCCAGGATCTCCTCCAACCGCTGCAGCTTGGCGCTGCGGGCCCCGAAATCACTGGAGAGCTCCTCCGGCCGGTTCACCAGATCCGGATGGTTGCAGATCTGCTTGAGCCGCGTCAGCAACGCCAGCACCTGGCCGTGCTTCTGGCCCAGCGGTGCCCGCGCGATCGCATCGAGGCTCTCCTCCACCGTGCGGGTGTAAAGCCTGCGCTGCTCCGGCACCAGGCCGACCCATTCGCGCAGCTCCACCTTCTCGGGGAGGTCGGAAATGATCGAGCGGTCGGTCTTGAGGCGCCGCAGGATGAACGGCCCGACCCGGGCCTTGAGGTCGCGCAGCGAACTCATGTCGCCGTAGCGCTCGATCGGCAGGCGATAGCGCTGGCGGAAGAAGGGCTCATCCCCCAGCACCCGGGGGTTGAGGAAATCCATCAGCGCCCAGATCTCACTGACGCGGTTCTCCACCGGCGTGCCGGTGAGCGCGATGCGGAAGCGCCCGCTGCGGCCCGGCCGTCCCAGGGCGCGGGCGGCCTGACTCTGCGTGGCGGAGGGATTCTTGATCGCCTGGGCCTCGTCGATCACCACCCCCTGCCAGTCGATCGTCTCCAGCAGTTCGCTGTCGCGCTGCAGCAGCCCGTAGCTGGTGAGCACCAGATCCACCCCCTCCAGCGCCTTGCGCAGCGCCTTCTCCTCGCTGGGACGGCGCGATCCGTAGTGCTCCCTCACCTCCAGCTCCGGCGTGAACCCGGCCGCCTCGCGCTTCCAGTTGGTGAGCACCGAGGTGGGAGCCACCAGCAGCACCGGACGCTTCAGTTCCTGCTCGGCCTTGAGGTGCTGCAGAAAGGCCAGCAGCTGGATCGTCTTGCCCAGGCCCATGTCATCCGCCAGGCAGGCCCCCTGGTCGAAGCGATGCAGGAACGCCAGCCAGCCCAGGCCCCGCTCCTGATAGGGGCGCAGCTGCCCGGCGAAACCCGGCGGTGCCGGCAGCGGATCGGGTGCCTTCTGCTGGTGGTACTGATCCAGCACCGCCAGCAGCCGCGGCCCGGCCACGAAGCGATGCACCGGCAGCCGGTGCAGGGTCTCCCCGTCGGTGGCCGTCAGGCGCAGGGCATCGTCGAGGTTGAGGCCGGGGTCGGCGGCGGAGAAGCGCTGCGCATGGACCAGATCATTCGGGCGCAGTTCGATCCAGGCTCCCTTGTGCTGCACGAGCGGGCTGCGACGGGCGGAGAGGGTCTCCAGGTCGTGCAGGCTCAGGGTGACGCCGCCGATCATGAACTCCCAGCGCCAGCTCAGGCCCTCCCCGAGGGTGAAGCCACGCGAACTGCTGGGCAGCTCCGCCTCGATCGCCAGGCCCAGGCGGCTGGCCAGGCCACCGCTGAGGCTGGCCGGCAGGACCACCCCCACCCCCACATCCCGCAGCCTGGCCGCCGCCGTGCGCACCAGCACGAACGCCTCGGCCGGGGTCAGCTGCATCGCTTCCGGCGCCGCCGTATCGAGGCCGCGCAAAATCGGCTCGAACACCTGCAAGGCGCGACCGAGACCCTCCAGCAGCAGCTCTCCCGGCCGCTGAACCTCCACCTCGCCCAGCTGCAGCATGCGGTCTCCGGCGGCCCAGACGCTCCCGGCCGGCAGCCGCAGGCTCGGATCCGCCTCGGCCTGCAGAGCGAAGCGCAGCTCCCACTGCTCCTCCCCCTCGGGGGGCGTGAACAGCTCCAGGCAGGCGCGCGCCGGCGCCAACCGCCCCGCCACCGCCTCGAGCCAGTGGTGGGTGGCGATCCCCAGGCGCTCGCTCTCCTCCTCATCGAGACCCAGCTGCCCCGGTCCGGGGCCGAGGCTGCGCTGCCAGGCCTGCAGCAGCGGATCCAGCCCCGCCGGCTCCAGCTGAAACGCCCGGCGCATCTGACCGTCGAGCAGGGACTCCAGCAGGCTGGCCACCCGCAGTCGGCCGCTGCCGGGACGCCGGCAGGCCAGACCCTTCTCCCCGGCGCTGCCGACCGCGATGGCGCAGGTGGCCACCTGGGGCAGACGGGACGCCAGCTGCTCCAGGCGATGGCGGTCGTCCTCGCGGTTGAGCAGCGGCAGCCAGACTCCGCGGTTGTCGGCCACCTGCGGCAGCCAGCGCCCCCGGGCGATCAGGCTCAGGGCCCAGCGCTGCAGGTGGCTCCACCAGCGCAGTTCATCCGCCAGGCCGGGATCCTCCCCCGACAGCGGCAGCCCGCTCAGCCATTCGGCCGCAGCCCAGGGCTCCAGGGCCAGGCCCTCCACCCGCCAGGGCCACCAGCTGACATCGCCGGGAATCGGCTCTCCGGCCTGCAGCGGCAGGCCGCTCCAGGCGCCGGTCTCCCCGCTGCGACGGCGGCCGCGACCGGCCTGGGCGCGACTCGGCAGCGTGAGGCTGGCGCTGGCGGGACGGAGGGCCTCCGACCACAGCCCATGGTCATCCAGCCAGGTGGCCAGATCGTCGAAGTTCAGCGCAAGGGGGTGTTCCGGCACCTCCGCCGCCGGCTGCACCGGCGCGGCGACACGCCAGGTGTCGGCCCAGAGCAGCAGGCGCCCTCCAGCTCCTTCCGCCGGGAACAGCCAGGTGGCATGCAGCAGGCTCATCGCTGCTGCGGCAGGCGACCTGCCGCGGGACCGTCGGCCGGACAGGACGCTTTGGGGGCCGTGGTCATGGCCTCAGGGATGGCACGACTCGCTGGGCGGCCTGCAGGAGCAGAGCGCTGCCGACCATGGGAACCCACAGTGGCAGCCAGCTTCCCAGCCATTCCATCATCAGGGATGGCAGCGCGACCGCCAGGGGCAGAGACGGATCGGGGCCCGCCAGGGGCAGGGCCAGGCTGCGCAGACCGCACAGCGCCCCCACCAGACCCGCCTGCAGGTGGCTGTCGTCGGGATCGACCCGCTGCAGGTGGAACGCCAGCAGGCCGTAGAAGAAGCCGCAGCCGGCGGCTCGCAGCAGCCGATCCAGCAGGGCGGCGAAGGCCTCCGCAGGGGGCGCTGCGGACGGCATGGGCAGGCTGACCGCGGCGGCCGCCAGGGCGGCGATCACGGCCCAGGCCAGCGACCGCAGACGCAGCTGCTGGCGTTCCGCTTGGACAGCCGGCGAATGGGGCGTCACGGACCCGGCATGGCAGTGGGCCGATCATGCCTGGCCACCGCCCCCGCCAAGCCCCGGCCCGCGGCGACGGCGGAGGCCGCCGCGGTGCTGGGCGATCATGGCCATCGATCCGCCCTGCAGCCTGCCCCGCCATGGCCGCCGCCCCCAGCGCCTCCACCGTCGGCCGCCCCGGCGCCAGGCCCCGCTCCGGCGCCGAGATCCGCGAAGCCTTCCTCGCCTTCTTCGAGCAGCGGGGCCATCGCCGCATGGCCAGTGCCTCGCTGGTGCCGGACGACCCCACCGTGCTGCTGACGATCGCCGGAATGCTGCCGTTCAAGCCGGTGTTCCTGGGACAGGCCCCGGCCCCGGCGGCGCGCGCCACCAGCAGCCAGAAGTGCATCCGCACCAACGACATCGAGAACGTGGGCCGCACGGCGCGGCACCACACGTTCTTCGAGATGCTCGGAAACTTCTCCTTCGGCGATTATTTCAAGGAACAGGCGATCCGCTGGGCCTGGGAACTGAGCACCCAGCTGTTCGGGCTGGCCCCCGAGACGCTGGTGGTCAGCGTCTTCCGCGAGGACGATGAGGCCGAACGCATCTGGCGCGAGCTGGTGGGCGTGGACCCGGCGCGCATCGTGCGCATGGACGAAGCCGATAACTTCTGGGCCTCGGGCCCCACGGGCCCCTGCGGCCCCTGCTCCGAGATCTACTACGACTTCAAGCCGGAACTCGGCAATGAAGGCATCGACCTCGAGGACGATTCCCGCTTCATCGAGTTCTACAACCTGGTGTTCATGCAGTACAACCGCGATGCCGATGGTGTGCTCACACCGCTGGCCCATCGCCACATCGACACCGGCATGGGCCTGGAGCGGATGGCCCAGATCCTGCAGCGGGTCCCCAACAACTACGAGACCGATCTGATCTTCCCGCTGATCGAGACCGCCGCTTCCCTCGCCGGTCTCGATTACCACGCCCTGCCCGAACGTCAGCGCACGTCTCTCAAGGTGATCGGCGATCACTGCCGGGCGATCACCCAGCTGATCGGCGACGGTGTCACCGCCAGCAATCTCGGCCGCGGTTACATCCTGCGGCGCCTGCTGCGGCGGGTCGTGCGCCATGCCCGCCTGCTCGGCATCGCCCAGCCCTGCCTGCGGCAGCTCGGGGAGGCCGCCATCTCGCTGATGGCCCCCGCCCATCCGCTGCTGCTGGAGCGGCGCCCGCTGATCCTGGCGGAACTGGAACGGGAGGAGGCGCGTTTCCTTGAAACCCTGGAGCGCGGCGAGAAGCTGCTGGCTGATGTGCTGGCGGCACGCCCGACCCAGATCAGCGGTGCCCAGGCCTTCGAGCTCTACGACACCTACGGCTTCCCGCTGGAGCTCACCGTCGAGATCGCCGAGGAGCACGGCCTCGGGGTCGACCTGGCCGGCTTCGACGTGGCGATGGATGCCCAGCGGCAGCGGGCCAAGGCCGCGGCCGTCAGCGTCGACGTCACCCTGCAGGACGCCATCGAACAGATGGCCGCCAGCCAGGAGGCCACCCGCTTCCGCGGCTACGAGGCGCTCGAACATCCCAGCTGTGTGCTGGCACTGGTCGTCAACGGCCAGCCGGCGGAACGGGCCGGGGCCGGCGATGCCATTCAGGTGCTGCTCGACTCCACCCCCTTCTACGGCGAGGGCGGCGGCCAGGTGGGAGACCGGGGCGTGCTGCGCGACTCCGACTCCGGCACGTCTCTGTTCGCCACGATCGACGCCGTCAGCCGCAACCGCAGCGTGTTCGTGCACAGCGGCCGGATCGAGCGGGGCAGCCTGGCCCTCGGGGATGTGGTCACCGCCGTGGTGGACCGCGCCTGCCGGCGTCGCGCCCAGGCCAACCACACCGCCACCCACCTGCTGCAGGCCGCGCTCAAGCAGGTGGTGGATCCCTCCATCGGCCAGGCCGGCTCCCTGGTGGACTTCGACCGCCTGCGCTTCGACTTCCACTGCCCCCGCGCCGTGAGCGCCGCCGAACTGGAACGGATCGAGGCGCTGATCAACGGCTGGATCAGCGAGGCCCACAACCTGGAGGTGCAGGAGATGGAGCTGGAACAGGCCCGGGCCGCCGGTGCGGTGGCGATGTTCGGGGAGAAGTACGCCGATGTGGTCCGGGTCGTGGATGTGCCCGGCGTCTCGATGGAGCTCTGCGGCGGCACCCACGTCGCCAACACCGCGGAGATCGGCCTGTTCAAGATCGTCTCGGAATCGGGGGTGGCCGCCGGCATCCGCCGCATCGAGGCAGTGGCCGGTCCCGCCGTGCTCGCCTACCTCAACGAACGGGAGGCGGTGGTGAAACCCCTGGCCGATCGCTTCAAGGCCCAGCCCGGCGAGATCGTGGAGCGGGTGGCCCAGCTCAGCGACGAACTCAGGGCCACCCAGAAGGCTCTGGAGGCCGCCCGCAGCGAACTGGCCGTGGCCAAGGCCTCAGCCCTGGCGGCCCAGGCCACGCGGGTGGGCGCAGCCGGGAGCGGCCAGCCGTTCCAGCTGCTGGTGGCCCGGCTCGATGGAGTCGAGGGCGCCGGGCTGCAGGGGGCGGCCCAGGGGCTGGTCGATCAGCTCGGGGACACGGCGGCGGTGGTGCTCGGGGGACTGCCCGATCCGGCCGACCACGGCAAGGTGATCCTGGTGGCAGCCTTCGGCAAGGCTGTGGTCGACGCAGGGCTGAAGGCCGGGGCCTTCATCGGCGGTGTGGCCAGGGCCTGCGGCGGCGGCGGCGGCGGCCGGCCCAACCTGGCCCAGGCGGGCGGTCGCGATGGGGCGGCCCTGGATGGGGCGCTGGAGCAGGCGCGCAACGAACTCAGTCTCAGCCTGGCCGGCTGAGACTGTCGCCCTGCCACCCCGGGCGGAGACCCGAACAACGACGGACATCCCCCCCTGCACGGATGATGGTGCGGTGGCGGTGCCCCGCACCTCCCCCCGCTGTCTGAGTGAACCCTGCCCTGCCCGCCTTCAACCTGCTGGTGCTCCTGTGCATGGGGCACCTGATCGCCGACTTCGGGCTCCAGGGCGATCGCATGGCGCGGGAAAAGTGTCCCGGCCACGACATCACGCTGTGGTGGGGGTGGTGGCTGTCCTCCCACGCCGCCATGCACGGCCTCCTCGTGGCCCTGCTCACCGGCCTGCCGCTGCTGGGGCTGGCCGAATGGGTGGTGCACGCCGTGATCGACCTGGCCAAATGCCGGCGGATGTTCTCCCTCACCATCGACCAGGTGCTGCACCTGGTCTGCAAGCTGCTGTGGGTGGCGATCGCCGTGCATCTGCAGCGGGTTCCCGCCTGGTTGCACTGATGCCTCCGGGCACCGTGCCCAGCTCCGCCATTCAGAAGCGGAACTGCACCTTGGCGTAGAGGCCATTGGCGAGGGCCCAGTTGGTCCAGGGCCCCTGCAGGGTTCCGTTGCTGAACTGCTCGACGTAGCCCAGATCAAAGGCCCAGTTGTTGCCGTTCAACCAGCGCACCAGCAGGCCACCCGAGCCCACGGTCTGGTTGAAGCTGAAATTGTTGAGCTGGGACTGCACCCCACCGGCCCCGATGAAGGGGACCAGCTGCAGGGCGTTGGAGCGGTTCTGCCAGAAGGTCCAGGTGGCTTCCGTCACGGCCAGCCAGCCGCTGTCTCCACTCACCAGCTGGCCGGGCAGGCCGCGCAGACCCACATCGGAGCCGAGGCTGAACTGCATGGCCGGCAACAGGGGGCTGAAGGCCCACTGTCCCGCCAGGCGGCCGTTGAGCTGCCAGCTGGGGGCCAAGGCCCAGGAGGCCGAGAGCACGCCGCCGATGGCGGTGGCGTTGCCCGGGTCGATGCCGGCCAGCTGCCACTCCTGGACCTGGTTGGCAGGCATCAGGCCAGCGGTGCCGGCCAGGAAGTAGGCCGTGCCACCCCAGGCGACGCCGACGCCCTGACCGCTGCCGTTGAACCCCAGTCGCAGATAACCGCTCTGGGGGTTGCGGACGATCTCAGGCAGGAAGGAGGGCGGCGACTGGCCGTCGATCAGGTTGGTGCTGACCGTGCCATTGAGTCCGACGAAGGCGCTCCAGCGCTGGCTCGGCGTTTCGGAGAAGACCCACTCGAGCTGACCGAGGGCCTGGAACTGATCGTTGGAGAACTGGGGCGACGGCAGCTCGATCAGGTTGCGACGGCTGACGCCGAGGGCCGTGGTGAAGTTGAAGGCATCACCGAGCGGCAGGGTGTAAGTGAGAGATCCCAGCGCCAGCCCGAGCTGGGGATCGGTCTTGCCATCGAGCTCCCCGTAGACCAGCAGGCTGTCTCCGGCGGTGAGCGCTCCGGGCTTGAGCGCGGTGGCGACGAAGCGGGCATCCCCCGAGCCGCTGTTGCCGTCGTTGCGCAGGGAGAGGTCGCCCTGCCAGCGCGGAGCTCCCGCCTCCATGGAGATCGTCAGGACCGCCAGGGTGGGATCGCTGCCCAGGCGGGAGAGATTGCCGCGCAGCTGCTTGACGCCCGGGACGCGGCGCAGGAGCTGCAGGTTGCGCTCCAGGGTGGGGAGGTGGAGCACCCGGCCCTGCATGGACCGCATCAGACGCGTGATGCGGCGATTGAGCCAGGCGTCATTGCCGTTGACCCGCAGCTCCACCAACCGCCCCTCCACCACCTGGAGCCGCCCGGGCGCCGGGGACGATTCCACATAGACGCGGCTGTTGACGTAGCCGTCAGCGACGAATCGGGCCGACAGGGCTGCGGCGCAGGCATTGAGGCGCTCCTGCGGATCGGAGATCGCACTGCAGCGCGCCAGGATCACGCGCAGCCGCTGGGGTCCGTAGACGGTGAGCCCCTCGACCCGGGGCAGGGCGCTCAGGGGTGGGAGCACAACCGGTCCGGCGGGCGGCGCGCCCGGACGCTGGGGTGTGGGGCCGGTGCCTGGCTCGATCTCCACCCCGGGGGGCTTGCCTCCACCTGGGAACGGGGAAGCAGGGCGCTCCTGAGCTGGCCTGCTTTCCGGCAGACGGATCGGCCCCTGCTGGATCGGGGGAGCGACCAACTGGGCAAGCAGCAGCAGAGACACCGATGTCGTTAGTCCGGGATCGCAGCATTGTTTCCCGAGTCGAGCAGTCCTGCTGACGGAGGTGGGGATCTTTGCGATGTGGCTCAGCCGGGCACAGAAGCAGTAACGAATCGAACGGAAACCATCCCCGCCCCAGGATGGTTGCCTCTCCAGGCCGTACGGCGCCCTGCCGTGTGAATCCGGCCACGGGGCCCTTCGCTCAAGTCCCCCGGGGTTACGGGTCGTGATCCCGGTGTCGAGGCAGAAGCCGGGGGCCTGATGGGACGGGCCGGTCCAGGCTCCAGCCCCAAGGCATCGCAAGGGCCGACCGGCTGGCTCCACCCTGGAGTCGGGCGCGGCAAGCGGATCACCTCCTGCAACCGATCAGCAGGGACAGCAGCCACAGGCGCAAACGGTAGTGCTGGCTACAGGCAGCGAGGGCAACATCAGGGGGAAAGCCGTCCAAAGCAGCGTGGCAGCAACCCGGATTCCCCACGATGGGCCTGGGTGCCGAAGATTATTTCTGCCCTAAGGTCATTACTCCACTCGCATCACATCCGATGGCCACGTCACCACAGCGCGGACATGAACGTTCTCGCTCTGGTGGCAACGCTGCGGCAGGCCGACAGCGGAGCCGGCAATGGCTGCAGCGGCGGCTCGGCCTGTCCAGCCTGGCCATGCTGCTCTGCACGGCGGCGGCCCCAGGCGCCCGGGCCGGCGACATCACGGCCAGCCAGGGCGCCCTGGGCCTGGGCACCCTCATCAACGGAGGCCTGGGCTGCACGGCGGGATCCTGTCTGGTGACCGGTGGCACCGGCGCGGGCAGCAACCTCTTCCACCGCTTCGCCTCCTTTGAGGCCAATGGCGCGATCACCGGGGTGACGTTCCAGAACGGCGTCTTCAGCAACGTCGTGGTGGGCGTGCAGAGCCCCACCCTGATCGATCGCCCCGTGGGCCTGGACACGCCAGGCTCGCTGGTCTGGCTGTCCCCTTCCGGGATCACCCTGGGCGGCGGAGCCCAGTTCCCGAATGTCACCAATCTCACCCTGAGCACAGCCACGGGGCTGCAGGTGGGGGCGGGGGTGTTCGATGCCTTCAGCACCACAGCGGCCCAGGCGGCCCTGCTCAGCGGCACACCGGTACCCGGCCTGGCGGGCCTGGTCAACGACCCCGCCAGCCTGGCCGGCCTTGGGCTGCTGCAGAACGGGGATCTCAGCATCAACGGCGGCCTGCTGACGGTCGACCAGGAGCTGCTGCTCGATGCCAGAGGCGGCAATGTGCTGCTGGCTGCGGCTCAGGAGATCGCCGCCAGGACCATCGGCGTGAACGGCAAGGACATCACCCTGCGTTCCGACCTGCGCTCCAACGATGCCAACGGCGGCGTGCAGCTCGACGCGGCCGGGCTGATCCGGGTTGACAAGCCACTGGTCAGCGTGTTCAGCGAAGGGACCCAGATCTACCAGGGCAATCTGGCCATCGGCACGGGCAATCTGCTGTCGCTGAAGACAGGCACCTCGCCCGCTGGCGGGATCGGATTCTTCGGAACGGTGGATGGTCCCGGAAGCCTGGACGTGAACCTCGTTTCCAGCCAGAGCCGTGTTGTGTTCAACCGCGATGTCGGCAGCACCACTCCACTGGCCAGCCTCAGGGTCGGTTCACCGACCAACAACGCTGGGCGCACCTTCATCAACGCCAACATCACAACGATTGGCAATCAGATCTATTTCAACAACGCCTCCGCCGGAATCAAGGGCGTGGGTGTGTTCACCAACAGCGGCTTCGACGCGGTGCCTTTCAACTTCTCCGGTGAAAGCACCGCTGGGCTGGAGTCCGCCAACCCTGCGGTCCCCCCCCGCAAAATCCCCGGCTGGGACATCGATCTGCGACCGATCGTCTTCGGGAAGACCGCTGCCGCCAATGCCAGCTCCGGCTCCTTGATCGACGGCAAGCGCGTGCCGGTGGATTCGCGCAACATCTTCGACATTTCCTCGGGCGCCAATTCGGGCACCAGCCAGGGCAGTGAATTTTCGACACCGCCCTGTTTCGACAACTGCGGCAGCTCCAGCACCCGCACACTCTCCGCCTCGAGCAGCAATGACGTTTCAGACAACAGCCCTGGCAATACCCAGTCGCTGCTGTTGAACACCGGCTCTCTCTACCCCTGCGATGCCAGCCGCTGCATCATCAATGGTCCGTCCATCCAATCCCAGGGGACCGTCTTCCTGGAGCCGGGCGACATCGTCAGTTTCAGGTGGACCGCCAACGGCCTCGAAGACGATTACAACGTCAACGCCTTCCTGCTCGAACAGATCACCGGCAAGGCCATCAGCCTGCTGAATTCCACCGGAGGCAGTGTCGTTCAGGCCTGGAGGGATTCCGGTTCGCGCTCCATTGCATCGGTGATCAGTCAGTACAACAACAGCGCCGACAGGATCGGCACCTGGTCAACAGACAACACCAATCCCGGCTGGATCACCTCTTCGGTGACCGTGGGAGCAGGCGAGTCCCCTGGCAACTACAAGTTCGTCTACACCACCGGCTCCTATGACGGCACCGGCGGACAGGCCGTCGGCGCGTCGATGGGCGTGGACTCCATCACGGTCTCATCCCTGCAGTCCCTCGATCTGTTCAGCAACGCCCCCCTGCCGGGCTCCGTGACGCTCAACACCCTCGGAGCCGGCTCGAGCATCGACATCACCGGCAACCTGGAGAACGGCACCGCGTTGAACCTGCTGAGCAAGAACGCCGTGGTGATCGGTTCCCTCGGCGGATCGGGCACGCTGGCCTCCGTTCCCCAGGCCGTGATCCTCAATCAGATCACGCCACCACAGCCCACCCCCACCCCTTCTCCATCTCCCGGATTCGTGCCGGTGGCCAATCCGGTCACCTACGAACTCTTCAGCCAGGTCAACCAGCCGGTCCTGCCCCCTTCGGCGACCCAACCCTCGATGGCCCTGCCGGTTCCAGGCCTCGAGACCGCCACGACAAAGACCCAGCTGGTGGACAATCTCCGTTCCACCGACCTGGCACTGGCCACCTCGAAGCCCACCGACAGGCCCGCGGCAACGAGTCCGACAAGCGGCCCTCCGCTGATCGCGGCGATCATTCCCCTGCCGATCGGTTTTGCCCAATCGAAGCTGCGCAATGCCGAAGCCACACGCGCCGATGAGGTCAGGGCCAAACTGCCCAATGTGGAAGGCCCGGCCTGTGCGACCAAGGATCTGTCGACGGCGGCCCTGCAGTCCCAGCTGAAGGAGGCCCAGAGTGGGATCCGCCGCAGGGCCTCCGGCCAGTTCAGGGCTTACCAGCCGGCGATCCTCAGCCTCTCCTTCAGCGAGGACCGGGCCAGCGGCGCTGCGGATGCTGCCCCGGGTTCCTTCCTCGACATCACCCTGATCACCTCCACGGGCGACCCCGTGAGCCAGCGGGTGCAGCTCTCCCTGCCGCGTTTCCGCAGCCTGCTTCAGGAGTTCTACGGCCAGATCTCCAGCCGCGATCCGATCGATCCCGGCAATCCGGAGTCCCCCGTGCGACAACTGCATCGGGTGCTGATTGAACCGATCGAGGCCGAGCTCAAGACGCGGGGCGTCAACAGCCTCGTCATCACCACGGACCGCGGCCTGCATTCCGTGCCGTTCGCCGCCCTTCATGACGGTCAATCCTCGTTCGGTCAGCGCTATTCCTTCTCCCTGACCCCATCGCTGTCGCTGACCTGCATTGATCAGCCCAAGCCCCGGGCGGATGCCGGCCGACTGCTCGCCGCCGGAGCCACGAACTTCCAGGGACTCTCCCCCCTGCCCCTGGTGCAGCAGGAGATCAACGGCCTCGCCGCCCAGCGCCCTGCGGATGCCTTCCTCGACCAGCGCTTCACCCCCAGCCTGCTGCTCAGGCAGATCTCCGATCCCCGCTATGACCGCATGCACATCGCCACCCATGCGGAGTTCCTGCCCGGGGGGCCGAAGCAGTCGAAGATCCACACCGGCTCCGGCACGGTGTCCTTCGCTGAATTCGCAGGCATGCGCGATCGCCGTTCGGGCGAACCCCTCGACCTGTTCACCCTCAGCGCCTGCCGGACCGCCGTGGGGGACAGCACCTCTGAATTCGGATTCGCCGGACTGGCGCTCCAGGCCGGATCCCGCAGCGCCATGGGCACCCTCTGGTACGTGGATGACGCCGCCATCTCCGCCGCCTTCCAGCAGCTCTACCGTTATCTCGACCAGGGTTATCCCAAGGCGGAAGCCCTGCGGGCCGTGCGGGACGACCTGATCTCCAACCGGATCCGGCTGGACGGCAACCGCGTCGTGGCGGCCGATGGCGCCACCCTGCTGGACAATCTCACCGTGGCGCAGCAACAGCGCATCAGCGGTGGGCTGAACCATCCCTACTTCTGGGCTGGCATCTCCCTGCTGGGCTCTCCCTGGTGATTCTCATGCAACGTCGCCTCCTCCCACTGGTCGGCCTGCTCGCCCTCTCGGGCAGCCAGGTCGATGGTCTGGTCGGTCTGCTGGGCGGCCGGGCCGAAGCCCAGGCCAATCCCCGTGCCACCTTCCCCGGCCGGAGAGTCGGTGGCGGCACCCGCGGCGAGTGCAATTCACGCCTGATCGTGCACCTGGTGCCCGCCTCCAGCGTGTTCGCCCCCGCCGCCTCGCCGCTGCTGGGGGTGCTGCTCGGCCCCGCCCCCGAACCCCATCCCCTGATGGTCAGCTTCCGGCCCCAGGGCACCTCCAGCTCCAGGACCCGGCGACAACTGCCCGCCGCTCCCGCAGGGGTGCTGCTCCTGTCCCTGCCACCCCTGGACGGACCGACCGTGTGGGAATCGACCTACCGCTGCGCCGAGGCCCCCCCCGCCGACGCCGATCCGCTGCAGGTCGTCTCCGCCTCCTCTCCCCCGGCCCTGAGCCTGCTCGTCAAGCAGCCGACCCCGCAGGACGCCCCGATCCTGCAGGGGCTGCAGTCCCTGCGCAAGCACTGCGGCGGCACGGTGAGCCGGGCTGAAGTCGGCAGCGCCTTCGGGCTGACGGAGCTGCTCAAGGACGGCTGGCCCGATCAGCTGCCGGTGAGCTGCCCCTCCTGAATCTCGAACACCTGCAGCGGGGCATTGCGGCCCTTCACATGCAGAGGCCCCCATTCCAGCCACTCGAGCTGCTGATCCAGCTCCTCAGGCAGCAGCTCCCGGGTGTTGGCCGACACCAGGATGCGTGCCACCCCGGCATGGCGGTGTTTGTCGAGGCTTTCCAAGCGGGAGGCGCAGTTGACCGTGTCGCCGATCACCGCGTACTCCAGCCGTTCACTGCTGCCCATCGACCCCGCCAGCACCCGGCCTGAGTGAATCCCGATGCGCATCCGCACAGGAGGCAGTCCCTCACTCTCCAGGCTGATGTTGAGCGACTCCAGCCCGCGCCGAATGTCGAGAGCGGCCTCCGTCGCGGCACGCGCATCGGCGGCGGGATCGACGCTCACGGGCGCCCCGAACACCGCCATCAGGCCGTCACCGGTGAACTTGTTGACCATCCCTCCCCGACTTGTGACCGCCGGGATGCACAGCGCCATGCAGCGGTTCAGCCAGGCCATCAACGTGGCCGGGGACATGCCCTCGCTCACGGTGGTGAAGTTGGCCGTATCCGAGAACAGCACCGTCACCGGCAGCAGCCGCCCCTCGAAGCGACCTCCCTTGAGCAGTTCATCCCGCTGTTCCCACAGCAGGGCCGCCACCGCCGGGGAGGTGGCCTGACCCAGCAGGCTCTGCACCTGGCGGGCATGCAGCTGACTGGCGGCTCCACGCCGCATCCAGGCCGCCCCCGCCAGGGATGCCATCGCCAGCACCGGCATGCTCGTGCCGATCCAGATGTGCCCGTACAACAGGCCCGTCAGGCTGCCTCCCAGCACCAGCAGGGCCCCCGCCGTGGTCAGCTGGCTGAGGCGCAGGCTGCGAAATCCCTCACCGAGCAGCAGGCCGCCGACGCCGCACAGCAGCACCAGCAGCCCATTGCCCCAGCCCGGCATCAACCAGCCCGAAGGCGTCTGCCCCTGCTGATGCTCCAGCAGCGTTGCCAGCCGCAGGCCGTGGATCTCCACCCCGGACAGGGCCGGCACCTCCGTGCCGCCGCGGAAGTGGGTCATCGGCACCAGGAACACGTCCTTCAGGGACGGCGCCGTGCTGCCGATCAGCACGATCCGGCGGGTGAGAGCGCTGGCCGGCACCCGGCCGCGGAGCACCGCGTCGAGGGAATAGCTGCGGAAACTGCCCGACTGCCGGAACAGCAGCATCCGCTGCATCCCCAGACCGGCATCCTGCTCCCGGTGGTAGCCGCCCGCATCGCTGCTCAACCAGGCATCGGGAAGACGGCCCTGCTCCAGCCGGCGCGTCAGGCTGCGGTCGCCGGTGGCCACCTCCAGCAGACGCAGCGGCAGGGCCACCGTGGCTTCATCCTGCCCCTGCACATGCACCAGATCGCGTCGCAGCGTGCCGTCGGCATCGAGGGAGAGGTCGTTGTACCCCTGACGCCGGGCCGGTGTGCCGGGAACAGCGGCGATGCCGCTGGCCACATTGAAGATCGAGACCAGCCGCGGATCCGTGGAGAAGCGCTGCCGCAGGCAGTCCCGGGAAGCGCCCACGCCCGCATCGCGGTAGAGATCCAGGCCGATCGCCGCCGGCCCCTTCTCCAACAGCCGATCCAGGGCCTGACACAGCAGACCGTCATCGATCGGCCAGCCGTGGCGTCGGATATCAGCCTCCTCGATGCCGATCAGCGTGATCGGCAGATGCCGTGCCGAAGGCGCCGGCCGCAGCGTGGTGATGAGGTCGTAGAACCAGAGGTCGAAACGCTGAGCCAGGCCGGACCATTCGACGCCCGCCAGAAGGGCCAGGGCTCCCAGGGAGGGACCGATTCGCTGCAGGATCCTGGTTGCACGCAAACGGTGGCAGCGCAGCGATGGCGAGCCAGCCAAGACTATGCGCTTTCCCGGAGGACTCTGCTCATGGACCCGCTCCATCGCCGCGTTCCGCGCGCGGGACAGCGGCCGGACGATCCAGCCAGGACTCGCACAAGGCTGCGACGCCGCAGCGCTCCGCTCAGCCCGACAGGCCGCTGAAGGCGCCGAACAGCAGCCGTTTCATCGTGTTGAGAAGGTCGTTGGTGCGCTCCTGGCGGGCTTCACGGCTGAGGTTCTCCAGTTCCGCCTGGCGGGCCCCGACCAGCCTGGCAAAGCGCTCCAGCAGATCGGGGTTGCTCTGCAGGAGTCCGCTGATCGCATGCCTGTCGACCCGCAGCAGCAGGCACTCCTCGCTGGCCCGCACGCTGGCGCTGCGGGGTGTGTTGAGAAACAGCGTCATCTCGCCGAACACCTGGCCGACCCCCAGATCCGCCACGGGCACGATCCGATCGGGGGCCACCTGCTTCAGCACCGACACCTTGCCGCGCAGCAGGTGGTATAGCGATTCGCCATCGGCCCCTTCCTGCACGATCAGCTCCCCTGGCCCGAAGGTCATCAGCCTGCTGTCCGACACCAGCTGACGCAGCTCCAGCGGCGCAAGCCCCGCAAACAGGTTGCTCGCTTGCAGCGAGGTGCTGCACTCCTCCGGCGAAGGCAGCTCCGCCCCCCTGTCGCGCGGCGGCCGCCAGGGGCGCAGTTCGCGCACGGCGTAGGGAATCGCCTGGCCTTCGCGGGCCAGCGCATACCAGATCTGCTCCAGCAGCTCACTGCGCAGGGTGCGGGCGGCCTTTTCCCCCAGCTCCCGACTCCACACCTGCACCTCGTAGGCGATGGAGCTCTCCTGAAACTCCAGCACCCGCACCTCCGGGGCCGGCTGCTCCAGCACGCGCGGATGCAGCCGCACAAGTCTGAGCAGCAGCGCCCGGGCACGGGCCGGCGCATAGGCGTAGTCGAGACCGACGCTGAAGCGGTTGCTCACCGCCTCCTCCGACCCGAAGCGCGTCATCACATGGGACGTGACCATGCTGTTGGGCAGCACGACCAGGTTCCCGTCCAGATCCCGCAGGCAGGTGTCCCGCCAGGTCATCGACACGACGATGCCCTTGGCGCCGGTGTCCATCCCGATCCAGTCGCCCACCCGGAACTCCTCGCTCAGCTGCAGCTCCAGCCCCGCCAGCAGATCCTTGAGCGCCTCCTGGGCCGCCAGGCCGAGCATGGCCGTGGCGACCGCTGAGGTGGTCACCAGACCCAGCAGGTTGAGATCCGCCAGCTGCTGCACGATCAGCACCGTGGCCAACCCGGCGAAGCCGAGGCTGAGCAGCTGCACCAGCAACGCCGGTGGCGGGCGCCACCAGCCGAGCCGGCCCGGAATCTCCAGCGCCAGCCAGAGCAGCAGCGGAATCGCCGCATAGGCCATCAGCAGGTCATCGATCATCGAGACCCACAGCCGCACGTCCACCGACAACCAGCCCAGGGGCAGGCTGCGCAGCAACGCCCAGATCAGCACCGCAGCCAGCGGCAGACCCAGGGGCATGCGCGGCAGCTGCAGCCTGCGCGCCAGCCGGGCCAGCAGCACAAACCCTCCGGCCACCAGCACGGCGATGGCCCAGTTCTGCAACGCCGACATCGGCACCTGGGACGCGGACACCCCTCCCATCCTGACGGCCCCCGGCCCGCCGGGTGGTTCGCCGCAGCCCGGGCTCCCCCCGCGGCGGTGACGGCGTTGTTGTCTCCCCGCCGCGCCGCCAGGCTTGGAGGAACGTCGATGCCACCCCATGCCCTCCGCTCCCCTGCCGCCGCAGCCGCGCCGTCGCCGGAGCGGCCTGGCTCTGACCCTGCTGCTGCCGGGCCCGGTGCTGCTGCTGGGCTGGCCGGCTCCGGGCCACAGCCAGATGCAGCTGCGCTGCGAGGGCACCTTCCTCGAGGCCCGCGGCCAGGCGGAGGTGGAACGCCCCACCCGTCGTCTCGATGTCTCCCTCAGCCTGCAGGCCGAAGCCCGCGATGCCGACGGCGCCCTCGGCCTGCTGCAGCAGCGCCTGGCCAGCGTGCGCCGGACCCTGCAGGAGCTCGGGGTGGCGCAGCTGCGGGTCTCCTCCCCCAGCACCTGGCAACGGCCCGCCGAGCCGAACCGGCCCGCCCAGGTGGAGGCCAGCCTGCAGGTCAGCGGTCAGCTGAAGCCGGAGCAGCTGCAACCCCTGATCCGGCGGGTCGGCAGTCTGCCCGGGGTGCGGCTGTCGCCGGTGCAGACCAACGCCGACCCCTCCGGCGATGCCGCCACCCGCCGCCAGCTGCTGCGCGCCGCCTACCGCGATGCCCTCAACCAGGCCCAGGACATCGCCGCGGCGATCGGACGGCGCCAGCTGGACCCGCTGGAGGTGCAGCTCGACGGCGGGGAGGTCCGGCCGGTGATGCTGCGCATGGCGGCCGAAGCGGCCCCGGCCCCGTTCGATCCGGCGGAACTGCCCACCCCGCGCTCCCGGCTCAGCCTGATGGTGCGCTTCTGCGCCCGCTGAGCGGTTGCTCCATAGTGAATCCCACCGCGATTCCGAGCCGGTGGTTGACGCCGCTGCGGCATCGCCAACCCCTCCGCCGCCCCCTGCCGGCGTCCCCACCGATGTCCCGCCCCGCCGTCGCCCTCTCTCCCCTGCTGCTCCCCCTGGCGCTGGCACTGCTGGGCGCCTCACCCGTGCGGGCCGCCGAAACCGCCACGGTGCAGGAGATCCTCGATGGCGACCAGCTCTACATCGACCGGCGCCAGGCCCGCGAACTGGAGAAGGCCCGGGCACCGCAGCAGCTCAGCACCGGCAACAGCCGCGGCCAGATCGGATTCCAGAGCGGCGCCGTCGGCCGGCTCAACCGCCACTCCCTGATGAAGCTCGGCCAGGGCTGCTTCCTCCTGGAGAAAGGTCAGATCCTGATCTCCGGCCGCCAGAGCGGCTGCACCCGCTCCGCCCGGCTCAGCCCACGGGGCACCAATTATGTGGTGGCGATCGATGACAACGGCGCCGCGGAGATCTCGGTGCTGGAGGGCAGCCTCGACGTGCAGGCCCTGCGCGATGGCAACCCCACCGAGCAACCACCGACCACGGTGCAGGCCGGACAGCGGCTGCGGCTCTCCGCCGAAGGGGTGATCCTGACGATCCTCGCCCTGACGGTGGGCGATTACAACTCCATCCTCGGCGGCCCCCTGTTCCGCGACTTCCGGCTGCCGCTGCCCGCCTACGGCTCCCTCGAGAGCTACATCCGCAGCCAGATGCCGGGGGTGAACCTGCCCTCGCTGCCGGTCAGCGTGCCGTCGGTGCCCGGGGTGCCCTCGATGCCGTCCTTCAGCCTGCCGCGTCTGTTCTGATCCATGCCCCTCGACCGCAACGGTGTCCCGCTCGCTTCCCCGTCCCCCGGGCTGAGCCTTTCCCTGCCAGCCGCCGAGCAGGCCCCGGCACCCTCTCCACGGCCCTGAGATGAGCCGTCGCGGCCGGATCACCACCGCCCTGGCCGGCCTGGTGCTGCTGGCCACGGGCTGGAGCGCCGGCTGGCCCGCCCCTGCCTGGCGCAGCTGGGAGCTGGGGCTGGAGGACCAGCTGCAACGGCTGCGGGGCACGCGCCGGCCGCCTGCGGCGGTGCTGCTGGTCCCGATCGACGACGCGACGCTGCAGCAGGGCTCCTGGTTCGAACAGCATCGCCGCATCCCTGACTGGGCCCGCGGCATCGGCACCCTCCCCTGGCCCCGGGCCGCCTACGGCGCCCTGGCCGAACGCCTGCTGCAGGCCGGAGCCGCCGCAGTGGCGATCAATGTGGTGTTCGAAGGGAGCAGCAGCCGCGGCGCCAACGACGACGCCCGCCTGGCCGCCACCCTGGAACGCCACCCCGGCCGCATCGCCCTCGCGGCCGAGATGCTGGAAGCCAGCGACAACCAGGGAGCCGGGGCCCTCACCCTGGTGCGCCCCGAAGCGCTGCTTCCCGCCCTGGGCGCAGCCGACCGCCTGGGCCTGACCAACGTGCTGCCGCCCACCCCCACCCAGCCCTCCCGCCATCCCGAGGCCTATGGCCGCGGCCTGCTGCCGTCCCTGGGCGTGGCCGCCCAGCCTTCGTTGTCGTCCACGTTGCTGCGGCTGGCGGGGCGCAGCAGTCGGCAGGACGACCCGCAACGGGCGCTGGCCTTCTACGGACCGGAGGGGAGCTTCGCCAGACTGCCGGCCTGGGAGGTGCTCGACCCGGAACGCTGGCGGCAGCATCCGCTGCGCCGTGGACTCTCCGGGCGGCTGGTGCTGGTCGGCCCTGTGGTCAGCCAGGGCGATGACGGCTACCCCAGTCCCTTCGGGCCGATCTCCGGGCTGGAGCTGCTGGCCACCGCCACGGCCAACTCCCTGCAGGGCGACGGCCTGCGCCCCTGGCCCGACAGCGCGCCGCTGCGGGCCGCCCTGGCGGTCGCGCCGCTGCTGCTGGTGCTGCTGCTGGCGCTGCGGCACCGCAGCCTGCTCTGGCGACTGGGCAGCGTCATCGGCCTGATCGCTCTGCAGCTGAGCGCCGCGGGGCTGGCCCTCGCTTTCGCCGCCCTGTGGCTGCCGCTGCTGCCGCCGCTGACCGGGCTGGTGCTGCTGGGGCTGCTCTACAGCGGAGATGCCTATCTGCAGGAAGGCCTCGAGCGCCGCCGCCTGCGCCGCACCTTCGAGCGCTACGTCGCCCCGGGGGTGGTGGCCGAGATCCTGGCCGATCCCGCCTCCGCCCAGGGCATCCTGCGGGGCCGCCTGCTGGAGGTGACCGTGCTGATGACCGACCTGCAGGGCTTCACCAGCCTCACCCGCGAACGCAGCGCCCGCGGTCAGAGCGAACTGCACGTGCAGCAGCTCAATGCCTACCTGGGGGCGATGGTGGAGGTGATCACCGCCCATGGCGGCACCATCGACAAGTTCATCGGCGATGCCGTGCTGGCCGTGTTCGGTTCCCCGGTGGGTCGGGGGGTGGAACGGGAGGCGCAGGCGGCCCTGCGCTGTGCCCTGGCGATGCGGCAGGCGCTGGCGGCACTGAACCGGAGCTGGCGGGAACAGGGGATCGCCGAGCTCAACAACGGCATCGGCCTGGCCAGCGGTCAGGTGATGGTGGGCCAGATCGGCAGCCCACGGCGCATGGAGTTCACCGTCATCGGGGACACCGTCAACCTGGCGGCCAGGCTGGAGAGCCTGACCCGCAGCCTGGAACTGCCGGTGCTGTGCGACGCCCGCACGGCCGCCCTGGCCGGATCTCCCTCCACGACCCCAGACCCCGGCGGCGGGGCGAGCGCCGCCGGCGAAGACGCACCTCTGCCGGCCTGCCGCAGCCTCGGGCCGCAGCCGATCAAGGGGATGGGGGAGGTGGAGGTGTTCGCCGCGGGCTGATCCGCCCGCCGCCCCGCAGCGACTGCGACGGAGTCAGTCCTGCAGGTAGGTGGTCTGCCCCAGGCTGGCGCGCAGGTGAGCCATCAGGCGGCGGGCGTCGGCGATCCCCAGGCGCCCGGCGGTGATCGCCTCCTCGCTGGCCACCCGCAGCCGTTCCAGCAACAGCTCCGGGTCGTGCTCCATCGCCTCCAGCACCTCGGCGCTGGTGTCTCCGCGCACCACATGATCAACCCGGTAGCCGCCTCCATCCGCCAGGCGGATGTGCACGGCATTGGTGCTGCCGAACAGGTTGTGCAGGTTGCCCATCACCTCCTGGTAGGCCCCCGCCAGGAACAGCCCCAGCCGGTAGGGCTCATCGGGGCGCAGGCTGTGTAGCTCCAGCAGCGGCTTCACCTGACCGCGGTCGATGAAGCGGTGGAACTTGCCGTCGGAATCGCAGGTGAGGTCAGCGATGCTGCCCAGCCGGTCCGGGGCTTCATCCAGCCGCTGGATCGGCAGCAGCGGGAACAGCTGATCGATCGCCCAGGTGTCCGGAGCCGAGCGGAACACCGACATGTTGGCGTAGAACGTGCCGGCCAGGGCCGCGGGCAGGGCCCGCAGCTCCTCGGGCACGGGCTGGCCGGGCGGCAGCTGCTGGATGCGGCCGGCGATCGCCTGGCAGCAGGCCCCCGTGATCTGCTCAGCCGTGGCCCGCTGCGGCAGGGTCAGATAGCCGAGGCGGAAGGCCGCCAGGGCGTCATCGCGGAACTTGATGGCATCGTTCCAGGCCTCCTGCAGCCGCTCGAGGCTGCGATCCTGCCCCGGCTCGGCCGCCTCCACCCCGAGGCCGGCGGCCTCGTCGGCCGAACCGGCCAGGATGGCCGCGATCGCCGCATGGGCATCGCGCAGATTGCGCAGGATCAACGGTTCGCCCTCCACGACCGGAGGCACGGCCGCCGGAGGCTGGCCCGCCCCGAGCACATCGAACACCAGCACCGAGAAATGGCTCGCCAGGGCCCGACCGCTCTCGCTCACCAGCGTGGGCAGGGGCACCCCATGGGGCTCGCAGCACTCCCGCACCGTGGCGACCACGTCGTTGGCGTAGTTCTGCAGGGAGTAATTGGTGGAGGCGGCGCTGGGGGTACGGCTGCCGTCGTAGTCGACCCCGAGGCCGCCTCCCACATCCAGCCAGCCCATCGGCGCCCCGAGCCGGGTCAGTTCCACGTAGATCTGGCCGGCCTCCTGCAGGGCGTCCTTGAGCACGGCGATGTCGTTGATCTGGCTGCCGATGTGGAAGTGCAGCAGGCGCAGATCGGCCAGCAGCCCGGCCTGGCGCAGCTCCTCGACCGTGGCCAGCAGATCCGGGATCGACAGGCCGAACTTGGCCTTCTCCCCCACCGAGCTGCCCCAGCGCCCGGTGCTGCGGGTGGACAACCGGGCGCGGATGCCGATGAAGGGCGCAGCCCCCAGCTCGCGGCTGGCGGTGATGATGCGTTCGACCTCATCGGCCTGCTCGATCACCACCACCGGCTGACGTCCAAGCCTGCGCGCCAGGATCGCGGTCTCGATGTAGCGGCGATCCTTGTAGCCGTTGCAGATCAGCAGGGCCTGGGGGTCCTCGATCAGCGAGAGGGCGATCAGCAGTTCCGCCTTGCTGCCGGCCTCCAGACCGAAATGCCAGCGCCGGCCGCTCTCCACCAGCTGCTCCACCACATGGCGCTGCTGGTTGCACTTGACCGGGAACACCCCCTGGTAGCGACCCTTGTAGCCGTACTGGGCGATGGCGCGGTCAAAGGCGGCGTGCAACCGCTCCAGCCGGTCCTCGAGGATGTCGTCGAAGCGGATGAGCAGCGGCAGGGACAGATCCCTCCCCTGCAGCTCCCGCACCAGATCCACCAGATCGAGGCTGCCGCCCCGTTCGCCGCGGGGTTGCACCACCACATGGCCGCGGGCGCTGACCGAGAAGTAGGGCTCCCCCCAGCGATCCAGGCCATAGAGAGCGGCCCCGTCGGCGGCGCTCCAGCGGCTGCGGGCCGCGGCGGCAGCCGGTGGGACGGAATCGGCGAGCACCATCGGGGCCGGTACGGGCGAACAGCGGCGGGGACCGTGGGGCGGAATCTAGGCGTCAGACGAGCGGCGGCGACTGCGGCAGCGCTGGCCCCACACCTCAGCCCGCCGCGTCCGGCCTGTCCTCCGGCCGCGGCAGGCTGACCAGCACCACCCCGACCCCGAGCAGCAGCAGGAAGCACAGCAGCATCTGGTTCTGGGAACCGACGACGCTCCAGAGGAAGCCCGCGGCCACCGCCACCACCGCGGTCAGGCTGGCGGCGCCCACCAGCATGCGCCGGGTGCGGCTGACCTGCGGCAGGTTGCGCAGCAGCGCGGAGGCGGCCACCAGGCCGTAGACCAGCAGGAAGGCCAGCACGGTGAACCCCCCCAGCTGATCGAACAGCTGGGAGACGCTCAGGTGCTGAAGCTCCAGGGCGGCCCCCACCAGCAGCAGCGGCAGGGTGGTGGCCACGAGGGCATTGGAGGGGGTGTGGAAGCGGGGGTGGATGCGGGCGAGGGGGGCGGGCAGGATGCCGCGACGGGCCAGGTCGTAGGCGACACGGCCGAGGGCCGTGAGGCTGGCGAGGGTGCTGCCGAACAGACAGAGAAAGGCCCCGGCCCGAATCCAGTCACCACCGCTGGCATCCCCGAGCCGGACGGCCAGCAGGGCGATCGGATCAAGCCCGAGGCGCTCGGCCGGGGAGAGCCAGTCGAGGCCCTCGATCAACAGCACCGACCAGGTGAGGAACAGCACGCCGGAGAACAGCACGCTGAGCCGGATCGCCAGCGGCACGGTGCGCTCGGGCCGGGGGGTCTCCTCGCCGAGCGTGGCGGCGCTCTCGAAGCCGATGAAGCTGAGCACCGCCACCATCAGGCCGGCCCGCACCTGGCTGGGGGTGTCCCCCAGGGGGGAGAGGGCGGCCAGATCGGCGCTGGCCCCGCCCCGCCGCAGGATCAGCACGCACAACCCGAGCACGATCAGCACCGAGATGGCCTCGGAGACGAGCATGGTGCGGGTCGAGACGCCGACATCGCGGCGGGCGAGTTCCAGGCAGCCGAAGCCGCCGATGACGAAGCCCGCCAGCGGGATCGGCGCCAGCCCGAGCATCGCCAGCGCGTGGTTGAGATAGAAGCCGAAGTAGACGAGACAGGCCAGCATCGCGCCGGCATAGCCGAGCAGCAGGCTCCAGGTGGCCAGCGCTCCGGGCCAGCGCCCCAGGCTCTCGGCGATGTATCCGGCGATGCCGGAGCTGAGGGCGCGCTGATGGCGGAACAGCACCAGGGTCTCCGCCACCAGCAGCACCACCACCAGGGCCAGCGCGTAGGAGAGGGCGGTGGCGTGGCCGGAGTGGCGGGCGGCCTCGGGGATGTTGATCACCGCCGTGAGGGTCAGGCCGATGCTGGCCACCGCCTGGGCGGTGACATCGACCCGGCCGAGGCTGCGGGTGAGGCTGGGGGCTGGAGCCTGGGGAGGGGTCATGGGTGAGGCGTGCCGCCGTCGTGCGGGTCGGCCTCCGGCAGGGGCTCGATCTGCTGCAGGCGCTGCCGGAGCTGCTGCAGCTGAGCCGCCTGTCCCCAGGCCAGCAACTGGCGGGCTTCTCGCTTGAAGTTCAGCAGTTCGTCGGCGCGGCGGATCTGATCGAACAGGGCCCGGGCCTCCGGGGGCAGGGCCGCGAGCGCGTAGCGGCGGCCATTGACCACCAGTTCCGTGGGTGCCGCCGGGGCCTGGGGCCCCGAGGCGGGGGAGGCGGGAGCCGTGGGTGCAGGGGAGGGGTCCAGCGGTGGCAGGCCGGGGAGGGCGGCGGAGGCATGGTCGGGCGCAGCGAGCGGCGACTCCGCAGGGGAGGACTGGCTGGCCAGCCGCTCCGGTAGCTCCTGGGTCCCAGGGTCGGTCTCGGGCGGATCGCACGGACTGGAGCCTGCCGTTTCCGCCGGCCCGACCAGGGGGTCCTGCGTGGCCTCAGCCGGCGCTGCCGGACCCTCCAGGTCTGCAGCGGGCGGCCCGTCGCTGACGGGCGGACCTGGGGGCTGCTCCGCCTCCGCAGCAGGCGGACCATCAGGGGCGTCAGCGCGGGCAGGCTTGCGGCGGAAAAGGTCTCTCCAGGGAGGGACCATGGCAGGGGAGCTGGGTCGCTCACCCTAGACCGATGCTCCCGGGCGATCGGGGCTCGTCCGAGCGGTCATGGACTCGATGCTCACTGCCGCGGCCGGCGGCGAGGGCTCAGAAGGTGAAGGTGGATTTGAGCAGGGCGCCGAACTGGTTGAACGTGGTTCCTGCAGGCGTGGTCCGGCCCAGGGGCCGCTGGATGTAGAAGGCGGCGGGAGTGAGCCGGATCCCATCCGAGACCTGGAAGCTGTACCAGCCCTCCAGCACCAGGGCCTGGTCGTCGGCGGGGAATCCGCCGGTGAGGGTGGTGGCCACCACGGGCTGGGCCACCGACAGCCCCAGGCTGTTGCCCTTGACGAAGGCATCGGTCCACTGCAGCGCCACCTGCCAGGACTGGCTGATCAGCAGGTTGCCGGCGAGGGGATCCTCGGGGGAATGGGTGGTGTTGTAGCCGTAGCCGAGGCTGATCGAAGGCATCCAGCCGGATTCGGCCGGTTGCCAGTAGCCGCTGAGGCCGAAGGCGTGGGTGAGGTCAGCCGGACCGGCAAACACCTGACTGATCACGTAGCTGCTGCTGCCGGGCAGGACCGTGCCGGGCTGGATGCGGGAATACACCGCCGCCACGGCCCACTGGGGCTGGTGGTAGGCGATCTGCAGCGTGGTGGTGGTGCCCCGGCCGCCGCTGATCAGGGGCTGCCCGAGCAGATCGGGGCTGAGGCTGTCGGAACCGAAGTTGCCGTAGGCGCTGACGAGATTGGCGCTGACGCTCCAGCCCGAGGGCGATTGCCACCACAGACCGAAGCCGGGGCCGAGGTTGAGGTTGTAGGCCGCCCCGGCGCCGTTGAGGGTCATCAGGTTGAGGACGGTGTCGGCGGGGTAGACGCTGGGCCAGACCGCCAGCATGTCCTCCTGACCGACCCGGGGACCGACCGTGGCCGTGAACTGATCTCCGAGCGGGAACTGATAGAAGAACTTATCGATATTGAAGGTGTTGAGTGAATTGATCGGCTCATCAAAGGCCGCCTCCAGCACACTCAGGCGGCGCAGACCGTAATCACCGAAGGCAGTGAAGTCGAAGTTGCCGGCCCGCAGGATGGTGCGCAGCAGATCCTTGCCACTGAAGCTGGTGTCGAGGGTCAGCTGCAGGTCGTAGTTGAAGCTGGTGGAATCCAGCAGGGTGAGGGGCTCCGGCTCATCGGTGGGCTGGACCGCGGGAGGGAAGCCCCGGATGGCGCTGCCGCTGAACTGGTTGGTGCCGATCACCATCGTGGCCAGGCCCGAGAGCTTGGTGGTGGTCGAGAAGGCGGCTGCGTCGATCGCGCCGATGCGGGCCTCGAGCCGATCGCTGCGGGCGCGCAGCTGGGCCAGCTCCGCCGCGAATTCCCGACTCAGCCGGCGCATGTCCTCGCTGGAGTCACCGCTGCGCGTGAGGCAGGCCTCCAACAGCGCCGCCGCCTCGAAACGGCTGATCGGACGGTTGCCGGCGAACACCCCGCCGCCGAGGCCGGCCACGCAGCCGTGGCGCTCGATCAGGCCCACCAGGGCCTGCCAGGCCCAGTCGGTGGGTCGGAGGTCCTGAAAGGCCGTGGCCGCCTCAGGCCGGGAGGACCCGGCATAGCGGTCGATCGCGGCGAGATCCGGCGCGCGCACCTCGGAGCGGGCCTCCGCAGCGGAGAGCGGACAGGACCCGGCGAGCGTCAGCGCTGCGGCGAGCAGCCAGCCGGGGTGCGGACGCGACGGGGCGGAACGGGGAGACACGGAACGGCGGGAGCGGGCGGACCGGCGGCGGCGGAAAGCACCGGCAATCCGACGTCTTCAAGGGTTCCCGGCCGGTCCCCTGAAGGTCCGGGAGGGGGTCACAACCTATAGACAACCCTTTGAATCGCCGATCGGCCTTCAGCCGGCTGCCCCGCCGACCCTGCCCTCCGGCCGGCAGCAGTCGGCGGAGGCGGTCCAGTCCGCCGGCTGGGCCTCGCCATCGGTCAGCCCCCCGGCGGACTCGCCCGGACCGCCCTCGGCCCCCTCGCGGGGGCCCGCCCCCCGGCGCGCCTGACAGCGGGCGCAGACCCCGAAGAACTCCAGCGTGTGGAACAGCGGTCGGAAGCCCTGCATCAGCTCCTCGGACAGGTGCAGCGGCGCCATCGGGCAATGGGGCAGGGGCACGCTCAGGCCGCAGTCGATGCAGTTGAGGTGGTGCTCATCCCGGTCGCGCGGGGCGTAGAGGGCTTCGCCGCTGGACAGATGGCGGCAGCGAACCTCGCCGCTCTGCTGCAGCTGCTTGAGATGCCGGTAGACGGTTGCCAGGCCCATGGGGATGCCCTCGCGACGCAGCTGGCCGTGCAGCTCCTGGCCGCTCAGCTCCCTGCCGGCGAGGCGGAGCTGCTCCAGCAGGGCCCGCTGGCGCAGGTTGACGGTCCTCGTGGCCGGCATGGGGAGGGAGGTGGCAGCGGGCCGGACGGTGAGGGGGCACGGCCCGGATCCTCTATCCACCCACCGTAAACAAGCCCGGTGGCCGGCCCCCATGGTGACGGACGTCCTTGCGGGGACCACCGCCGCTCCCGGCCGCGCCCCACCATCACCGATAATCGTGCGAACTGCGTTGCTCCCGCCATGAACCCTGTGCGCGTCGGGGTCATCGGCATCGGCAACATGGGCTGGCACCACGCCCGGGTGCTGAGCCTGCTGCGCGACGCGGAACTGGTGGGGGTGGCCGACCCGGATGAGGCCCGCGGAGCTCTGGCGGTGGAGCAGTTCAACTGCCGCTGGTATCCCGACTACCGCGAGCTGCTGGCGGAGGTGGAGGCGGTCTGCATCGCCGTGCCGACGCTGCTGCATCACCGCGTCGGCATGACCGCGCTCAAGTCGGGCGTGCACGTGCTGATCGAGAAGCCGATCGCCGCCACCCAGGAAGAGGCCAGCGACCTGATCAAGGCGGCGGAACTGGCAGGACGGCTGCTGCAGGTGGGTCACATCGAACGGTTCAATCCCGCCTTCCGCGAACTGCTCAAGGTGGTGGCCGGCGAGCAGATCGTGGTGCTGGAGGCGCGCCGCCACAGCCCCAACCCCGACCGAGCCAATGACGTGTCGGTGGTGCTGGACCTGATGATCCACGACATCGACCTGGTGCTGGAGCTGGCCGCAGCGCCGGTGGTGCGCCTCGCGGCCGCGGGCGGGCGCAGCAGCGACGGTCCGATCGACTACGTCAACGCCACCCTCGGCTTCGCCAATGGCGTGGTCGCCAGCCTGACCGCCAGCAAGATGGCGCACCGCAAGGTCAGGAGGCTGTACACCCACTGCCGCAGCAGCCTGATGGAGACCGATTTCCTCAATCACAACCTGCGCATCCACCGCCGCTCCCACGGGTCCTTCTCCGCCGATCACGGCGAGCTCGTCTACCGCAACGACGGCTTCATCGAAGAGGTGAGCACCACCTCGATCGAACCGCTCTACGCCGAGCTGGAGCACTTCCTGGAGTGCGTGCGCGGCGTGGAGACCCCAGCCGTCGACGGTCTGCAGGCGTCCAGGGCGCTGCAGCTGGCCGATCTGATCGAGCAATGCGTCGAGGAGCCCAACATCTGCATGGCCCTGGAATCGCCGATCTGAACCGGCCGGGCAGGCATGGGCAGGCCGTTGCGCTCGCGGGGGCTCAGCCGGCCTCGGTCGGCCGGTCCGCCCTGTCCTCCCCTGCGGCCTCTCCCGCGCTGACACTCTCCCGACGCTGGCTCCAGTCACGCAGCGGCACCACCCGATCGTCGTCCCGCTCGTTGGTCTCCTGCACCCAGCGATCGCGCTCCTCGGCCATGATCGCCTCGGCATGGCGCACGAAGCGCTGCAGGGCATCGGGCTGGCGATACGCCTCGCTGCTGCCGGTGAGGAACAGCATTTTCTCGCGTTCCAGGGTCTCCTTGAGGCTGCGGTAGCGCAGCCAGTTCTCCTGATGGCGGTTAAGCACCAGCAGGGAGCCGGCGATCGCCACACCGGCTCCGCACAGTTGCAGCAGCGGCGGGATCCAGGGCTGCAGGGGCCCCGGACGGCCGGCATAGGGTGAAAGGACAGCGATCAGGGCGCCGAGGCCGATGCTGAGCAGCCGGCAGCGCCGATAGGCGTCCTTGTTGTCACGACTGGCCTGACTCAACCAGACGAGCTGACGATCGACCCTCTCGGCGAGGTAGGTCTGGGCATCCATGGGATGGCAGCCGCAGGACGGGGTCCATGCGCAGGGTAGCCGTCACGGCCGCAGCGGAGCGCACTTGACGGAGATCCGCCGCGGCCTCACCTGCCGCCCTGGGGACGCGGGCGCTCCCGGGGGCACAGCCAGGTCACGGCGACCGGAGACAGCCGCGGGACTGCGGACCGTCAGGCGGAGGGGGTGGTCTCCAGCGGCGGGGTCGATTCGGTGAGCTGCTGCAGGGCCCGCAGCAACCAATGCCGGCAATCCGCCGGAGAGGCCCGATAGAACTGATCCCAGGCCTGTGCCTTGTGGATGGCGTAGTCGCGTTCATTCACCAGCGGGTGAGCCTCCTGCCAGCCCACGCGCACGGCGTGACCCACCACCACATCCAGCGCGATGTCATCGTCGAAGTGGACGTGGGGATTGGCGGCGACGAAGGCGATCAGAGTCAGCAGCGTCTCGGTGCAGAGCTGGCGGTATTCCGGGGCCTCGATCTTGCCGAGCAGGTGATCGACGCGGGCGGCGAAGTTGCGTTCGCCAGGTGTGCTCTCGCGCAGCAGCGGCTTGCTGACCAGGCGGTTGCGCCGCTCGAGCTTGTCGCCGATCACAAGACCGCGGCAATGGTGCAGCAGATCCCAGATGCCGGGGTAGAAGTCACGCGGCACCCGCTGCAGGGCCCCGAGGCGCATGCGGTGCTGCAGCCAGTCGGAGCCGTTGGGGAGCTCCGCCAGGGGATCCGGGACCTCCCAGCGCACGCGGCCGCGCAGATGCAGCTGCTCCTTGCGTTCCAGCGCCGCGCGGGCATGGTCCACGTCGGCGAGCACGGCCCGCAGGCCCCGGCGGATGCGATGGGGAGCCTGGCGGCAGAGCGCCTCGAAGGCCTCGCTGGGGCTGAGGTTGGACGCACTGGCCAGCTCACCGGTGAGCAGCAGCAGCAGCTGGCCGAGCTGCAGGGTGAGGCTGCCGCTGAGCAGGTCCGGTTCCAGCCGGGTCAGGCTGTCGAGGGCCAGCAGCAGCTCCTGCTGCAGCATCCAGACCCTGCCGTCGTCGCCGCTGAAGCGGCGGATCATCGCCGCGATCACCAGGCTGCCCTGGGGTTCGCTGATCAGGGAGTCGCTGGTGTAGTTGCGGCCGACCACCAACTGCTTCTGACGCACCAGCAGGTCGGTGAGGGCATCTTCGAGCTGGGGGTGCACCAGGCCCATCGCCCCGGCCGCACGCCGCACCACGTTCCAGTCGGGCAGCGCCAGGCCGCGGCGGTACACCTCCTGCAGCAGCACCATCAACCGCACGGGCGTGCCACCCACGGGACCCTGCAGACGGGCGTTGGGACCGAGCCGGCGGGTCAGCAGTTCCAGCACCTCCGCCTGCTCCTCCAGCGAGGCGCTGTGCCAGAGCCGCTCGGCCAGGCCGGCGACGGAGATGTCCTCCAGCTCCTGCTCCTGCCGGGCCGTGAGCGGCTCGCGGCTCGTGGCCGGGGGCAGCAGGGTGTGAGGGTGAGGCGAGAGATCGCAGGCGGGGGGGGCATGATCCGGCAGCTCGACCCAGCTGGCCTGGGGAATCAGCTCAGCCAGGCCGGCCAGCTGCACCGGCACCCCCTCCAGCAGCCCGCTGCGCAGCTGGCGACCGAGGGAGAGGAAGGCCTCGGGGTCGCGCTGGAACGCAACGCCGGAGACCGGGATCAGCAGCAGCGGCGAGCCGGGGCCCCGCCAGTGCCGCTGCAGCAGCCGCACCTCACTGGCGACGGCATCCACCAGCAGGCGGGGATCGTCGGTGAGATAGAAGGTGTCGTCCTCCAGCACGGCGGGCACGAAGGCCAGCGATTCGCCCCGGTGGCGGTAGAGCCGGGCGGTGGCCATCGTCTCCATGCGCACGGCGGGGTGCCCCCCCAGACCGAGCTGGGCGTTCGCCCCCACACCGGCCATGCGCTGGGCCAGTTCGCGGGAGCTGGCGACCCGCGGCAGGGCGACGCCGTCGACCTCACCCGGCCGTGAAGGATCGTGCACCTCCAGGCCGACTGCAGCCAGAGCCCGGGCCACGGCCGTCTCCTGGGGCACCAGGGCCACCAGCACCTCAGAGGCCCCGACCGGGGCGGGACGGCGGCGCTGACAGGGATCGAGATCCTCGGGTTCGATCAGGCCGTGGAGCAGCAGATCACCGAGCCAGGTGAGGCTCTGGGTCCACAGCAGCGGCACATTGGCGTTGGGCTGGCGCGGCTGGCTGCCCGGCTGCAGCCGTTCGGCCCGCAGGCGCTCCTCGGGCACCAGGTAGAGCTCCGGCAGCAGCGGGATGCCTTCCACCTCCAGGCTCAGCCTGTCCAGCCGCTGGCGCCAGACGCGGGCTTCGGCCCAGCGCTCCTCGCAGCAGGCGGTGATCAGCTCATAGGCCAGGAACAGGGGCCATTCGCACTCGATGTGCTCGAACTCGGCCAGCTCCTCCGGCTCGTAGTGGAGACGGGTGACGTCTTCGACGACGGTCTGGTGGCCATCGCGGCGGAAGCGCTTGTAGCCGTAGGGGCCCCCCAGCTGGTTGCGGATCTTGCTGCGGGTGCGGTCGACCAGCCGGGCGTCCTCGACCGCCCAGGCGGGGTAACCGATGACCGCCAGGCAGGCACTGTCGACCTCCTTGCTGGCGGATTCACGGGGCAGCAGGCTGCGCAGGGCGCGGCGCAGGCGCACGATGGCGTCGTGGGGGATGACCAGACAGCAGCGGCCATCGCCGTGGGGCCCGTAGAGGTCGAGGCCGTCGAGGGACTCCAGGGCCGCCTTGACCAGACCGATGGAACTGGCGTTGCGCTCCGGCAGGCCGTGGTTGCCCTTGTCACCCCGCTCCCAGATGCCGTAGTCGGCCACGCGATAGGCGCGGGCCACGTAGTAGACGAGGTTCTGGACAAAATCCCGCTCGTGGGAGCTGCGGATCACCACCAGGCCGGCGCGGGTGAGCTGGGCCAGCTGCAGCAGGAACAGGGCCGTGGCATCGAGCTGCAGGTGGCCCCAGCCGTCGTCGGGGACCACCGGATCGCCGCTGGCCGTGTCGAACTTGGCGTGGATCGCGTCCAGCGGCTCGAGGCTGGTCTTGAAGCGCTGCACCTTGCGCGACTGCCGCAGCATGGCGTTGAGCAGGCCGCGCATCAGCAGCAGCACCCGCTGCTCAAGCTCGTAGGCGCGCGTGCCGTTGCCGCCCTGCCGGCGGTGGGCCAGGGCCAGACCCCAGACGCACTGCACGGAGTAGACGCAGTCCCGCACCCAGGCATCGGCGTAGTTGCCGTGGACGGTGTTGGCGGTGCTGGCCGGCAGCAGACCGCTGATCGGGTGCTGACGGCGCAGCACCACCTGATCGATCCAGCCGTCGAGCCGCTCGAGGAAGGCGAGCGCCTCGGGGCCGGTGGCGTTGCGGGCAACCCGACTCTGCTCGTGGGTGATGGTGGCGTCCGGGGTGCCCGTGGAGGTTCCGCTCACCATCATCGCAAGGTCTCCGCGCAGCCATAGATTCTCTCCCCCAGACCTCCTTCCCCATGGCAGCAACGGAGACGGCCCCGGGCAGGACCCGCGTGTTAGGGGTTCCCGTGGATGTCCTCGACGTGCATCAGCGGGCGCTGGAGCTTCAGGCCCGCGGCGGCGGCCAGATCGTCACCCTCAATGCCGAGATGACGATGGCCGCCAAGGCCGATCCCGCTCTCGGGGCGGCCATCGCTTCGGCCGCCCTGGTGATCCCGGACGGTGCCGGGGTGGTCTGGGCATTGGGCCGTCAGGGTTATCGGGTGCGCCGCAGTCCGGGGATTGAGCTGGCCCGCGATCTGCTGGCCCATGCCGCCGCCCAGGGCTGGCGGGTGGCGCTGGTGGGGGCCTCCCCGCCGGTGATGGAGCAGCTCACCGCGCGCCTGCGCCAGGAGCTGCCCGGCCTGCAGCTGGTGCTTCATGCCCATGGCTACCAACCCGCGGATGCCTGGCCGGCCCTGGAGCGGCAGCTGCTCACAGCCCAGCCCGATCTGGTGCTGGTGGCCCTGGGGGTGCCCCGGCAGGAAACCTGGATCCAGCAGCTACCCGGCCGCCGCGGTGGGCTGTGGATGGGTGTGGGCGGCAGCTTTGACGTGTGGGCCGGGACCAAAAAAAGAGCCCCCGGTTGGATGGGAGCCCTGCAGATCGAATGGTTGTACCGCCTGGTGCAGGAACCAAGCCGCTGGCGGCGCATGCTGGCCTTGCCGGCGTTCGCCTGGGCGGTGTTGCGGCAGGGTTGAAGCTTCCTGCCACGGGCCTGTGTGGCCTTTCTCGGCGTTGGGCCTCAGCGCAGGCTTGAGGTGTCAGTGGAGCCAGGCTTCAGCGGAAGCCCACCGAGGCCTGCCACACGAAGGCCAGCAGCAGGAAGAACAGGGGGATGATCGGCAGGATGTCCACCAGGGGGCCAAAGGCCTGATAGGCCTCGGGGAGCTGGGCCAGGGTCTGCAGGGCGT
>JAYKJA010000014.1:0-13674 GCA_035285905.1 Synechococcaceae cyanobacterium
CTGTGCAGCTTTCACCCACCAGCAGCGCTTCGGGTTTGAAGCGCGCCACCGCATCGGCAATCGAGCGTTTGACCAGCTCGGCGGTGTCGCCGCCCAGATCACGCGCCTGAAAGGTGGTGTAGGTGACCGGCGGACGCCTTTGCTGGCGCTCGATCATCGTGAACAGCAGATCGGCGTAGGTGTCGCCCTGGGGGGCGTGTAGCACGTAGTGCACGCCCTCCATCGAATCGGCGATGCGCATGGCCCCTACATGGGGCGGGCCTTCGTAGGTCCAGAGGGTCAGTTCCATGGGGATGGCGGCGGGGAAGGGCGGCGCGGGGTGACTGAGGGGCAGGGAGGCCCGGCGGGTCGGCAGTGCCGAAGGGGACGAGAGGGCCGGTCAGCGGCCGCGGGCGCCCCCGGCAGGGACTCAGCCGAAGGAGAGCAGCTGGCGGCGGCGCAGGGGCCGGGCGAACAGCTCGGCCAGCTCTCCGGCCTGATCGCAGCCGTGGATGGGGCTGAACACCAGCTCGATCGACCACTTGGTGGCGATGCCCTCGGCTTCGAGCGGATTGGCCAGGCCCAGACCGCAGACCACCAGATCGGGCTGCTGCTCCCGGACCCGCAGCAGCTGGCGCTCCACGTCCTGGCCTTCGCAGATGCGGGTGCCGGCGGGCAGCAGGGCCAGATCGGCGGCCATCAGCTGACGGTCGAGATAGGGGACGCCCACCTCCACCAGCTCCATGCCGCATTCCCGCGCCAGGAAGCGGGCCAGCGGAATCTCCATCTGCGAATCGGGCAGCAGGAACAGGCGTTTGCCCTGCAGGCGCTCCCGCTGCGGGGCCAGGGCGCGGCGACCCCGCTCCACCAGCGGATCAAGCACGGACGCCACCGTGGCCGGATCGAGGCCGAAGGCGGCGGCGCCTGCCGCCATCCAGTCGCGGCTGCCCTCCACGCCGAAGGGGTAGGGCGCCTGGATCAGGCTGGCCCCTCGGTGCACCAGGGCGCGGGCTGTGCCGCTGAGGAAGGGCTGGGCGAGCAGCACCTGGGTGCCGGGCCCCACCGGCGGCAGGTCGGTGGAGCGCCGCGGCGGCAGGGCCCGCACCCGCGGCAGCCCCATGCGCTCGAACAGGGCCAGGAAGCGGTCCTCCACGGCATCCGCCAGGGTGCCGACGATCAGCAGCTGCGGCTCCTCGCTGCCGGGCATCAGCGGCAGCAGGGCCTGCAGGGCCTGGTCCTCCCCCTGGGTGAAGGTGGTCTCGATGCCGCTGCCCGAATAGTTGAGCACCCGCACCCGGCCGAGATAACGGTGGGTGAGGCGCTCGGCGGCCTTGGCCAGATCGAGCTTGATCACCTCGCTGGGGCAGGAGCCCACCAGGAACAGGGTGCGGATCTCGGGGCGGCGCTCCAGCAGGTCGACCACCAGGCGGTCCAGCTCCTCGTTGGCATCGGCCAGGCCGGCCAGGTCGCGCTCGCCCAGGATCGCCGTGCCGAAGCGGGGCTCGGCGAAGATCATCACGCCGGCGGCGCTCTGGATCAGATGCGCACAGGTGCGGGAGCCCACCACCAGAAAGAAGGCGTCCGGCATGCGCCGATGCAGCCAGACGATCGAGGTGAGCCCGCAGAACACCTCGCGCTGCCCGTTCTCCCTGAGCACCTCGGGCAGCGCAGCGGCGGCGCTGGCAGGGGTGGCGACCATCGGGGTCCTCGGCATGGAGACTCACAACTAGCCAGCCCTGGCACAGGCGGGGAGGAGCTCGTCACATCTGTTGGGAGTCCAGCGCAGAAGTGCGGCCAGGGAGGGGGCCGCCGGCGGCCTCGGACCAGGCAACCCTGAGGCCCACGGGGGAGACGCGCGGATCCGGCGGAGGCGGCTCCAGGGGCCGGCACAGCCGGGAGGCCATGGCGGCGAAGCCGCGGCCGGGACGGTGTCGACCAGGCAAGGCAGCGCGCCGGAGGGTGACCGCCCCGGACGGGCGCGGCACCGAGCCGGGGGTGAAGGCGGGGACCGTGCCGGGTGGGGGGCTCGCCTGCCTGAGCCCCCCGCTCAGAGGCGACGGCGGAAGCCTTCGCGGAAGTGGGAGCCGGAGGTCTCCGGGCCCTCGCCGGGCTCGGCGCTGCGGGACAGCCTCCAGACATTGCGGGCCAGGCGCCGGGCGGTCAGGCCGCCGCGCTGCACCACGGCAGCCCCCGGCCGGGCCCCGAGCAGCAGGGTGACCTCGGCGGTGCTCAGGGGAGCCCCGGTCTGCAGGGCGAGCTGCACCAGCTCCAGGCGTTGCCGCAGACCGTGGACATCCAGGCTGGGGGCCTCCTCGGCGGCCGCCCAGGCCCAGCCGCGACCGGCGGGCATCTCGGCCAGGCCGTTCATCAGGCCGAGGCCGATGAAGGCGAGGGCGTGCTCCGGCTTGATTCCCCCCTCCTGCATGGCTCTGGACATCCACTCGGGCAGCGAACCGGGAGCGGGGGCCTCGCCGACGGGCTCGGCCGCGGAGGCCCGGGGCGACGAGGGACCAGGGAAGGCGGTGCCGGACGACTTGGCGCTCATGCAGGATCCCCAACTGGCCCGGAAGGTACCGGCCCTGACCCCCGACGCAATGGGGAGAGCCGGAAGGCCCCCTCAGGAGGGACGCCAGATCCGCAGGCGGCGGGCACGGCGGCGGGGCTGGGCGCGCTGGCCCTGTCGCTCGAGGGCCTCGCGGAAGCGATCGGTGCGGGACGCGGGGGCAGGGGTGGGGCGAGCGCTGCGGCCGGGAGCGCCCCCCTCCTCCTCCTCGCGGTTGCGGCGCTCCAGGCGCTCGACCCCCTGCTGGATCAGCACGCGGGCCATGTTGCTGACGGTGCGGGCCTCGGCCTCGGCGAGCTCCGCCAGGCGCTCACACAGATCCTCCGGCAGCACCACCTGGATGCGGGGGGATTTGGGGCGGCCGCTCGATGACGTCTGTCGGGTGGGCACAGCCCCAGGGTTGCTGCCGGTTAGGAAAAAGTGTACTGAGGCTGGCAAGGGTAGTATCCAGGAGTAGGGTTGCAGCACGAACTGGTTCCCCTCGCCCGCCACCCATCACCGCCCCACCCTTCAGCCTCTGAGGTCAGCGCCCTCCCCTGATCGGGCGAGCGCTTCAGGCCTGTCCGCCCGCCGACCGGGCGCAGATCGCGCCACCTTCCCTCAGCCGCGTTCTCCACGCCACCAGCACCACCCAGGCCCGCCGCACCGTCTGTCCCGCTGTCCCGCTCCGGGGCCCCGCGCCTCCGGGTGGGCAGCACACCGGTCCCCCGGGGCCGCCGACGATCCGCCCCCTGGTCCATCCGCCTCACCCCCGCTCCCGTCCGCAGCCCCCACCGCCCTCCGGACGGTCCTGCCGCTGCCGTCCTCCCGTCGATTCCTCACTCCCGCTGCGGCCCGCCCAGGCCCCGCACCCCGTTTTCCGGTCGTCCTTCCCGCGCCGACGCTGCCTTCCATGACCCGAAGCTCCTCCAGCCGCACCCCGATCTCCTCCGGATCCACCGGCCGCCGTCGCCAACCCCAGGCCCGTCACCAGGCGGAACGCAGCGACGTCCTGGTCTCGGCCGTGATCAGCACCTATCTGCTGACCCACCTGCACCACGTGCTGCAGCGGGCCGAATACGCCGCCCAGCAGGAGGGCAAGGCGGGACTGGCGGCCAACTACGCCCAGTTGCGCAAGGTGCTCTGCCTCGACGCGCGCACCATGGAGGACGCCTCCGCCAGCGGCAGCGACGACGACCTGCACCCCCACGCGGCCTGAGCGGCGGGACGCCCCGGGGCTGAGGGCTCATGCCATGCCCCCGCCCCCGTGCGGGCCGGCTGCGCGCCGGGGCCTCAGCCGCCAATCTGGGGAGAGCGATCCCGCCCTGCCCGCAATGTCCAGCAGCAACGCCGCCGCCCTCTACGCCCTGATCAGCAGCGATGAGGAGCTGACCCAGTCACTGTTCCGTCAGGCGCTGCAGGACCCCAGCGGAGCCCTGGGCCAGATCGTGGCCATCGGTGCGGCCCAGGGGTTGCCGGTGAGCGTCGAGGAGGTCCGCGACCACCTGGCCAGCGTCAACGACGACGCCACCAAGCGCTGGCTGCTGAAGGCCCGCGGCGGTCTTTGAGTGACCCAGGGCCGGCAGCAGCGAGCGCTGCGGCGGCTGGCGCCGGTTGGCGCCGCCGCCCCCGGCCCAGCTGAAGAACAGCCAGTAGCTGACGAGCGCCAGGCCCGCGGCCACCACCAGGGCGGCGACCTGTTCAAGGCGTTTGATCATCGCGACCGGACCCGGCAGTCCCCAGTCTCGCCTCGCCGCCGGCCGGGGCTCGGCCCAGCGGCGGCGGGAACTGCGGCGGCAGCTCCAGCGGCAGGGGTCTCACCCGGGGGCACCCGGTACAGTCCAGATCCGGTCTGCAGCTCCGTTCCCGCCGGGCCCCCTTTCAGTCGCGTGCTCCGTCTCGAGCGAATCAGCAAGATCTACCCCACCGGAGAGGTGCTCCGGGATGTGACCTGGGAGGTCACCCCCGGCGACCGCATCGGTCTGGTGGGCGTCAACGGGGCCGGCAAGACCACCCAGATGCGGATCATCGCCGGCCTGGAGGAACCCACCAGCGGCCAGGTGGTCAAGCAGGGCGCCCTGCGCATCGTCTACCTGCAGCAGGAATTCGACGTCGACCCACGTCGCAGCGTCAGGGCCGAGCTGTTTCAGGCCTTCGGTGAGGCAGCCGAGGTGCTGGAGCGCCAGCAACGGGTGGAGGAGGCGATGGCCAACCCCGCAGCGCTCGAGGATCCCGATCAGCTGCAGAGCCTGATCGAGCAGCTCGGCCAGCTGCAGAACCGCTTCGAGGCGCTGCACGGCTACGAACTCGATGCCCGTATCGACCGGCTGCTGCCCCAGCTGGGCTTCACCCCTGACGCGGTCGAGCGGCGTGTCGACTCCTATTCGGGTGGCTGGCAGATGCGCATCGCCCTCGGCAAGATCCTGCTGCAGGAGCCCGATCTGCTGCTGCTGGACGAGCCCACCAACCACCTGGACGTCGCCACGATCCAGTGGCTGGAGGACTACCTGCTCAGCCTCAGCGTGCCGCTGGTGGTGATCAGCCACGACCGGGCCTTCCTCGATCGCGTCTGCAACCAGATCGTGGAAACGGAGCGGGGGGTCTCGCGGCGCTATCTGGGCAACTACAGCCAGCATCTCGAGCAGAAGGCCCTCGAGCGGGAGGCCACCCAGGCCGCCTACGAGCGCCAGCAGAAGGAACTCTCCAGCCAGCAGGCCTACATCGATCGCTTCCGGGCCAGCGCCACCCGCAGCACCCAGGCCAAGAGCCGCGAGAAGCTGCTGGAGAAGGTGGAGCGCCTGGAGGCCCCCACCGAATCGGTCTCCGGACCGCGGTTCCAGTTCCCTCCTGCTCCCCGCTCCGGTCGCGAGGTGGTGAGGATCGAGGACCTCAGCCACAGCTACGGCGACCAGATCCTGTTTCTCGGCGCCCGGCTCTCGGTGGAGCGAGGGGAGCGCATCGCCTTCGTCGGCCCCAACGGCGCCGGCAAATCCACCCTGCTGCGCCTGGTGATGGGGCTGGAATCCCCCGATGACGGCATCGCCTGCCTGGGGGAGCACCACGTGGTGCCGGGCTACTTCGAACAGAATCAGGCCGAAGCGCTCGATCTCAGCCGCCGCGTCATCGACACGATCTTCGAGGCTGTGCCCGACTGGACCCAGACCCAGGTGCGTTCACTCCTGGGCAATTTCGGCTTCAGCAACGATGAGGTGTTCAAGGATGTGGGCCAGCTCTCCGGTGGCCAGAAGGCCAGGCTGGCCCTGGCCCGCATGCTGCTGACCCCCTGCAACCTGCTGGTGCTGGACGAACCGACCAACCACCTCGACATCCCGGCCAAGCAGATGCTCGAGGAGGCGCTGACGTCCTACGAGGGTGCGGCCCTGCTCGTCTCCCACGACCGCTACTTCATCAGCCGCGTGGCCAACCGCATCGTCGAGATCCGCGAGGGGGAACTGGTGCTGTATCGCGGCGACTACGCCTACTACCTCGAGAAGAAACGGGAGGAGGCCGAACTGGTTCTGCAGCAGCAGCAGGAGCAGGCGGCCGCCGCCCGGCGCGAGGCCAATCGGCGCAAGCAGAAGGAACGGCAGCAGGCCCGACGGGAGCCCCGCAGCTGAGCGTCCGGAGGAACCGCCATCCGCCGTGGCGCCGCAGCGCTTCGCAGCTGGGCGCGTTGTGGACGCGGCAGACGGCTTGCTCAGAGCAGGGAGCAGACGGCCAGGCCGCCGGAGGATGGGCCGCCTGGCCAGTCCCTGGCCCCCAGTCGAAACCGGAGAGGAGTTCAGCTTTCTGAGAGGGCCACACACAACTTCATACCGCACTAGGCAAGAGCGCTCATTTCCCTGGTGGTTTGAGAAGTGTCTGCATAGGCTGACATCACGTTCTCCAACTGAACCGATGTCCCTCTCCTCCGACGGCGCCGGCCCCTGGGATGCCTTCTCCAGCCCCGCATCCTTCCTTGCGGCCGCAACCATCGGCGGCTCCGCCGACCCACCGGAAGGCACCGAGCCGATCGACGCCTACTTCGAGTGCCTCACCACGTGCTCGCTGGAGGACGGAGAGTGCGTCACCCGCTGCGTCGAGGTGCTGCGGGAGCGGGTCTGAGCGTCAGCGCCCCCTGACGGGTTTCGCTGACCTGGCGAGAGCGGCTGTCGCAATGGCTACGCGGGCATTTGAAACAGTTTGTAGCGTTGCGGCGTCGAAGTGTTTCGCAGGTATCCGTCATGTCCGATCCGATCACCCTCAGCCTCGATCAGAAGTTCGAACTCGAGCGGATGAGCCGGGCCATCGACGCCACGGGGGATCCCCAGGCCCTGCGTGGCCTCGCCAAACAGCTGCTGCAGGCCTGGCACAGCCAGAAGGCTGCCACCCAATGGGTCATGCGGCAGCAGCTGGGCAGTCCCTCCCGCTTCTCCGGCGAACTCGGCTCGATCCCCTTCCCGGAGAGCGGCAGCCCTGACCCATCACCCGGTCAGGGCTCCCAGGGATGACCCGGGGACTCCCTGCTTCAGCGACTGCCGATCCGCGCCATGTCGCCGGGCACCACCTCGATCTCGAGGCGTTGTCCGGCTCTTTGCACACTCAGGGTCAGCCCCCGGCCGATGCCTCCTGCCTCCACAGCGGAGATCACATCCGCCGGGGTGGTCACGGGCCTGCCCGCGATCCCCACGATCACATCCCCATTGCGGATTCCGGCCGCCGCCGCCGGCCCGCCGGGTTGAACCCCGGCCACCAGGGCACCTCGGGCCGGATCCCCGTTCGGGCCCCGCACCACATCCAGGGCCACGCCGATCATCGGGTGGCTGGCGCGGCCGTTGGCCACCAGCTGGGAGGCGATGCCGCGGGCCCGGTTGATCGGGATGGCAAAGGCCAGTCCCGCGCCGGGGCCGGAGCGCACCAGGGTGTTGATCCCCACCACCTCTCCATCGGCGTTCAGCAGCGGGCCGCCGGAATTGCCCGGGTTGATCGCGGCGTCGGTCTGAATCAGATCAAGACGCTTGTCGGTGATTCCCAGCTTGCTGGCCTTGCGGTTGAGATTGCTGATGATCCCCAGCGTCACCGTGTTGTCCAGGCCATAGGGGTTACCCACCGCAATCGCCCAGTCGCCCACCTGCAGGCTGTCGGAGTTGCCGAGTGCCGCCACCGGCCAGGGGCCCGCGCCGCTCAGCCGCACCACGGCCAGATCGGTGAGCCGATCCAGCCCCACCACCTTCCCCTCCACGCGCTGGCCGCTCTGCAGTCCCACCGTCACCCGGTCGCTGCGCTCCACCACATGGGCATTGGTGAGGATCAGGCCATCCGCCTGGAAGATCACGCCGCTGCCCTGGCCCCGCTCGGTGCGCTGGGCCGGAGGCGCCATCTGGGGGACGCCGAAGAACTGACGGAACAGCGGATCCATCAGCAGCCCGCGCGGCAGACCGCCTCCTCCGGAGGTCTGCACCACCCGTTCGGTGTCGATCGTGACCACCGCCGGCCCGCTGCGACGGATCGCCGCCGCCACGAACGACTGGCGGCCGAGCAGGGCGGAAGCTCCGCCCGGGAAGCCCTGGGCCTGCAGCGGAGCCGGCAGGTTCGGCAGCGCCACCAGCAGAGCCGCGGTGGCCGCTCCGGCAGCGGGGACGATGCGGAAGGGTCGCATCCGGTCAATCCTGCAAGGATCCAGAAACCGTAAACCTGCCGTCCCGGCCCGCCCAGGGGAGGCAAACCGTCCCGGAACCGTCCCAGTCCTGTCCCGTCCTCGCGGCGGCCATTCCATGAATTCCTCTCTGCTCCTCGCCTTCCTCGCCTTCGGCGCCGCCTGCAGCAGCCTCTGGGCCTGGATGCTGGCCACCGCCTCCGAACAGCGCCGCGCCCTCGAGGCGGTGCCCGCCGAGCGGGGCCCCGAACCCCGGCCGGGCAGTCCCGGCCAGCCGCCGCAGGGGCGATGATGCCCTCACACCCTGAGCCCCAATCCTTCCAGAGCTTCCGCTCCCGTCCCGCCGCCTCCTGGAGCCATGTCCTCGACCCTGTCTGAGCTCTTTCCCCTGCTGTACGCCGCCTGCTTCCTGCTGCTGCTGTGGCAGGCCTTCCGGATCATGGGCCAGGGCTTCAGCGCGATGCAGCGCACCGCCCCTGCCGCTCGCCCCGATCTGCCCCGCGGCGACGACCGCACCGGCCGGGTGACCATCCATCCGGAGCTGCTGGACGCAGACGGCCGCATCACCAGCGAGGACCTGCTCACCGTGCGCTTCGGCGGCGACAACGAACAGTCCCCCCTCTCCGGCGACCGGGGCTGAGCCCGCCCCGCGGCGTCGGCGGGACATGGCTCCGGGCCAGGCCCGGTCCGTTCCCCCGGCCGGCGGCCCTGGCCCCTCCGGGCCGGTGAATAGGCTCGGACCATCCCTGCCCGCATGTGAGAGGCCTGATGGTCGACCAGCGCACCCGAATCGTCGCCGCCGTCCTGAAGGGATTGAAGCTGCCGCCCCGCTTCCGCCTCAGGCTCGTCAAGGACGATCCGATCCGCCTCGAACTCAGCCTCACCCCGGCCTACGGCAAGGCTCCGATCCTCGTCGGCATCGTCGAATCCCAGGATCTGGTGGCCCGCCGCGACCGCGAAGGCCGCATCCCCCGCGACCTGCAGGGCACCTGGGACTGGACCGTCCGCCACGGGAAGGTCTCCACCGGTGGCTGGAATCCTTATCTCAAGGAAGCCCTGCAGACCATGTTCGAGACCGGCCTGCCGGCGATCGTGTTCGAGGAGACCACCGGCGAGGACTACCACCCGGTGGACGGCGCCCGCCACGTGCGCTGAGACCACCGCGGCCGCCGGCCTGATCGCCACTCCCCCGCGCTCCCCCGCCCGCCATGTCCGCGCGGCATTCCGCCTCGGCCCCGCCGCCCGCTCCCCTGCCGATCGAGGCCTGCCTGGAGGAGCTCCGGCAGGCCTGCCGCCCCGGCAGCACCGTGCTGCTGCAGGCCCCCCCCGGGGCAGGCAAGACCACCCGGGTGCCCCAGGCCCTGCTCGCCGGCCTCGACGCAGGGCGCCGGATCGTGATGCTGCAGCCCCGCCGCCTGGCCGCCATCGCCGCCGCCGAACGGCTGGCCTCCCTGCTGGGCGAATCCCCCGGCGGCCAGGTGGGCTACCGGGTACGGATGGCGCGCCGCGTCTCCGCCTCCACCCGCATCGAGGTGCAGACCATCGGTCTCTTCCTGCGCCAGCTGCAGGAGGACCCGGCCCTCGGCAGCGTCGATCTGGTGATCTTCGACGAGTTCCATGAACGCCAGGCCGAAGCCGACCTGGCCCTGGCCCTGCTGCGCCAGGCCCGCCAGCTGCTGCGCCCCGACCTGGCCCTGCTGCTGATGTCGGCCACCCTCGACCTGGCCCCCCTGGCCCGGCGTCTCGACGGGGCCGCAGTGATCACCAGCGCCGGCCGCAGCTTCCCCGTGGCCGTGGCGCACCAGCCCCCCCGGCCCGACGAACCGCTGCCGCGCCAGCTGCAGCGCGCCCTCGAAAGCCACTGGCTCGACCGGCGAGGCCTCCATGAGACCGTGCTGGTCTTCCTGCCGGGGCTGCGGGAGATCCAGGCCTGCCAGCGCGCCCTCGCCGCCTGCCCCTGGGCCGACGCGCTGGAGCTGACCCCCCTGCACGGCCAGCTGCCCCTGGCCCAGCAGAGCCTGGCCATCGCCCCCGCCCGCAGCGCCGAGGGGAAGGTGGTGCTGGCCAGCTCCATCGCCGAGAGTTCGCTCACGATCCAGGGGGTGACCCTGGTGGTCGATGCGGGCCTCGCCCGCCTCAGCCGCTTCGATCCCCGCAGCGGCATGGACGGCCTCGTCACCGTGCCCGCCAGCAAGGCCAGCGCCGAGCAGCGCCGCGGCCGCGCCGGCCGGCTGGCCCCCGGCCGCTGTCTGCGCCTCTGGTCGGAGGCGGACCAGCAGCGTCGGCCCGACTTCGACAGCCCCGCCATCCTCGAAGCCGATCCCCTGCCCCTCGCCCTGCAGCTCGCCGCCTGGGGCTCCCCCGGCGGCGAGGATCTGGACTGGCTCGAGCCCCCTCCTGCCGCAGCCCTGGCCGAAGCCTCCCAGCTGCTGCTCCAGCTCGGCGCCCTCTCCCAGGACGGTCGCATCACCCCCCACGGCCGCGCCATGGCCAGCCTGGGCCTGCACCCCCGCCTGTCCCACCTGCTGCTCGGGGCCGAGCGCCAGGGTCAGCTGACCCTGGGCTGCGCCCTGGCCGTGCTGCTCAGCGAACGGGATCCCCTGGAGCGGCGCCTGGTGGGCTGCGACCTGCTGCCCCGCCTGGATGCCCTGCGACGCGGGCAGGGGGAGGCACGCCAGCTGCAGCGGCTGCAGCGACAGCTGGAATCCCAGGTGAGGGCCCACGGCGGCTCCGCCGCCCCCCCCGGCCCCGGGCAGGCCGCCCCGGAGGCCGCATCGCCGGCGCCGCGCACCCCGGGGCCGCGCCCCGGCCACCATCGGCAGGGCGGGGCTGCCGGAGAGAAGCCTCGAGCCGCGGCCACCGCCGCATCCGCGGCCCGGCCCACTCCCGATGCCGCTGACGCCCCCGCGGATCCGCAGCAGGTGGCCCAGCTGCTCGCCCTCGCCTACCCGGAGCGCGTGGCCCTCAGCCGCGGCCAGGGGGACGGACGCTTCCTGATGCGCGGCGGGCGGGGCGCCTGGCTACCGGCCGAGGACCCCCTGGCCCACGCCCCCGCCCTCGCCATCGCCGCCGTGGACGGACAGGGGCCCCAGGCCCGCGTGCTGCTGGCGGCCTCCCTGCCCCTGGAGCAGCTCCGGCAGCTGGCCGCCAGCGAGGGGGAGGAGCAGCGGCAGGCCTGCTGGGACCCCCAGGACGGGCGGGTGCGCTGCGAACGCCGTCTGCGGCTCGGAGCGCTGGTGCTGGAGCGGCGCCCCTGGAGCGATCCCGACCCGGAAGCCGTGCGCGCGGCCCTGCTGACGGGCCTGCGCCAGCTGGGACTCGAGGCCCTGCCCTGGACCCCGCGCAGCCGCGAACTGCGCCATCGCCTGGCCCTGGCCGCCGAGCATCTCGGCCCCCCCTGGCCGGATCGCCGCCCGGAGACCCTGCAGGCCGATCCGCTCGCCTGGCTCGGCCCCCAGCTGGACGGCCTGCGCAGCCGCCAGGACCTGCAGAGCCTCGACCTGGAGGAGGCCCTCTGGGGCGATCTGCCCTGGTCCCAGCGCCGCGAACTGGAGCGCCTGCTGCCGGAGTGCCTGCGCGTCCCCTCCGGGCGCCTGGTGCCCATCCGCTACGGCGAGGGCCAGCCGGTGCTGGCGGTGAAGCTGCAGGAGATGTTCGGCTGCCGGGACACCCCCAGCGTCCTCGACGGGCGGCTGCGGCTCAGCCTGGAGCTGCTCTCCCCCGCCGGGCGCCCCGCCGCCCTCACCCAGGATCTGGCGAGCTTCTGGAGCGCGGGTTATCCCGCCGTGCGGCGCGAGCTGCGCGGTCGCTACCCCCGCCACCCCTGGCCGGAGGATCCCCTGCAGGCCCCGGCCACCGCCCTCACCAAAGCGGCCCAGGCCCGCCGCGCCGCCGGGTCACCGTGATCCACGGGCTCCCGCCTCCGCGATCCGCCCACTCCTGCCGCTCCGCATGACGTTTCTCCCGGATCCCCGCCAGACCCTGCCCCGCTTCAGCGTCGCTGAGCTGAACGCCGCCATCGGCACCCTGCTGGAACGGGGCTTCGCGCCGCGCTTCCTGCTCGAGGCCACGGTGTCCCGCCCCCAGCTCAAGAAGGGACACCTCTGGCTGACCCTCAGCGACGGGGAGGCCGCGATCGGCGGAGTGATCTGGGCCTCGCAGGTGCAGAAGCTGAGCTTCCTGCCGGAGGACGGCGATGCCGTGGTCATCGTCGGCAAGCTCAACTTCTGGCAGGCCCGCGCCAACCTCACCGTGCAGGTGCTCGATCTGCGGCCTGGCCTCAGCGCCGTGCTGCGGCAGTTCGAGCGGGTCCGCAGCCTGCTGGAACCGGAGGGGCTGTTCGAGCCGGCCCGCAAACGCCCCCTGCCGGCGCAACCGGCGCGGGTCGCCCTGCTCACCAGCGTGCCCAGCTCCGCCCTGGCCGACATGCTGCGCACGGCCCGCGAACGCTGGCCCGCCACCCGGCTGCTGGTGGTGCCGATCCCGGTGCAGGGCCCGGTGGAGGGGCAACTCTGCGCGGTGCTCGAGTCGCTGGCCCAGCGGCGGGAGAGCCTCGGCCTGGAGGCGATCGTGCTGGCCCGCGGCGGCGGCAGCCGCGAGGACCTGACCCTGTTCGACGGCGAGGCCCTGGCCCGCGCCCTGGCCCGCTTCCCGCTGCCGGTGGTCTGCGGCCTGGGCCATGAGGACGACACCACGATCGCCGACCTGGTGGCCGACTACCGGGCCGCCACCCCGACCGCCGCGCTGGTGGCGCTGCTGCCCGACCGTCAGGCCGCGCTGCAGGGCCTGCGGCAGCGCCGCGGCCAGCTGGGCGAATGGCTGCGGCTGCAGCTGCGGCGCTGTGACGAGCGGCTGCGGCTGCAGCGGGACCAGCTGCAGCGCCTGCATCCCCGCCTGCTGCTGGATCAGCGCCGCGACTGGCTGCTGCAACGCCAGCGGCTGCTGGCGGCCCTCTCACCGGAGCACTGGCTGCAGCGGGGCTTCAGCCTGGTGCGCGACGACCGGGGCCGCATCCTGCGCCGCACCGCCCAGGCCGCCCCCGGCAGCACGCTCCGCGTGGAGCTGGTCGATGGGGTGCTGCTGGCGGAGGTGCGCGAGCAGCACCCCCGCCCCAGCAGCCCCTGATCTCTCCCGGCTCAACGCCGAGCCCTCCCGCCCGATGGCGCACCGTCCCCCCGCCGCTTCCCGACCCATGCCCGACAGCACCCCTCGCCGCACCGGCGGCCGCTCCAGCCGCGCCGGCCGCGACGCGCCCCCCCCGGCGGCGGCCCCAGCAGCGATCGAAGGACTCGACGATCTCAGCTTCCGCGAAGCGCAGCTCGCCCTGGAGCTCGTGCTCAGCCAGCTGCAGGCCAGCGACCTCGACGTGGAGGCGATGGTGTCCCTGCATCGCCGGGGCCAGGCCTACGCCGACCGCTGCCAGCAGCTGCTGCTGCAGGTGGAACAGGAGGTGCAGCAGTGGGACCCGGACCAGCCCGACGCACCGGCCCAGCCCTACAGCGCCTGATTGGCCCAGAGA
>JAYKJA010000015.1:0-4535 GCA_035285905.1 Synechococcaceae cyanobacterium
CATCGTGGCCGAGGCCCGCAGTCGGATTCCCCGATACACCCCGGAGTGGACCGACCTCAATGAGAACGAGCCGGGCATGGCGGTGATCGAGCTGTTCGGCTGGATGACGGAGCTGCTGATTGCAAGACTGGGCCAGGTACCGAAGCTCAACTATCTGAAATTCCTTGCTCTTCTGGGCATTGAGCTGACGCCGGCGCAGGCGGCGCGCGCCGATATCACCTTCCCGGTACGGCCCGGTTATCCCGAGCCCTATGTGATCGTGCCGTTGCATACCCAGGTGCAAACGCTGGAGCCGGATGCGGACGGGCGATCGATCGTGTTCGAAACCGAGCGGGCCCTGATCGCTCTCACCGCCGTGATGGATGCGGTGCTGCATGACAACGGCGTGCGCGTCAGGGACCTCAGTGCCGCCAACAGCGATCCGATGGCAGGCTTCCAGCCTTTCGGCCCCGCCCCAGGGGCCGAAAGCGCCCTGCTGCTCGGCTTCGATTCGGCCCTTGATTTCCCGAGTGTGGAGATTGATCTGATGGCCTGGGTGAAGGCCCGCAAGGCGACGGAACCCATCGTTGCTGCCTGCGGTGAAACGGCGACGCCGCCTGTGAGGCTTGGCTGGGACTACTGGGATGGCCGTGATTGGTCCCCCATGGAGCTGCTCAAGGACGAAAGCTCCGGCTTCAGCCGGAGCGGCCATGTCGTCCTTCACGCGCCGGCGAAAGGCAGCATGCAGCGGGCCCTCAAAGGCACGCTGACGGTGCCCCGCTACTGGATCCGGGCCAGGATCGAGCGGGGTGCCTACCAGGTGGCCCCCACCCTGCTGGCGATCCGCACCAACAGCGTGGCAGCGTCCCAGGCGGAAACCATCGACGGCGAGATTCTCGGCGGCAGCGACGGCCGACCCGAGCAGGTGTTCCGGCTGGCCAACCGCCCGGTGCTGAACGGCACGCTCCAGTTGCTGGTGGATGAAGGCAGCGGCGCTCAGCCCTGGCAGGAGGTGTCGGATTTTCTCGCCTCAGGCCCCGACGACACCCACTACCTGCTGAACCGCACCACCGGCGAGATCCGTTTCGGCGACGGGCGCGAGGGCCGGATTCCCGTCGCCAACCCCAGCCGGCGAGCCAACATCATCGCTGGGGTCTACCGGTTCGGCGGCGGTCTGCGCGGCAATGTCAGGGCCGGCCAGATCGGCTCCCTGCGGGGCGCCCTGGCGGGTGTCGACTCCGCCCTGATCGGCAACCTCTTCCCGGCCTACGGCGGCGGCGATGAGGAAAGCCTGGATCAGGCCCGTGACCGGGTCCCCCAGACCCTCAAGAGCCACGATCGGGCGGTGACCCTGGAGGACTTCGAACTCCATGCCAGAGCTGCGGGGGGCATCGCCAGGGCCAGGGCCCTGCCCCTCTTCCATCCTGATTTTGCCGGGGTCGCCGTGCCCGGTGTGGTCAGCGTGATCGTGGTGCCGGAACCGGACGCGCCGGACGACCCGGCGCCCATGCCCACAGAGGGGACCTTGCGGACCGTCTGCGCCTACCTCGACCGACGCCGCCTCGCGACCACCGAGCTCTACGTGATCGCCCCGCGCTACCGGGAGATCACGGCGACGGCCGAACTGGTCTGCCGCTCGGATTCTGATCTTGCGGTGGTGCAACAGCGGGCGGCGGCGGCCCTGGCGGACTATTTCCACCCCCTCACCGGGGGTGACGATCGCGGGGCGGATGGCAGCGGCAGTGGCTGGCCTTTCGGTGGTGATGTCTTCTATTCCCTTGTGCTGCAGCGCTTGATGGTGCAGGGGGTGAGGAGGGTGGCGAGCCTGGAGCTGGCGCTGGAGGGGGAACCCTTCCCTGTCTGCACCGACGTGCCCCTGGAACCCAACGCTCTCCTGCGCAGCGGTCATCACGACATCAGCGTTCGCTACGAGGAGGAGCCATGACCGCGGCCTATCTGCCACCGGTCGCCCGGCCGCCCCACGACCCGTTCCACCTCCTGCTGGACAAGCGTGCCGGCTGGCGAACCGAAGCCGATCCGGCCCTGACCCAGGCCGTGGGGCCATCACCCGGCAGCGGCGGTCTTGCCCTCATCCCACTGCCCGGCAGCGGCCTGCTGCTGAACGACCCCTACGGCAGCTTCGGTGGCCTCACCTGGCCCAGCCATGTCGCGCTCCTGCCCGGCGATGACCTCGTTCTGCTGGACCGGGCCCGTGCCCGGCTGCGTCGCTTCGACCCTTGCACCTGCCGTTTCCGCGACTGGCCCTGCCTCGGCCGCGATCCGACCGATCCTCGCCGGCCCCTCGACCCAGGTGGCATCGCCGCCGGTTGCGGCCGGCTCTATGTCTGCGACACAGGTCACCGGCGCCTGCTGGTCATCAACCCCGCCAGCGGGGGCCTTCAGGCCGCCTGGCAAGCTCCCCGCCTGGCGGGGCTCACCGTCTGGCAACCGGAGGACGTGGCGGTCAATGGCCGCGCCGAGGTCCTGGTGAGTGATCCCGCCAACGGAGGCATTCACGTCTTTTCCGCCCATGGCCGCCACCGCCGCTTCCTGGGCGGCCTGGGCGCGGTGAGTTGCCTCTCCGTTGACGCGACGGACAGGATCCTCGTTCGGCTGGAGGGGGAGGACCTGATCGCGGTGGTCGACCCCGACAGCGGACGGGTACTGGCGCGCCCGCTGTGGCCGGATGATCTGGCCGTTTGCTTCGCGCCGCTGCCGCTGCGAGTGCTTGCGGGGGGAGTGCTGGACGTCACCGGTTTCGGCCTCTGCCCTGAGCGGCCCCCGCCGCTGTTCGACACAGCCGGCGAACCCACCCAGGCCGCCGACCCAGCGCCGCTTTTTCCCCGTGAGGGGATCTGGACCAGCCAGGCGCTGGACAGCGGGATCGCCCGCTGCACCTGGCACCGGGTGGTGCTGCGGGGCATGGTGCCGCTGGGAAGCCGCATTTCGGTTCAGGGCTTCACGGCGGAGAGCGAGGAACCACCGCAGTTTCTGGCGCTCCGCCCCCCGGGCGACTGGCGGCCGTTGGGCACCTGGGCCGTGCCGGCGGCTGGTCCCCCCTCCCACGAGGAAACCGATCTGCTGCTGCGCACCCCGCCTGGCCGATACCTCTGGCTGAAGCTGGTCTTCCAGGCTGACGGAACCGCCACCCCCCGGCTCGATTCGCTGGTGGTGGAGTTTCCCCGCATCAGCCTGCGCCGCTACCTGCCGGCCTGCTTCGGGGCCGAGCCCGTATCGGCCGACTTCAGCGATCGCTGGCTGGCACTGTTCGACAGCGGTTTCCGCGAGATCGAGTCGCTGATCGATCGCCAGGCCCGTTTCTTTGATCCGCTGGCCTGCCCTGCCGGACCCACGCCGCAGCACGACTTCCTCTCCTGGTTGTCTGGCTGGGTGGGGGTGAGCCTGGAGCGCTCCTGGCCGGAGGCACGAAGGAGGGCCTATCTCAGGGCCGCCCCGCGGCTTTACCGCTGGCGCGGCACACCTGCCGGGTTGCGGGAGAGTCTCTACCTCTTTCTGGGGCTGGATCGTTACGGGGCGTTCACGCCTCAGCGGGCCAGCTGCGAACCCTGCGAGCTCAAGCCCCGCCAGCACTCCTGGCGACCACCACGGCTCCTACTGGAACACTTCCGGCTGAGGCACTGGTTGTTCCTTGGGCAGGGCCGGCTTTCCGAAAACGCCCGGCTCTGGGGGGAATCCGTTGTCAACCGCAGCCGGCTGGGAGGAGCGGGCGGCCAGCGGATTCCCGATGCGCCAAGCGGAGCGCGACTGGGCGTGACCCAGCTCAAAACGGAGCAGGACCCATGCCTCGATCCCTTCAACGTCTACGCCCACAAGCTCTCCCTCTTCGTGCCGGCCTCCTGCCTGCGCGACCCCGCCTCGGCCCGGGCACTGCGTCGGCTGGTGGACCTGGAACGGCCTGCCCAGGTGGAGGCCCAGGTGATCCCGGTGGAACCCCGCTTCCGGATCGGCGTGCAGGCCATGCTCGGCCTGGATGCCGTGATCGGCTGGCGAGCCGCCGCCCAGCAGCTGGATGAGGGAACCCTGGGGCGCGGCACGGTGCTGGCCGGAGCCGTGGATCCCAGTTCCCGCTTCCGGGTGGGCACCGCCCGCCTGGGGCAACAGACCACCCTTCCCTGACCCACGCCACCCTCGAGGTGACCCATGTCTCCTATGGATCCTGCCCAGTCCAGTCACGGTTGCCCCCCCGCCGACTGCCCGTCGTGTGAGCCGCAGACCCCCCTGCGGAACCACTACTTCTTCGGCAAGTTGATGGACGTGCCGGACTTCGAGGTCGAACAGCAGTACGTGGTGGAGAAATTCCGGCGGCACCACCAGTGTCTGCATGGCAGTGGGGTCATCTGCGGCCTGGAGGTGCAGCCCCACCCCAACCCGGCCTGCCGCGACCGGCATCTCGTGGTGACGCCGGGTGCGGCTCTCGACTGCTGCGGCAATGAAATTCTGGTGTTGCAGGAGGAGGTTCTCGACATCTACGACGCTCCCGAGGTGGCGGCCTGGATCGCGAAGGCCAACCCAGAGGACGATGACGACGCCACCGA
>JAYKJA010000016.1:0-13491 GCA_035285905.1 Synechococcaceae cyanobacterium
ACCACCATCGCCACCACCCCCACCACGACGAAGGCGCCGGTGGCCAGCCCCGGCCCCCAGCCGAACACCTGCTTGAAATACACGACCAGGATCGAGGTGAAGGCGCTGAAGGCCAGGAAGTAAAGGAAGAAGGCCAGGCACAGGCGCCGCAGCTGCGGCTTGCTGAACACCCGCGCCAGCTGGCTGAAGGGCTGCAGCTCCCGCCGCCGCGGCAGGGGGATGCGGGCCTCCGGCGGGTGGGTCTCCGGCAGCAACGTCAGCACCACCACCATGTTGAGCACGGCGAAGCCGAGCCCTGCCAGCAAAGGCAGCCCCACCCACAGGGTCGACAGCGGACCGGCCAGGCCTGGCCCCAGGATGAAGCCCAGCCCGAAGGCCACGCCGATCAGCCCGAAGGCCCGGGCCCGCTGCTCCGGCGCGGAGGTGTCGGCCAGCACGGCGCTGGCGGTGGCGGCGGTGCCGCCGCTGAGCCCATCGATCAGCCGCGCCGCGAACAGCAGCAGCAGCGGCACGCCGGCGGCGGTCGCCTCGGGCCACAGCTGTTTCCAGGGCAGCAGGATCGTCACGAAGAACAGCCCCAGCCCCAGCACCGAGCCGGCCACGCAGCCGATGATCACGGGCCGGCGGCCGTAACGGTCGCTCAGGGCCCCCAGCAGCGGTGTGCAGCTGAACTGGGCCACGGCATAGCTGCCCCCCAGCAGCCCCACCACCAGCCCCAGCTGGCGCCCGTCACCGACGAAATCGGCCAGCAGGAACGGCAGCAGCGGAAACACCAGGCTCTCGCCCATGCGGTCGTTCAGCAGCGTCAGGAAGGCGCTGAGCTGGGGCGAGGGGCGGCCAGGGCTCATGCCGGGAGGGACGGTCATTCCCACCCTCCCATGTCCCGATTCGCTCGCCTCAGGGCGCTGCCGCGGCGCCGAAGGCAGGCAGAGTGGACTCAGTCATCGCAGTCCGGGGCCATCCCACTGCCTTTCTCCGCCATGGCCAGCGAGGTCTCCCGGCGATGCCTCAGCTCCCCGGGGGCTCCCCCGCCGGCCGTGGAGCGCCTGGCGGGAGACCCCGGCTGCGGCCCGGCCGCCGCCGCCGCTGTCCCCTGCCCGCCGGAGGAGCCCCGGGCCGAGGTCGCCTCCCCGCCGGACGCCCTGCTCAGCGCCCGCATCGTGGTCATCTCCGATTTCAACTGCCCCTACTGCTTCACCCTCAACGAGTGGATCAGCGGGCTCGGCCTGGCCGATCAGGTGCGCTGGGTGGGCATCGAGCACAAGCCCCATCTGCCGCTCAGCTTCGCCAGCGCCAACCGGCAGGCCGACCGCACCACCCTGGAAAACGAGGTCTCCGATGTGCAGCGGCGGGCCCCCGACCTGGGGGTGCGGCAGCCTCCGGTGTGGGTGAATTCACGTCAGGCCCTGCTGCTGCAGGCCGCGATCGAGGACGAGGCGCCGCAGCGGGCCGCGGCGCTGCGCCAGCGCATCTTCCGCGACATCTGGCTCCACGGCCGCAACATCGCAGATCCCGCCACGCTGGATGCCGCCCTGGCCGAGCTGGAGCTCGAGCCCCTGGAGGCCCAGTACCTCGCGGCCCCGCAGCTGGATGGCCTCACCACCTGGTGGCGGCAGGAGCTCGATCGCATCCCCTGCATGCTGGCCCCCACCGGAGCCCGCCACCTCGGTCTGCAGGACCGTCGCGCCGTCGAGGCCTTCCTGGTCGGGGCTCTGCAGGAACCGCCCCCGGCCCCCGGCTGCCGATGAGCCTGGGCAACGAGGATCCCCGGGCCCTGCAGCGGGAGATCCGCCGCCTGCGCTACGAGCTCAGCCAGGCCCTGGCGACGCTCCCCCAGCTGCGGCGCCTGGTCGAGTCCAGCGGCGATGGACTGCTGCTGGTCGATGACCAGCTGCGGGTGCTGCTCGGCAACAGTCCGCTGGCGGCCATGCTGGCCGTGCCGGCCGAGGCCGTGCAGCGCCAGCCCCTCAGCCGCTGGCTGGCGATCCCCCAGCAGGAGCAGGTGCTGCGTCAGCGCCTGCAGGAGCTTGCGGTCGGCGCGTCCCTGCGCATGGAGCTGACGCTGCGTCCGCAGGCAGGGGAGCCCCTGGCGGTTGAACTCGAGGCCTCCCGGCTCGCGGCCGCCGGGAGCGCCGACGGGGAGGCCTGCTTCAGCCTCGCCCTGCGCGACATCAGCGAACGCCAGCGTCTGGCCTCCAGCCAGGCCATGCTCGATGTGCAGCAGCAGCTGCTGCATGACCTGGGCCGCAGCGAGGAACGCCACCGGCTGCTGGTCGAGCAGCTGGAGGATGGTCTCGGCCTGCTGGATCCTGGACTGAGGCTGGTGGTCGCCAACCCGGCCCTGCGCCGCCTGCTCGGTCTGCCGGATGGAGCTTTGCCGTCGCTGCGGCTGGCCGAGCTGCTCCTGCCGGCCGAGCGCCCCAGCTTCGACCAGCTGGCCGGAGCCCTGCTCAGCGGTCAGCCGCGACGCTGTCGTCTGCGGGTGGCCGCGGCCCACGCCGGTTCGAGCCTGCTGGAGCTGCGCTTCCTGCCCCGCAGCGATCGCCATGGCCGGCACCGGGGCTTCACCCTGATGGCCCGGGATGTGACAGCGCTGCAGCAGGCCCATGATCGCCTGGAGCGGCTGGCCTTCAGCGATGCCCTCACCGGCCTGGGCAACGCCGAGAGCAGCCGTCGCTGGCTGCAGGAGAAGCTCTCCCAGCTGCCCGCCGGCCGGACCCTGGCCGTGCTCTGCCTCGACCTCGACGGGTTCCGCCGCGTCAACCACTGCTTCGGCCGGGCCAGCGGTGATCTGCTGCTGCAACAGGTCGCCGACACCCTGCGTCGCGTCTGCCGCCCGGGGGACGCCCTGGCCCGGCTCGCCGGGGACGAGTTCCTGGTGATCCGCAGCGAGGCCGACCGGCCCGCGGCCGAGGCCCTGGCCCGCAGCCTGCAGCAGGCGCTGCTGCAGGGCTCCACCCTGCCGAACGGCGAGCGCCTGGGGCTGGGGTGCTGCGCCGGCATCAGCCTCTGCCCTGACCATGGCCGCGAGGCGGACTCCCTGCTGCGGCAGGCGGCCACCGCCCTCAGCCGCGCCCATGCCGCCGGGCGGGGCCAGGTGGTGGTGTACGAGCCGGCCCAGACGACCTCGCTGCTGGAGGAACTCGCCCTGGAGCGGCGGCTGCGCCGCGCCATCGAGGCCGGTCGGCTGCAGCTCGCCTACCAGCCCCAGGTGGATTGTCGCGGCCGTCTGCTCGGCTGCGAGGCGCTGCTGCGTTGGCACGACCCCGAGCAGGGTGCGATCAGTCCGCTGCAGTTCATCCCGGTGGCGGAACGCAGCGGCCTGATCCACGACCTGGGGCTGTGGGTGCTCGAGCAGGTCTGCGCCCAGCAGAGCCGCTGGCTGCGGGCGGGCATCAGGCTGCGGCCGATGGCGGTGAATGTGTCCCCGCTGCAGCTGCTGGTGAGGCCGGCGCTGAGCGAGCTGGTGGCCGAGGCCCTGCACCGTCACGATCTGCCGGCCCGCTGGCTGGAGCTGGAGATCACCGAGTCGTCGATGCTGCCGATCACCGCCGTGGTCGACCAGCTCGAGGCCCTGGCCGCGCTCGGCATCAGCCTGGCGCTGGACGATTTCGGCACGGGCTTCTCCTCGCTGGAATCCCTGCACCGGCTGCCGCTGCATCGGGTCAAGATCGACAAGAGCTTCGTCCTCCCGCTGGAGACCAGCGCCTCGGCCCGGGTGATCGTGCGCACCGCCGTGGCCATGGCCCGCGGTCTCGGGCTCGGCTGTGTGGTCGAGGGTGTGGAGACCGCGGCCCAGCTCGAGCGGCTGCGCCGGATGCACTGCCACATCTTCCAGGGGTTCCTGCTGGCCCGGCCCATGCCCCTGGAGGACTACGAGGCGGTGTTGAGACGGGGTCGGATCGACGGCTGACGCGGCTTGCGGCCCGGGGTGTCGCCTGGGGGGCAGCCCTGACGGGGCGGCCGCAGGCCGGGCCTGGTGGGCGCTGGCCGGGGCCGGGACAGGGCGCGGGGACGGGACGGATCCGGCGGGGGGAGATGCTGTAAGCCGGCAGGCCCGATCTGTTCGGTAAATTGATGCACCTGCGCACCTCCGTTCAGATGGTGAACGATCTGCTGATGACGGGAAATCGGCGCGATTCACAGGTGCCACAGCAGGTCTCTCTCGCCGCAAAATCCCTGTTTGTGCTGGGGCTGATCGCGGGCATCATCGCGTTCATCGCTCTCGGGATTCTTGCCTATCCCGGATTGCATGCGGATGCGGATCTGTTTGCACCCGTCAGCCTCAATGTGGGCTCGGGTCGGGGCTGGATCACCACCGGTTATCTGCCGCTCTCCATGGCACGGGTGATCGCCGAGCGTTATCGCTATGACGGTCACGGTTTCGTGATGCCATTATTGCTGGGTCGCTTGATGGGGGGTTCGACTGCGGAGCGCCTGCACGGGGCGATGGGGATCATCAATGCGGCAATCTTCAGCCTCCACGCCGCGATCGATCTAGTTCTGACGTCGCGTCGCGCGCTGGTCGCGGTGGTGACGGCGCTGTTGGTCGGCCTCTGCGCCGGCGTGATCGGGATCGCCCTGCAGGGCCGGCCGGAGCAGCTCGCGCTGCTGGTGGCGCCGAGCCTGCTCTGGATCCGGCAGGCCCAGCGCCGAGGGCGCCCGGCTCTGGTGGTCTCAACGGTCAGCATCGCGCTGATGGCCGGGATCTCACCGCTGCTCGGCTTCTATCAGTGGCTGGCCCGCACCGTGCTGCTGGCCCTGCTGCCGGGCCAGACGGCGCAGGCTTTCTGGGGGCGCCTGCTCACGATCAGCTCAGCCGCTCTCGCCTTGCTGGCACTGGCCATTCAGCTGTGCACTCCCTTCAGCTTCGCGGTCCTGATCAGGCGGATCCTCGGCTATGGACAGAACCCCTTTCTGCAGGGATATCAGCTGCTCCTTATCGGCAATCTGCAGACCGAGGCCCTATTCTGGCAGCTGCCGCTGCTGGCCGCCCTGGCCGTGGCTGCAGCGCTCTGCATCCAGCGCCGTCGCCTCCTGATCGCGGGGCTGCTGGCGATCCCGTTTCTGCTCCTGGCCCGCTTGTCAGGTTCCTATCTCTATCTCCCCTTTGTGCCGACCTGCTGGCTGTTTCTCGAGCAGTGGACTGCGGGGCTGAGGCTGGGGCTGCGACGGCTCTGGCGGGGCTGTCTGCTGGCTTTCCTGGGCATCTATCTGCTGCTCTTCCTGCGCACCATGGTCCTGGAGGTCAGCTACCTCCAGGCGGAGCACCGCTTCGCCGATGTGAAGCAGTGGGTGCAGTCTGTCCAGCGGCAGGCCCGCCGCGAGAATCTTGCGGTCGGCTATGCCACGTCCCGCACCCCCAGCCTGGCGATCTTCGCCCTGCCGGGGGAGGAGCTGATCAGCGTGCGCACCTTCGATCATGACTTCCTGCGGGCCCATTACGAGCGCACCCACCCCCGTCGCCTGGGTTATGTATTCGTCGTCCAGGAGGGCCACTCCGGCGTCGTGCCGCCCGCCAGCCGCGATGGCGGCCGATTCCGTCTGCTGGAGGACCGATGGACCCGTGAGCGGGCGCGCCTGGGCTGGCTGCGGCTGGGGGGGAGCGCTCCCGGCTATCACCTCGCCCTCTATCGCCGCGTTGCCTGAGCCGGTGCCGCAGCCCGGCCGCGGTCGCGGTGCCGCTCACCCGTCGGCGGCATCTGCAGCAGGATGGAGCCTCCGCCGTCGTCGCCGCTGCTGCGTTCTGACCGGTCGCCTTGCCCCTGGATGGATCCGACGCCCTCCCCGCAGCCCCCTGTCCCGGCTCCTGACGCTGCGGAGGTCCTCATCGCCCCCTCCGGCCTGCTGCTGGTGCTGTTCCTGGTGCTCCATCTCGGCGGCGTGAGCCTGGCCCTGCTGGCCCCGGCACGGTTCGAGCGCTGGGCGGCCCTGCTGCACGGGGCCCCCTGGCTGGCACCGCTGGAGCTGCTGCTGGCGGCATTGGTTCTGCATCCGTTGCTGGCCCTGCGGCGCAGCTTCGCCCAGGCTGCCGCCCTCGGCCCGGTCCGGCCTGTCCGGCGCAGCCGGCGCTCCGACGGCTGGCTGGCCCCCCTGGCCGCCCGCTGGCAGCCCTGGAGCGGCGCTTTGCTGCTGCTGTTCCTGGTCGTGCATCTGCTGCAGCTGCGCTGGCAGCGGCCGCAAGCCGGCCTGGAGCGAGAGGCCCTGCTGGCGGTGCTGCACCAACCGCACTGGCTGCTGCTGTACCTGCTGGCCTCCCTGGCCCTGATCCCCCACCTGGTTCAGGGGGTGGAGGCGGCCCATCGCAGCCTCGGCCTGCTGGATCCGGCCAACGCCGCCCGCATCCGCCGCTGGGGCCGCGGTCTGGCCTGGCTGGTCGGGGCCGGCTTCGCGCTGCTGGCGCTGGCCCTGCCGCTGGCGGGGGCCTGGCGATGACCGCCTCCCCCGCTGCCGGCGCCCCCGTTTCGCCGCTCGATCCGCGGCTGCCGGCCGGGCCCCTGGCCGATGCCTGGACCTCCTGCCGCGAGGGGCTGCCCCTGGTCAGCCCCGCCAACCGCCGTCAGCTCACCCTGCTGGTGGTGGGCACCGGGCTGGCGGGAGCCTCGGCCGCCGCCAGCCTGGCCGAACAGGGCTACCGCGTGCGGGTGCTCACCTACCACGACAGCCCGCGCCGGGCCCATTCGGTGGCGGCCCAGGGGGGCATCAATGCCGCCCGCAACAACGCCAACGATGGCGACAGCGTCTCCCGCCTGTTCCGCGACACCCTGCGGGGAGGAGACTTCCGCGCCCGCGAGGCGGGCTGCCATCGTCTGGCGGAGATCAGCGCCGCGATCATCGACCAGTGCGTCGCCCAGGGGGTGCCGTTCGCCCGCGAATACGGCGGCCTGCTGGCCACCCGCAGCTTCGGCGGCACCCAGGTGAGCCGCACCTTCTACGCCCGCGGCCAGACCGGCCAGCAGCTCCTCTACGGCGCCTATCAGGCGCTGATGCGCCAGGTGGCCGCCGGTCGGGTCGAGCTGCTGCCGCACCGGGAGATGCTGGAGCTGATCTGCGTCGACGGGGTGGCCCGCGGTGTGGTCTGCCGCAACGGCCGCAGCGGTGCCCTGGAGGTGCACACGGCCCAGGCGGTGCTGCTGGCCAGCGGTGGCTACTCCAATGTCTATTTCCTCTCCACCAATGCGCTGCACAGCAATGCCAGCGCCATCTGGAGCGCCCACCGTCGCGGCGCCTGCTTCGCCAATCCCTGTTTCACCCAGATCCACCCCACCTGCATCCCGGCCGGAGACGCCTGGCAGAGCAAGCTGACGCTGATGAGCGAGAGCCTGCGCAACGACGGGCGCCTCTGGCTGCCGAAATGCCCGGGGGATTCCCGGCCCCCGGCGGAGATCCCTGAGCACGACCGGGATTACTTCCTGGAACGTCTCTATCCCAGCTACGGCAACATGGTGCCCCGCGATGTGGCCTCCAGGCGCGCCCAGGAGCTGTGCCGGCAGGGGCTGGGCGTCGGACCCGGAGGTGGCTCGGTGTATCTCGATCTGGCGGAGGCCATCCGCCGCGATGGGCTGGCGGTGATCGAGGAGCGCTACGGCAACCTGCTGGCGATGTATGAGCGGATCAGCGGCGAGGATCCCCGTTGCGTGCCGATGCGCATCTACCCCGCCCCCCATTACACGATGGGGGGGCTGTGGGTCGACTATCAGCTGATGAGCACTGTGCCGGGGCTGTTCGTGCTCGGCGAGGCCAACTTCTCCGAGCACGGCGCCAACCGGCTGGGGGCGAGCGCCCTGATGCAGGGCCTGGCTGACGGCTACTTCATCGCCCCGGCGACGGTGCCCGCCTGGCTGGCGGGCCATGCCCAGCCGGCGATCGCTGAGGACCATCCCGCCTGCCGCGAGGCCCTGGCGGAGGCCGCGCTGCGGATCGAGCGGCTGCGGGGCATCGGCGGCAGCCGGCCGGTGGATGCGTTCCACCGCGAGCTCGGTCTGCTGATGATCGACGCCTGCGGCATCAGCCGGGAGGCCGGCCGGCTGCAGCGGGCCCTGCTGGAGCTGGAGCAGCTCCGCCAGGCCTTCGCCGCGGACCTGCGCCTGCCGCCGCCGACGGCGATGGATGCCGAGCTGATCAAGGCGCTGCGGCTCGAGGATTTCTTCGGTCTGGCCGATCTGATGCTGCGCGATGCCCTGGCGCGGGAGGAGTCCTGCGGCGCCCATTTCCGCGAGGAGCACCAGAGTCCTGAAGGGGAGGCCCTGCGCGATGACGCCCGCTTCGCCCACATCGCCGCCTGGGAATATCGCCACGACGGGCCCCCGAGGCGGCACAGCGAACCGCTGCAGTTCAGCCTGCTCACCCCCAGCCGCCGCAACTACCGCTGATGGTCCTGGCCCTCACCTTCCGCATCTGGCGCCAGGAGCACGGCGCCGCCCCCGGGGGCTGGGAGAGCCACCGGCTCGAGGGGCTGTCGCCGGATCTGTCCCTGCTGGAGGCGCTCGATCAGCTCAATGCCCGCCTGGTCACGGCGGGTCAGCGTCCCGTCGGCTTCGACCACGACTGCCGCGAGGGCATCTGCGGCTCCTGCGGCTTCCTGGTCGACGGCCAGGCCCATGGACCCCAGCAGGGCACGAGCGTGTGCCAGCTCTACCTGCGCCAGTTCCGCGACGGGCAGACCCTGGTGCTGGAGCCCTGGCGGGCGAGGGCGTTCCCGGTGCTGCAGGACCTCAGCGTCGACCGCTCGGCCCTGGACCGGATCATCGCCGCCGGCGGCTACTGCTCGGTGAACACCGGCAGCGCCCCGGATGCCAACAGCCTGCTGATCGGCCACGACCAGGCGGCCAGCGCCTTCAGCGCAGCCACCTGCATCGGCTGCGGCGCCTGTGTGGCCGCCTGCCGCAATGCCTCCGCCAGCCTGTTCGTGGCCGCCAAGCTGGCCCATCTCGGCCAGTTGCCCCAGGGGCAGCCGGAGCGTCAGCAGCGCACCCGGGCCCTGCAGGAGCGGATGCGAGCCGAGGGTTTCGGCGGCTGCAGCAGCCATCTGGAGTGCGAGGCGGTCTGCCCGAAGCAGATCTCCGCCGACTGGATCAGCTGGATGCGGCGCGAGGACCGGCCGCGCCGCGGCTGAGTTCCCGGCCCGGGGAGCCGGCGTTGCCGGGTCGCGACCCGGGCATCACGATGCGGACAGCGTCTGCGCCCTGATCATGAGCTCCGACCCCATCGGTTCCGAGGCCTCCGCTCCCTTGGTCTGGGACTGGTACCGCCTCGACCACACCCTCGGCAACGTGAGCAGCGGGCCCACCGAGGGTCAGGATGACCTCCAGGGGCGGGTGACGGAACTGGAGGGGCGTGTCGACCGGCTGCTGCTGCTGTTCGATGCGATGCGCGAGCTGATGCAGCAGCTGGGCCTGTTCACGGAGGCGGAGCTGATCGCCCGCGCCCAGGAGATCGATCTGCGCGACGGGTTTGCCGATGGTCGCCACACCCTGGAGAAGCAGCGGTTGATCTGCAGCCGCTGCCAGCGGCAGCTCAGCCGCCGTGCCAGTCGCTGCTTCTACTGCGGCTGCAGCGAGCTGACGCCCGGTTGATCCGCTGGGGTGAGCTGCAGCGGCAGAGCCTGGGGCAGCCGCCAGAGCTGGCGGTCGTGGCGATTGGTGTCGCTGAGTTCGAGGTTGAAGTAGGTGGCGCTGGCGGCGAGATGGAAGGGGCCGCCATGCCAGGTGCCGCAGTGCAGCTTGATCGCCACTCCGGCGGGGATGGCGAACAGGGCCAGGCCGTCCAGATCCGGCCGGCTCCGCTGGGGGTCGGGGGGGGCCACCACCAGCCACCAGGGGTGGTGGTCGGCGCTGGCCAGGCACTGGGTGCAGCGTTGGTGCCGGGCCAGTTCCTGCAGGGGGCCGCTGCGGGCTCCCACCCGCATGATGTAGAAGCGCGGCTGGGGACCATCGAACAGGAGCCGCGCGTCGCTGTCGCCGTAGTCGGCCCCATCGGCCACCGGAGCGATCACCTGGCCGTAGGGGGCGAAGCGTCCGGCTTCGAGCGGCTGGGCCTCCAGCCTCCGTTCGGCCGGCCAGGCCCCGGTCGGTCCCTGGTCATCGCTGTCGAGGGATGACGGCTGAATGGGTGGCGCAGGTGGCTCAGCGGCCTTGGACATGCTGGCGGAGCGTTCCCCTCTCCTGAGTGTTCCAGAACAGGCAGGAGGGGGAGGGTGTTCGTTCAACAGCTGTAGCCGGCCGGGCTGGCAGCCGGAGGGGAGCCGGAGCCGGCGCACCCGGTTCGCACACCGGACCACCGGGTGAATCCCTGTAAATTGGGCACCAACGACCGCTGGCAACCCACTCCTTGGCGCTGGAGATCCTGACCATCCTGCTCCTGATCGTTGCTAACGGGCTTTTCTCCGGTGCCGAAATCGCCATCGTCTCCGCCCGGAGGCATCGGTTACAACAACTGGCCGACAAGGGCAAACGGCCGGCCCGGGCGGCGCTTCGCCTGGCGGAATCCCCGAATGAGTTCCTGTCCACGGTGCAGGTGGGCATCACCCTGATCGGCATCCTCAGCGGTGCCGTCGGCGGGGCCACGGTGGCGGAGCGGCTGCAGCCGCTGCTCGCCACCGTCCCCGGTCTGGCCCCTTACAGCAAGGGGCTGAGCTTCACCCTGGTGGTGGCCGTGATCACCTATCTGTCCCTGGTGATCGGGGAACTGGTGCCCAAGCGGATCGCCCTCTCCAATCCCGAGCGGCTGGCCTGCAACGTGGCCCCGTTCATGCGCTGGCTGTCCCGGGTGAGTGCACCGGTGGTGCATCTGCTGGGGGTGTCCACCGATTCGCTGCTGAAGCTGCTGGGTATCCCTGTCAATCAGGAGCCGGACATCACCGAGGACGAGATCAAGGCCATGATCCGCCAGGGGGCGGACAGCGGCGTGTTCGAGGAGGTGGAGCACGACATGGTGCAGCGGGTGCTGCGGCTCGGGGATCGCACGATCAAGACCCTGATGACCCCCCGCACCGACATCTGCTGGCTGGACATCGAGGAGCCGCTTGAGGAGAGTCTGCTGGAGGTGATGGAGAGCACCCACTCCCGCTTCCCGGTCGGTCGCGAGACCCTGGATGAGTGCGTGGGCATCGTCAGCATCCGCAACCTGCTCTCCGCCAAGATCACCGGCCAGGACATCAACCTGGAGGACCTGCTGCAGCCTCCCCTGTTCGTCGCCGAGGCCACCCGGGCCCTCTCGGTGCTCGAGCAGTTCAAGCGCAGTGGCATCCACATCGCCCTGGTCACCGATGAATTCGGCGGGGTCGAGGGCCTGGTCACCCTCAACGATCTGATGGAGGGCATCGTTGGAGACCTGCCCTCGGTGGATGACTTCGACGGACCGATGGTGACCCCCCGGGAGGATGGATCCTGGCTGGTGGATGGCAGTCTCGCCATCGACGCCTTTGCGGACATCATCGACGAGGACATCTTCGGCATCGACAAGGAACGCCGCTACCACACCATGGCTGGCTTTGTCATGCACAAGCTGGAGCGGATCCCCCACCCCGCCGACCATTTCGAGTGGAACGGCTACCGGTTCGAGGTCATGGACATGGACGGCAAGCGCGTCGACAAGCTGCTCGTCACTCCCACCGGCAGTCCCTCCGAGCCCGACGAGTCCCGCGAGGACGACGACCTCGACAGTCTCTGAGCCCCCTGCGCCGATCGCTGGCGATCGGGCGCGCTGCAGAGCCATCCCTGCAGGCCTTCCCTGTGCCCGGTGCGGCAGGCCCACCCGGGCCGAGGCAATGCGGTCTGCCGGCGCCTGCCGCGGGCCCTGCTGAGCACATCACTCCTTCCTGCCCCGTTGGCTCTTGCTGGGCAAGAAGCTAGTGGTGGCCAAGGAATTGAGGGTGGATGGATCAGGTCCTGCCAGGCCGCGCCGCCCCTGCGACAGGTTGAACCGTCCCTATTTCTTGGCTGCTGATCCACCCCATGGCAGCTCACTTTCTGCAACAGAGGTGCGCGATGCTCTGCCCGGGGTAGACGCCAGGGTGACCTCAGTGGATAAGATGCAGAGAAGCCATTGACAGAATCGTCATGCTGACAGGCCCCGAACTGCTCGCCAAGGTCAAGGAACTCGGCGATTCCTCAAAGTCCGATCTGGTCCGCGCCGCTGGCTACGTCAGCTCCAAGAAGGACGGCAGCGAACGGCTGAATTTCACGGCCTTCTATGAGGCGCTGCTGGAGGCCAAGGGCCTCAGTTTCGGTGAGCCGGCCGGCCGCGGAGGCCGCCGTGGCAAGACGCTGAGCTATGTGGCGCGCGTCCAGGGCAATGGCAATCTGCTGGTGGGCAAGGCCTACACCGATCAGCTGGGCCTGAATCCCGGCGATGAGTTCGAGATCAAGCTCGGCAAGAAGCAGATCCGCCTGGTCCCGGTCGGCGCTGGAGAGGACGAGGAGTGATCCTGGCCTGCTTTTCCCTGTCTGCCTGAGGGGAGATCGCAGGGGCGGGGGCCGCGTGGCGGTTGGCATCCGGCGCAGAATTTTCCTGTGCGGAGCCTCCGCTTCCGGTCCCCGACTCCCATCCGCTCCTCCACCCTGTCTGCGCCCTGCCGATGCGCAGGGCGTGGCCTTGCCTGGGTATGAGCTGCCGCAGGAGCACGCTGGGAGATGGCCTCAGCGGTTCGAGGCCTTTCTGCGTCTCCCGTCGTTGCGCACATCACCACGGCCAGTGGAGTCGTCCGGTGCGATCCCGCTAGCGTGGCGCGAGGCGAAATCCCCCGTGATGACTCACCTCCACGACCTGCGGCTGAAACTGCTGGTCCAACAGGAAACCGAGCGCATCGCGGCCTGCCAACCCCAGGATATCGATCTGTCCGTGGTTCAGGCCCGCTGTCTGTGCTGGCTGGCGGTGCTGGCTGAGGCCCATGAGGAGCAGGCCTATGCGGCCGAGCAGCGCGGAGATGTGGAGCAGGCCATGGGCTGGTTCGCTGATGCGATGCGGCTGAGGGATGTGGTGCAGGTGGTCAGTTCCATCGAGATCCCCCTGCCCGCCAGCGACGATGGTGAGATGGCCGACAGCGATGGTCCGGAACCTCCGCCCGGAGATCCCCTGATGGGGTCGGGGCCGCGCTGAGGCCCCAACCGGCTCACCCCAAGACCAGCCCTGCAGGTTCGGTGCCATGATGGGGGCTGATCAGTGAAGGGACGCGGTGCCCGAAGAGCCCTGCCAATGCCCTGACTGCCAGCGCTTCTATCGGGAACACGACCGATTGATCCGCGAGAACCCCAGCCTGCGCCAGCAGCAGGAGCTGAGCTGGGCGTCTCTGCAGTCATTCCGCACCCTGGCCGGCCGCGTGCTGGAGGAGCTGCAGAAGCAGTACGGCGATGCCGACCCTGCCCCGGCGGCCACTCCGGTGGAAGCGGGAGCCACACCCCCATCGCCGGAGGCCGATTCGATTCAGCAGGCCCTGGCGGATCTGGAGAACATCAACGCCCATCTGTTCTCGATCGAAGCGCTGATGGAGCG
>JAYKJA010000017.1:0-4263 GCA_035285905.1 Synechococcaceae cyanobacterium
CCCCCTCCCTTCAGCCGTGGGCGGCCGCCCCATCCGCATCCCGATACAACGCCGCCACCGCCTCTCCGCGCCGCTGATGCTCCAGGCGCAGGGCTTCCGGGGTCTCGATCACCACCCCCGCGCCGAAACCGAACAGCCAGCGGCGCAGATCCACATCGCGCTCCAGGGTCCACGGCGGCAGGTCGATCTCCACCGGATAGGGATGGGAGTCCTGCGGCAGGGGCTCCAGCAGATGCGGCGCCTCGGGGTGCTTCCACCAGGTGTCCGCCGGCAACGGCCTGGACAGCCGGGTGACCTCCTGGGGGAACCGCTGCAGGCCTTCCCGCAGGAAGGCGAACATCCAGGGGGCGCAGCGGAAGCGCAGGGTCTGCAACACCTCCTGCCGCGGCTGCAGGTCCGGGCCGGCCACCGCCAGCTGGGCGGCCAGGTCGTCTCCGAAGTAGATGCCGCCGCTGGCCTGCAGCAGCCGATCCAGCCGCTCCAGGCTCTGCCGGCGGCGCTCCAGCGACCGCGAGCGCTGCGGCTCCACCTGCAGCAGCTTGAGCCGATCCAGCCGTTCGGTGCGGATCAGCCCGGGCTCCTCGGCCTGCAGGCCCTCCTCAAAGGCCAGATACCAGCCGATGTTGTGAAAGATCAGCTGCAAGGGCCACACCCAGCGGCTGGCCTCCGGGCTGCCGGCGAATGAGGCGGCGCTGCCGTAGCGCTCGATGGCGATGCGCTGCCCGCAGAGGATCGCCGATTCCAGCTTCTTGGCCTCCGGTTCCTGGGCCAGGCAGTCGGAGCGCAGCAGGCCTGGATGCACGATCGAGCGGTTGGCGATGCGCCGCAACGGCTGGGCCTCCGACACGGGCAGACCGCCGCGATCGAGCCGCTGCCGGACGGTCTCCAGCAGGTCCTGCTTGGTGGGATCGCTCAGCTGCTGCACCACGCCATCGAGCAGCTGCACCAGCTCCTGCAGCTGCGAGGCCGACAGCACGGCGGTGCCGAGGGCATAGCCGCCGCGGGAGGGATGGCTGGTCACGCGGAAGCCATAGGGGGTGAGGATCCGCTCCACATCCTTGCGCAGATTGTCTCCATCCACGGAGCAATAGGACTGCGGCACCAGCTGCTCCAGCCGCGCAGCGAGGTAGTGCCGCAGGCTGCCGGGGCCGCTGTCGAACGGGTCCTGGATCACATGCCGCAGCAGGGCCATCACGCGCCGGAAGATGGCCGGATCGGCTTCCGGAGGCCAGCCGCCCGCATGGGAGAGGGTGAGCGGGCCCGGTGGCGGAGGCTCGATCGGCGCGTGGACGGGCAAACGCGAGCAGAAGCCGTTGGCCTGCAGCCAGGCCAGGTCGCTGCGCAGGGCCTGGGGGTCGGCGTAACAAGCTCCCAGCTCCGCCTGCAGCAGGGCGGCGGCCCGCTCGGCCAGCTCCGCGTCATGGGGGACCAGGGCCTCTCGCCCATCCGGCAGATGGGACAGGGCGCCGCTGAGATCCGGGTCGCGCAGCAGCAGGCGGATCAGATGGAGGAGCCGCTCCAAGTCCAGCAGCCTGGAGTAGCCATGCAGCACGCGCGGATGCTTGGCGCGGGCACCGGCGATGCTGCGTTTCAGCCCGGCAAACGCGTTGGCGAAGGCCTTCGCAAAGGCCTCGGCCTGACTGGGATCCAGCTCCACCAGCGCCGCGAATCCCTCCGCCCGCTGGGGCGGAAACGGCCCGGCGTGCAGCAGGGAGTGGTAACGGGTCAGCACCGGCGGATCCACCTGGCGATCCCGTTGCTGGTTCCAGGCCAGGCAGGTCGGCAGCGGTGTCTTCAGCCACCAGCCGATCCAGTCGATCGGCACGGGCCAGGGCTGGGCCTGCAGCCAGCGCAGCCGCCAGGAGCGCCGGGCGTGGGTGGCGTCGAGAATCACCGTCTGGCGGGCCCGCACGGCCTCCAGCAGGCGCTCCTGCAGCACCGCCTCCAGCTCGGCCCAGCGGCCCACGACGGAGGCCTCTCCGAACAGCTCCTCCCGGATCCGATCCGTGGACAGCACCACCGGCTCGACCCCGGACGCCAGCAGCTGCGCTGTGAGCAGCTCCGCGAAGCGGCTCTTGCCGCTGGCCGGAGGCCCGATCAGCAGATGGCAGCGCAGGGCTTCGGCGGAAGGCATCGACGGCAGGCAGGAAGGAGTTGCGGCAAGGTCCTCGCGAAGAGGACGGGCGGGCCGGCCGCTCGCGTGGCCGTCAGTCCCCCATGGTGATCGACTCCATCGCCCCTCAGAACGACAGACGGTTCGCCCACGTCAAGGTTGACAACATCAGTGATAGCAGGCGCGTGGAAGACGATGGCCCAGGTGCTGATCCGTCTGGTGGATGAACGGGTGGTGGCGATTCTCAGACAGCAGGCGCGGGCGCGGGGCGTGTCGCTGGAGCAGAGTCTCCGAGACTTGCTGACCCATGCGGCACAACAACACAGCGGTTTGCGCGAGCGCTTGGCTGTCCTGCGCCGGCAGACGCCCGAGCAGGCCCAGGGACTGGATGTCGCGGCCCTGATCCGCGAGGGTCGTGAGCAGCGCTGAGGTCCAGGCGCTTGTGGTGGATGCACCGGTGACGTTCGGCTGGTTTGCCGAGGTGGCCCACAGCGACAGGCCGGTGGCGTTGCTCGACCGGCGCCTGCGGTTCGCCTGCTGGCACCGGATCTGGTGTTGGTGGAGCGGCTGAATGCAGGCTGGAAGGAACAGCGGCAGGGGGCGATCAGCGAGGAGCCGTTCCTGGCGATCGCCGAACTCGCGCCCCAGCTGTTCAGCGAACTGGTCCCGTCCGCAGGCCTGCTGCTCGCGGCGCAACGCTGGTGCCATGAGCTGGATCCCCCGGCCGATGACTGCCTGTATCTGGCCCTGGCAGAGCAACGTTCGGCCCCGTTGATCACCCAGGATCAGCGCCTGCTTCGCAAGCTCTTGGAGAGTCCCCGGGCTGCCGGCCTGGCGATGGGGCTCGATCAACGCGTGATGCCTGGATCCAGTCAGGCGGATGCCTGACGTCAGGCTGATGCGCGAGGCCCGGCATCTGGACTGAGCCTCTCCGGCGACAACGAAGAAGTTGGCCGGCGGCCAGCAGGGTTGCCGCGGGACTGGGCTGCTCCTGCGGACACCGGCTCAGACCAACCGGACCTCCGGCTGGAGCCCAAGCTCAGCAGCAGCGTTGACAAAAGCTCGATCCAAAGTCGCCAGGCAGGCGCAACCTTCACTGCGCAGCAGGTGCAATGCACCGGCAAAATCAAGACCCCGTTGATGCCAGCGCAGCGCCTGCCGAACCAGATCCTCCTGCTCGAGATGCACCTGGCGAATCGCCATCAGGCTCTCCAGCGCCGTGATCACCGCCTCACGCTGCAATCGATAGGCGCCTCGCAGCACCCACTCGAGCTCGAGCACCACCGTGATCGGCACGTAACACGCCGGGCTGCCGTCGATCAGCTCGGCCGCCCGGAGAGCCTGCTCCGGATCGTCCCCCGTGAGCAGCCTCGCCAACAGATTGGTGTCGAGAGCCACAGGCAGGGTCATGGCTGGGTCCGGTCGGCAAAGAGGGAAGGATCCTGTGGCTCCAGGGGGATCGGCGGCCCGCTGTAGCCACGGCAGCCGATCAGCGCCTTGGCACTGCTGGTCTGGCCGGAGCTGTGAGGTCGCAGCAGCAGCCCATCGGCCTGGAGGGTCAGCTCCAGCCGATCGCCCGGGTTCAGCGTGCTGCTGCGGCGGCGAGAGCGGCGCTGGCCTGAACGGGACTCCAGGCAGGGGCCTGCGGCAACAGACCCCTCAGAATCAGCCGGTAGCCTCGAAAATTGAGCGACAGCTGCAGGATTTTCAAGGAGAACACCCCATGTCTGGGATGCTCGACCGATCCGATCGACTCTCCGCCGTGGAGGCGGCCCTCGCCCGGGCGCCCGTGGTGAGCCTGCTCGGGCCGCGCCAATGCGGCAAGAGCACCCTGGCGCGCCAGCTCGTGCCGGTGAATTCGGCCCGCTACTTCGACCTGGAGGATCCGATCAGCCTGGCGCGATTGGAGGAGCCCCTCACCGCCCTGGGGGATCTGCGCGGCACGGTGGTGATCGATGAGGTACAACGGCGGCCCGAGCTGTTCCCGCTGTTGCGGGTGTTGGCCGATCGGGAGCAGACGCCGGCGCGGTTCCTGATCCTCGGATCGGCTTCGCCGGCGTTGTTGCGTCAGTCGTCGGAGTCGTTGGCCGGACGGATGGAGATGGTGGAGTTGGAGGGCTTCGCCCTGGCGGAGGTGGGCCAGCAGGAGG
>JAYKJA010000018.1:0-13367 GCA_035285905.1 Synechococcaceae cyanobacterium
TTCTGGCGCGGCCGTCGCGTGCTGCTCACCGGCCACACCGGCTTCAAGGGCAGCTGGCTGACCCTGTGGCTGCTGCAGCTCGGGGCCGAGGTGACCGGCCTGGCCCTGCCTCCGGAGCCCGGTGCCAACCTGTTCGATCAGCTGGACCTGGCGGAGCGCATCGATCACCGCCTCGTCGACATCCGTGACGCCTCTGCCGTGGCGGCCGTGGTGGAGGCGGTGCAGCCGCAGGTGGTGCTGCACCTGGCCGCCCAGCCCCTGGTGCGCCGCAGCTATGTCGAACCGGCGGCCACCTGGGACACCAACGTGATGGGCACCCTGCATCTGCTGCAGGCACTGCGCGAGCTGCGGCAGCCCTGCACGGCGGTGCTGATCACCACCGACAAGGTCTACCGCAACAACGAGTGGCTCTACGGCTACCGCGAGAACGACCCCCTCGGGGGCCATGATCCCTACAGCAGCAGCAAGGCGGCCGCGGAGCTGGCGATCGCCAGCTGGCGCGCCAGCTTCTGCGGCAGCCAGCCGCACCAGACCCCCCATCTGCGTCTGGCCAGCGCCCGTGCGGGCAATGTCATCGGCGGCGGCGACTGGGCCGCGGACCGGATCGTCCCCGATGCGATGTGCGCCCTGGCGGCCGGCCAGCCGATCGCCGTGCGCAACCCCGCCGCCACCCGCCCCTGGCAGCACGTGCTGGAGCCGCTGGGGGGCTATCTGCTGCTGGCGGAGCGCCTCAGCCGCGGCGACCTGTCCCTGGCCAGCGCCTTCAACTTCGGCCCGCAGCTGGAGGCCAACCGGCCGGTGCGGGAGCTGGTGGAGGAAGCGCTGCGGCACTGGCCGGGCCGCTGGCGGGACTGCAGCGATCCCTCCAGCCCCCACGAAGCCGGTCTGCTGCATCTGGTGATCGACAAGGCCCACCACGAGCTGGGCTGGACGCCCCGCTGGCCCTTCCGAGTCACGGTGGAGCGCAGCGTCAGCTGGTACAGACGGGTGCTGGAGGGCGGCGACGCTGCGCTTGGATGCTGTCTCAACGATCTCGACGCCTACCTCGCCGCGACACCCCCGTGACTTCCCTCCCCGACCTGAAGGCGCAGATTCTGCAGCTCACGCGCGATTACGCCCGTCAGGCTCACGCTGCCCATCGCCCCGCCGCCGATCCCGACCGCTCCCCCTGGCGGCAGGGCCAGTCCATTCCTTACGCCGGCAGGGTGTTCACCGAGCAGGAAGTCGAGGCGGCCGTGTCCGCCACCCTGGATTTCTGGCTCACCCTCGGCCAGGAAGGAACGGCCATGGAGAGCGAGCTGGCGGACTTCCTCGGCGTCCGCCACAGCCTGCTGGTCAACTCCGGCTCCTCGGCCAACCTGATCGCCCTCAGCGCGCTGAGTTCACCGCTGCTGGAGGGGGAACGGCGGCTGCGTCCCGGCGATGAGGTGATCACCTGCGCCGCCGGCTTCCCGACCACGGTGGCGCCGATCCTGCAGAACGGCTGCGTCCCGGTGTTCGTCGACAACGACCCGGTCACCGGCAACCTGCAGGCCGATCAGCTGGAGGCGGCCTACAGCCCCGGGCGCACCAAAGCCGTGATGCTTGCCCATGCGCTCGGCAATCCGTTCGACATCGGCGCGGTGCTGGCCTTCTGCCGCCGCCACCAGCTGTGGCTGATCGAGGACAACTGCGATGCCCTGGGCTGCAGCTATTCGATGCCGCGGGCCCTGGCCGAGTCGCTCGGCTTCGACCGCAACAGCCCCGGCCTCGACGAGGGGCCCGACCGGGTGGTGCGCTGGACCGGCACCTGGGGAGACATCAGCACCCAGAGCTTCTACCCGCCCCATCACCTCACGATGGGCGAAGGCGGAGCGGTGAACATCGTGTCCAGCGCCCGGCTGAAGCGTGCCGCCGAGAGTTTCCGCGACTGGGGCCGCGACTGCTGGTGCCCCAGCGGCAAGGACGACAGCTGCGGCAAGCGCTGGGACTGGCAGCTGGGTGAACTGCCTGCCGGCTACGACCACAAGTACATCTATTCCCACCTCGGCTACAACCTCAAGCCGCTCGATCCCCAGGCGGCGATCGGCCGCGTTCAGCTGCGGCGACTGCCGGAGTTCATCGAGGCCCGCAAGCACAACTGGGAGACCCTGCGCCGCGGTCTGGCGGATCTCGAGCATCTGTTCGGTTTCAGCCTGCCCACCCACGCCACCGCCTGGACCCCCGAGGGCTTCCAGTGGGACGCCACGGGCTGCCGCAGCACCTGCAGCTGGTTCGGCTTCCTGCTGCGGGTCCGGCCGGAGGCTCCGTTCAGCCGTCCCCAGCTCACCCGTCACCTCGACCAGGAGCGGATCGGCACCCGCATGCTGTTCGGCGGCAACCTGCTGCGCCAGCCGGTGTTCGTCGGCCTGCAGCGCGAGCGGCCCGAGGCGCTGAGGGTGCTCGGTCCGATGCCCGGGGCCGACCAGCTGATGAATGAGGCCCTGTTCCTGGGAACCTTCCCGGGCCTGACCGCCGCGATGCTGGATCAGGAGCTGGCGGTGATCCGCGGCTTCGCCCTCCAGGCCGCCGGCACGGCCGCGGCGGCGGGAGCCTCCGCCTGATGCGGGCCCTGGTCTTCGGAGGCGGAGGGGCCCTGGGCAGCGCCATCGTGCTGCGCCTGCGCCAGGACGGAGCCGAGCTGATCGCGCCACCCCACAGCCAGGCTCCGGAGGAGCTGGATTCTCTGCCGCCCCTCGATGCGGTGGTCTGGGCTCAGGGGCTGAATGCCGCTGATTCGGTGCTGGCCTTCGATCCGGCGGGGTTCGAGGCCGTGCTCGACGCGAATGTCACCTATGTGGCCCGTACCCTGGCCCGGCTGGTCGCCGCCGGGCGGCTCGCCGACCCCTGCCGCCTCTGTGTGATCAGCTCGATCTGGCAGGACCAGGCCCGCACCGGCAAGTTCTCCTACACCGTCTCCAAGGCGGCGGTGGCTGGGCTGGTGCGCTCCTGCGCCGCCGATCTGGGGCCCCGCGGCGTCCTGATCAATGCCGTGCTGCCCGGAGTGGTGGACACCCCGATGTCCCGCACCCATCTCAGCCCGGAGCAGATCGCCGGGGTGGAGGCAGCCACGGCCCTCGGCCGCCTGCCCACCCCGCAGGACATCGCCGCCACGGTGGCCTTCCTGGTGGGCCCGGAGAACCGGGCGATCACCGGCCAGAGCCTGGCGGTCGACGCCGGATTCACCGCCGTGCGCCGGATCTGAGCCGGCTCCCTCCCCTCCCGTTCCCCTTCCCCGAGATCGCCATGGTCGCCGCCGCCCACTCCCCGGCGATGCTGCAGCCGCCCCTGACCATCCGCAGCAGCAGCGCCGCCTACCGGGTCGAATTCCCCGAGGTGGCCTCCCTGGAGCACTGGCAGCCGCAGGCGGACCTGCTGCTGGTGGATGACTTCTTCGCCGGCCGCCTCGATCCGGCCCTGGCCGAGCGGCAGATCCTGATCCGTGCCGACGAGGCGGCCAAGAGCTTCGAGCGGATGGGGGAGCTGCTGCTGGAGCTCAAGCGTCGCGGCCTCAACCGCTCCTCGACCCTGCTGGGCCTGGGCGGAGGGGTGATCCAGGACATCACCACCTTCGTGGCTTCGGTGTACATGCGGGGCATTCCCTGGACCTATGTGCCCAGCACCTTCCTGGCGATGGCCGACTCGTGCCTGGGGGGCAAGAGCTCGATCAACGTGGGCCCGGCCAAGAACCTGGTGGGCACCTTCCACCCGCCGCGGCTGATCACGGTGATGGCGCCCCTGGCCCGCAGCCTGCCGCTGGTGGAGCTGCGCGGCGGCCTGGCGGAGGCGGCGAAGATCTGCTTCTGCCACGGGCCCGCCAGCTTCCGGCGCTACCGCCAGCTGGCGGCGCCGCTGCTGGCGGGCGACTGGAGCGATGCCGAACTGGCGGCGCTGCTGCACCACGTGCTGGAGGTGAAGCAGTGGTTCATCGAAACGGATGAGTTCGACCGCGCCGAACGCCGCCTGCTCAACTTCGGCCACACCTGGGGCCATGCCCTTGAATCCGCCACGGGCTATGCCGTGCCCCACGGGCCGGCGGTGGCGCTGGGGATGCGGGCGGCCCATCGCTTCATGGGGCGACCGCAGGGCTCCGCCGAACTGATCGCCCACACCGATGCCCTGCTGGAAGGCGTGATGACGCGGGAGCTGCTGGCGGAGTTCCAGCCCGACCTGTTCCTGGAGGCGTTCCGCGGCGACAAGAAGCACGGCCGGGAGCATTACCACGTGATCGTGCCGCCGGCCGAGTCGGATCAGCTCAGCCTGGGGGTGCTGGAGCGGCGCTTGCCGCGTCACCCCGACCAGGAGGCGGCGGTGCTGCGGGCGATGCTGGAGGTGATCCAGGAGGTGCCGGCATGAAATACGCCGACGTGCTGGTCAGCTGGTTGGTGCAGGAGGGTTATGACACCTGCTACTTCGTGGCGGGGGGCAACATCATGCACCTGCTGGATGGGGTGCGCACGCGGGTGCGCTGCCTGCCGGTGGTGCACGAGGTGGCGGCCGCCATCGCCGTGGAATATCACAACGAAGTGGCGGCGGCCCGCGGCCGCGGCGGGCGGGCCTTCGCCCTGGTCACGGCGGGTCCCGGGCTCACCAATGCCCTCACCGGCCTGGCCGGGGCCTATCTCGAGAGTCGCGAACTGCTGTTGATCGGCGGGCAGGTCAAGCGCGAGGACCTGGCTCCGGAGGGGATGCGCCAGCTGGGGATCCAGGAGGTGGACGGGGTGGCGATGGCGGCGCCGGTGTGCAAGCGCAGCGAGCGGATGCTGGAGCCGTGGCCACGGCAACGGCTGAGCGCCGTGCTGCGGGATGGCAGCAGCGGCCGGCCGGGTCCGGTGTTCCTGGAGCTGCCGCTCGACGTGCAGGCGATGGCGGTGCCGGATGCCTGGCTGGAGCAGGACGGAGAGCCCCCGGTCCCGGCGCCGCTGGATGGTCCCGCACCAGCGCTGCTCCCGGACGATCTGCTGACGGCGATCCGTGAGGCCCGCCGGCCGCTGCTGCTGCTCGGAGGCGGCCTGTCGCGGCAGCTCTGCCGGCAGAGCGCGGCCCGGCTGGAGGCGCTGGCCCTGCCGCTGATGACCACCTGGAACGGAGCCGACCGGATTCCGGCCGATCAGCCGAACTATGCGGGCCGTCCCAACACCTGGGGGATGCGCTCCAGCAATCTGTTGCTGCAGCAGAGCGATCTCGTGGTGGCCCTGGGCACCCGGCTGGGTCTGCAGCAGACGGGCTTCAACTGGCAGGCCTTCGTGCCCCAGGGGCGCGTGGCCCAGGTGGAGATCGACCCGACGGAACTGGCCAAGCCCAACCCCCGGGTCGACTGGTCGCTGTGCGGTGATGCCGATCAGGCCCTGCGGGACCTGCTGGCGGCGGATCTGGGGGACCACGGCGACTGGCTGGCGTTCTGCCGCGAGGTGCGGCAGGCGTTGCCGCTGTCGGAGGCGGCCAATGCCACGGCCGCAGGATTCCTGAATCCTTACGACATGGTTCTCGATCTGTCGCGTTGTTGTGGTGAGGGCGATGTGATCGTGCCCTGCAGCAGCGGCGGAGCCTTCACCGTGATGATGCAGGCCTTTCAGCAACGCCGGGATCAGTGGATGATCACCGACAAGGGGCTGGCCAGCATGGGCTATGGACTCTCCGGCGCGATCGGAGCGGCGGTCGCGGCCGGCGGCAGGAGGGTGGTGCTGGTGGAGGGTGACGGAGGCTTCACCCAGAATCTGCAGGAGCTGGCCACGGTGGCGGCCAATCGCCTGAACCTGAAGATCTTCCTGTTTGCCAATCACGGCTACGCCTCGATCCGCATGACCCAGCGCAATTACTTCGGCGGCTCCTACCTGGGCTGCGACACGGAGTCCGGCCTGGGCTTCCCGGACTGGGAGCTGCTGTTCCGCGCCTATGGCATTCCGCTGCAGCGTCTGCAGCCTGGCTGGAGTGAGCAGGAGGCCTTCCGGGCCGCCTTCGACAGCCCCGGCCCCCAGGCGTTCGAGGTGCCGCTCGATCCGGAGCAGACGTACTTCCCCAAGATCAGCAGTCGGGTGCGGCCCGATGGCGGCATGGAATCCAACCCGTTGCATCGCATGAGCCCCGAGCTCTCCGACGAGCAGTGGGCCCGTCTCTGCCCCTACCTGCCGGCATGAGCGGGCCATCCCTGCCGCTGGCCCGCAGGGCGCTTTCGCCCCCGGATGCCGTGCTTGAATCATTTCCCAAAGATCGGCACCGGCTTGTCGGATGAACAGCCACGAGCGCAAGATGTGCGACCTGCTCCGACGCGGTCGTGAGCTGCACGGAGTCGTGGCGACGAAGGCCGAGTTCGAAGCGGAGGGAACGCGGACTGACGAGCTGTTGCGCTTGTTGGAGATCGCCCATCGGGCCGGCGTGGATATTGCCTTGAAGGTGGGGGGATGCGAGGCCATTCGTGATCTGCTTGAGGCCAGACAGTTCGGTGTTCGCTACATCATCGCGCCGATGGTGGAAACCCCTTACGCCCTCAGTAAGTACATCGCCGCCAAGCAGAAGGTGTTTCTCGATGAGGAGCGCTCCGATACGGAATTTCTGTTCAATCTGGAAACGATCACTGCCTGGAACAACTTTGAGCCGATGCTCGATCTGGCCGTGGCCGATCCCGGCTGCAACGGTGTTGTCTTCGGTCGCGTCGATTTCGCCGGCTCCCTCGGTCTCGGGCGGGAGGGCATCGAATCCGAGCAGGTCACGGCTCTCGCCGAGCAGGCCTCGGAACTCTGTCGGCGCCGGGGTCTGGATTTCGTCGTTGGTGGGGCGGTGTCGATCGATGCCCTGCAGAATCTGCGACGCTTCCGCCAGATCCATCTCACCCGCTTCGAGACCCGCAAGGTGGTGTTCCGCGGCGAGGCGCTCGACGATGAAGGTCTGGCCCAGGCGCTCAAGGATGCGGTCCACTTCGAGCTGCTCTGGCTGCTGAACAAGCGCGACTACTACGGCTTCATCCACCGCGAGGATGAAACCCGCATCCGCATGCTTGAGGACCGCTGGAAGGTGCTCGGCGAGAGCTGAGTCGATGTCGTCCCTCTCCGGTCCGGCACCGGCCCCCGCGGGGGAGCCCCCTGCCCTGGAGCTCTCCGGCGACGCACCGCTGCTGCTCACCGGCGCCAGCGGCTGGTTCGGCCGCACGGCCCTGGCGGTGCTCGAACGGCGTCTCGGCCCCGAGGCCCTGCGCCAGCACCTGATCGCCTACGCCTCCAGCGCCCGGGAGGTGGACTTCGGCAGCCCCCTGGGCCCGTTGCTGGTGCGGCCGCTGGAGGAGATCGTCGAGGCTCCGCGGCCGGCCGGTCTGTTGCACCTGGCCTTCCTCACCCGCGATCGCCTGGCGGAGGTGGGGCTGGAGACCTACGTGCGCAGCAACCGATCCATCACCGCCCGGGTCGCAGCGCTGCTGCGGCGTTGGCCGGGTTGCCCGGTGGTGACCACCTCCTCCGGGGCGGCGGCGAGCCTGGATGGCCGGGCCGCCGATCTGGAGGGCAACCCCTACGCCACACTCAAGCAGGAGGAGGAGTCCCTGCTGCGCGAGCTCGCCGGGGCCGACCGTCTGGCGGTGGTGCTGCGGGTCTATGCGGCCAGCGGCCGGTTCATGGCGGGGCCGCAACGGTTCGCCCTGGGCGATTTCCTGCTGCAGGCGGGCCGCGGTCAGACCCCGCGGCTGCAGGCCCGCCGTCCGGTGTGGCGCAGCTACGGGGCGGTGGGCGACATCATGGAACTGGCCTGGAGCCTGCTGCTGGATCGCCAGCGCCACGGGATGCTGCAGCTGGATGCCTGCAGCCATTCCCTCAGCCTGCTGGAGCTGGCCCAGCGGATCGCCGGGCGCTTCGGATTGCCGCCCGCGCACCAGAGCCTGGATCCCGATCTGCCGGAGGATCGCTATGGAGCCGATGCGGGCCCGTTCCTGGAGGAGCTGCGGCGCTATGGGCTGCAACCCGAGAGCCTGGAGCAGCAGATCGAAACCACCTGGCAGGGCCTGCTGGAGGCCGATCCCAGCCTGCGGAATCCTGCTCGAGGCCCGCAGCTCGGGTCTTGCTGAACCCGGGCTGGTTCCTCAGGCTCGTGTCGAGCCGGGGTCCCGTTCAGTTGTTGAGGCGCGGGCGATAAAGCGCCTTGAAGATCTTGTAATAAATAATCGAGACCAGAATTCCGAGGGCTCCGGTGATGGCAGGTGGCAGGAAACGGGAGAAGATGGCCACGTTGAGAAACAGCACCAGGGAGCCTGGCAGCACACTGATCAGATAGGCCAGCGGTGAGGGCCGGGTGCGCTGAGGAGCACGGAACACGAACTTGCCAAGCCCGTAATACTTGAACGATTGCACCAGGATTTCGGTGATGACCGAAGCCAGCAGCTGGCTCATCAGCGTGGCCAGGGCCACGAACAGGACATAGCCCAGCACGGTGTTGAACACCCCGAGCAGGCCGTAGCGCCCGAAGCGATGGAACCGTTTCATGCCACCACCGACAGGCCATCCAGGTGGCCGCAGGTGGCGGCGACGCGGTAGCTGGGACGACCGCTCATCAAGGCGTAGATCCGGGAGATGTACTGCAGCGAGACGCCAGCGATCAGCACGAGGAAGGAGACCCCCAGGCAGGTCAGAAGCGAGACCAGCAACTGGGGGGACAGGCCGCTGCTCAGCGCCCAGAGCAGCATCGCCAGCACCACCAGCAGCGACAGGAACCACTGGATCACGGCGATGGCGGTGATCAGCCGTACCGGAAAGCCGGAAAACTGGATGATCCCATCCACCGCCAGTTCGAACAGGGTGCCGAGGTTGTTGCTGGAGGAGCCGTGGCGGCGGCGATCGCGGGCATGGGGAACGCAGTGGATGCGCAGGCCCAGGTAAGTGGGCAGCAGCCGGATGTAGGGACGGACCTCCTTGTAGCTGCGGAAGGCCTGAACGGCCTCGCGGCTGTAGAGGCCGAAGCCATGGAAGCCGTTGATGCTCTGGCTGTCGGAGACCTTGCCCATCAATCGATAGCCGAGGCGGCGAGACAGGCGGCGCCAGCCGGATTCCTGATCCTCTCGTCGTACCGCGGCGATCACATCGGCACCGCTGTCGAGCTGGGCCAGGATCAGGGAGGGAATGAGGGCGGGTGGATCCTCGAAATCGGCGGAGATGAGCACACTCAGTTCCGCCTCCGACTGACAGAGGGCCATGAATGGCGAGAGCAGCTGGCCGTAGTTGGCCGCATGCCTGAGGCCATCGATGCGAGGGTTGATCGCCGCCAGGTTCTGCACCCGCATCCAGGTGCGATCGGTGGAGCAGTTGTCAACGAAGACGATGCGATAATCGAGCGAATCACCAACGCGTTTGCGCAGTGGCTCGCTCTGCAATGCGGCGGCTATTGCCTTGGAGATCGGCTCAACATTATCTTCCTCGTTATAGCAAGGAATCAGCACATTCAGTCGGATTAAGCTGCTGGATGTCAATGCCGCCGCTTGTGCTGACGGGCATTGTACACGCCGATTCTCAGGCTTGGACTGCCCTGCGGGGGGTGGTGGCTGGCTCATGCGGGCAGGCTCCGGCTCGGCGGCTCCGGGGCTGAAGCGCCCGACTGGGCCGCTGCCAGCCGTTCCTGAATGCGCAGGTGGCGCAGCAGGTGGGCGAACAGCGCCAGACCGAACAGCAGGGTGAGCAGGGGCCTGGCCAGGGACAGGGGGCCGACGTAGGTGCCCAGGCAGGTGAAGGGAGTGCCGAGCAGTTCGCTGAGCAGGGGGCGGTGCTGAATCTGCAGCGACAGGGAGCCACAGCTGAAGCTCTTGGCGGTGGACCAGGGCATGTCGAAGGCGCAGATCGCCAGGAAATAAAGCGAGAGCAGCAGCGGCGAACGACAGATCATGCCGGTTTCCTCCTCCAGGCAGAGCAGCGCTGCGATCAGGAACAGGACCACATAGGCCCCTGAGGCCTGGGCTTGAAGCAGGTAGAGAAATACCAGCACGCAGGAGGGAATGACGCCGCTGAGCAGGGGGTCTGACGAGCTCGCGTCCTGGCGTCGTCGCAACCGCTGCTGGCGCCAGCTGGATCGCAGGCATTGCAGCCCGAGGATCCCGGTCAGCAGGAACAGGGCGAGGCTGAGCCCATAGAGACCGTCGAGCAGCAGATGCAGCTGGTCGGCGCGGAAGGTGTCGGCCTCCCCGTAGGCCACCAGTTTGTGCAGGTCGAGATAGCTCTTGAACGAAAAGCTGTGCAGGGTTCGCGTCAGCACATCGCTCACGTCATTATCCCTGCCGAAGTAGTCCAGATTGGCGGGCAGATTCTCCAGCCCGGGAGCCCCTGCCAGCACCACAGCCGCGAGCTGGAGGCCCACCGCCACAGCCAGGGCCTGCAGCAGGCCGCCCAGCCGCCAGGAGTAGGTGCTGAACAACAGCATGTAAGGCTTGATCGCGGCCCCGAGCCCGAGCAGCAGCGGTTGCAGGCGGGAGTGGAGCTGGGGCGAGTAGGCGAGGCGGAAGCTCAGCAGGAACAGCAGGAAGCAGAGCGACAGCAGATTGCCGCGCTCGAAGCTGTAGAGCGCCCCGTAGGACAGCAATGTCAGCAGCTTGAACGGCAGTCGCCTGAGCCGGATCTGCAGCAGGCCGGGACCCTGGCCGGCGGAGGGAGGAGTGCAGGGCTTGAGCGGCAGCAGGATCGAGAACCAGAGCAGCAGGTGCAGCAGCAGCACCAGGCGGAAGCTCAGGCTGAACTGCCGCCAACCCGTCGTCCAGTCCACGGGGATCACCCCCAGAACGGCGCTGAAGAGTGAGCAGGTGAAGTGGGAAAAGGGGGTGTAGAGACTCTGCCATTTCGTGTAGCGATCCGTCCGCTCCGACCAGGCGCAGGCATTCAACCAGTCCGCCAGAGAGTCTCCCTCGTCGTAGAACAGCGGAGGGCTTGGGTAGTAATGCAGAACGAAGGTGCGCCAGGCGAAGACCAGGTAGAACACCCCGATCCCAGCGGTGAGCAGCACCAGCAGCAGCCGGCGCGTCGACAGCTGTCTGGAACGGGCTGCTGGTGCGGGGGGCCGGGAGCTGCCGGGCTGCAGGGCCGGCTCAGCCGCCATGGAGCCAGGTCCCGAGCCCTGCGGCACGCCGGCTGATCGCCCCCCTCAGGCTGGGGGAGAGCATCAGCAGGATCAGCAGCAGGTAGACGCCCGCGAGGCCCCATTGCAGCGATCTTGAGGCCAGCTTCTCGCATTGCAGGGAGCTGTCGATGATGCTCCAGGAGGAGAGTTCCTTGGCGGAATCCAGCAGCAGCTTCTCCTTCAACTGCCGGTACGTGGACAGCAATCCAAGCGTGCTCTTCTGCTCTTCAATCAGAAAGCCGTAACTGGATTGTAGCGCCTGGGCCCTGGCGGCGAGTTCGGAATAGTAACGCTTGTCTTTTTCGCTCTGATTCTGCAGGGTGAGGAGCTTGCTCTTGGTGATCACCTCCTTTTCGAAGGCGTCGTAGGCGTTGCGAGTTGAGGGAATCGCCTCCGGACGCACCGCCACCCCCTTCAGTTGTTCGCGGATCTGGTCCCCCAGATCCTGCAGGCGATCGGTGATGGCATTGAGTTCCTCGTCTCCGGCCGGGCGGGTCTTCTTGAGCAGCAGGTAGCGGGCCTTGATGCTGTTGTAGCCGGAGACCAGCTTCTTGAAGGCATCGGAGGTGACGACGGGCTGCAGGCCGTTGGAGGCGATCAGGTCGGTGAGCGAGCTCCCGCTGGCCCCACCGTTGATGAAACCCTGTGGTTCCTCGATGCGGGCTTCGGTGAGGGCGGAGGTGAGACGGGCGTAATTCTCCTTGGCGAGGCTCAGCACCGAGTCGGGATCGAAGCCGCCGAGTCTGTTGCGGATGGCCTGAAGGCTGCGGTCCGTGGTCTCGAAGTTGCGGCGCAGACGATTGATCTGGGCATCGGCGAAGGCGCTCGCCTTGGTGGTGCGTTCGTAGCGATAGATGAGGCCGTAGTCCTGGTAGAAGCTGCGGATGTCACCGCGGATCTTCTGCAGCACCTCAGGTGTGCCACGCACGGAGATGGCGATGATGCTGAGGTCCTGGAAGCGGTCGCCCCGTTTCTGCTTGACCTGCAGGGGGGAGTCGTTGCGGTTGGTGTCCTCGGCCCGATCGATGCGGTCGGCCAGGGAGATGACCTGCTGATCGCCGGAGTGGCGTTTGCGCAGCTGGCGGGTGAGGGCGTCGGAGACGGAGCGGCTCTCCAGCACGGCCTTGAGGGTGGGATCGTCCGTCTTGCCGGCCAGGCCGAGCAGCTCCAGGCCGGAGGAGAGTTCCGACTTGCCCTTGGTCAACGGATCGGAGACCAGCAGCTGCTGGCTGAGCACGCAACGGCTGGATTCCTTTTGCTGCAGCAGCCACAGGGGCAGCACCAGGCCGCCGACGCAGGCGGAGAGAACCAGCAGCCTCTGCCAGAGGGGGCGACCGGCCAGGCTGAGTTCCGCCGCGATGCTCTGGCCGAGGGAGGAGGAGGAGGGCATCAGCGGAAAGCCCCGGTGATGCCAATGCCGAGAGCCGCCGGGGTGAGCAGGTTCTGGATGAACTGCTGCAGATTGCCCACCGTGGATTTGGCAACGTAGATGATGCTGCCGTCAGGAATCGGCTCCATCAGGCCCTGCTGCACATCTCTGGAGAGAAAATCAACCGACACCTTCGAGACCTTGAAGCTGTTCGAGATCGCATCATGCCGGGCCAGGAAGACGGATTTTGAGGCATTCACGTTGGTCCCTCCTGCCATCGCCACGGCTTCGAATGGGGTGGTCAGCCAGGAGGCCTGAACGGGACCTGGCTTGTTGACATCTCCGATCACATAGATCTTCTGTTTGGTGGAGGCAAGATCAGACTTGGCCATCCATTTGTATTCGTTGCTGCGCGTCGCGATTTCGTTTGCCACCGGAACCGTGACCGTGTCTCCATCCTCAAGGGCCAGCATGCCGAAGCGACTGGCGCCGCCCTGGAGGATGTCGAGGTTGACGCTGAAGCAGGCTCCCTCCGCAGGTCGTACCTCGATGCGTTGGAAGTCGGCATTGTTCAGCAGTCCGCCGGCTCTGACAATCAGCTCCTCAAGCGTGGATGGCCGTTGCCTGAGGGCTGTCTGGTCGTCCTCCTCTTCAGAGCCTGCCGGAGCCAGTTTGTATCCCCCGGGATTCTGCACCTGACCGAGAATCTTGACCCGAATACTGCCCTGGGCAAGCTCGACGATGGATAAGGCCGGGCGTCGGTAATAGCGGCGCAGAGCGGCCTTCATCGCCTTTTCCGCCTGGGGAAGGGTCATCCCGGCGACCCGCACCAGGCCTCCCTTCGGCATGAAGATGGCCCCATTGGCCATGACCTTGACCTTGTTGCGGCCATCGCTGCTGGTCT
>JAYKJA010000019.1:0-9407 GCA_035285905.1 Synechococcaceae cyanobacterium
GTCATCCTCTGCGGCGGCACCGGCACACGCCTGTGGCCCCTCTCCAGGGCGAGCTACCCCAAGCAGTACTGGGCCCTGGCCGGCTCCTCCGAGGAGACCCTGCTGCAGCAGACCCAGCTGCGTCTGCGCGGGCTGCCTGGGCTGGCCCCGCCGCTGCTGATCTGCAACGAGGACCACCGCTTCATCGTCGCCGAACAGATGCGCCAGATCGGCGTTGAACCCTCCGCGATCCTGCTGGAGCCCATCGGTCGGAACACCGCCCCGGCCGTGGCGGTGGCCGCCCTGCAGGCCACCGCCAGCGGGGAGGATCCCCTGTTGCTCGTGCTCGCCGCTGACCATGTGATCCGCGAAGCCGATCGCTTTCGCGCCACGGTCGAGGCCGGCCTGCCTGCTGCCGAAGCCGGGCGGCTGGTCACGTTCGGCATCGTGCCCACCGCCCCGGAAACCGGTTACGGCTACATCGAGGCGGCCGAGCCCCTGCAACAGCTGCCGGTGCCGATCGCCCGCTTCGTCGAGAAACCCGATCGGGCCTCCGCCGAACGCTTCCTGGCCACCGGGCGCTTCACCTGGAACAGCGGCATGTTCCTGTTCCGCGCCAGCGCGATCCTGGCGGAGCTGGAACGCCTCGCCCCGGAGGTGGTGAGTGCCTGCCGCTCAGCCCTGGAGCACGACGGCTCCGACCTCGACTTCCGTCGCCTGGAACGGCAGGCCTTCTCCGGCTGCCCCAACATCGCCATCGACGTGGCGGTGATGGAGAAGACCGACCGGGGTGCGGTCCTGCCCCTCGAGGCCGGCTGGAGCGATGTGGGCAGCTGGAGTGCCCTGTGGGAGACAGCCGACCAGGACGCCGATGGCAACGTGCTGCGCGGGCGCGTCATCAGCGAAGACAGCCGCAACTGCTACCTGCGCAGTGAGCACCGGCTGCTGGTGGGCCTCGGCGTTGAAGACCTGGTGGTGGTCGAGACCGATGACGTGGTGCTCGTCGCCCGGAGGGAGAGGGCCCAGGATGTCAAGACCATCGTGGGGCTGCTGGAAAAGGCCGGTGCTCCCGAAAGCCGGGCCCACCGCCGCATCTACCGCCCCTGGGGCTCCTACGACGGCATCACCGAAGGGGACCGCTGGCAGGTCAAGAAAATCGTCGTGAATCCCGGCGCCTGCCTGTCGCTGCAGATGCACCACCACCGGGCCGAGCACTGGATCGTGGTCAAGGGCACGGCCCTGGTGGAGCGGGATGGCGTCGAGGAGCTGGTGGGGGAGAACGAGAGCACCTACATCCCCCTGGGCTCCCGCCACAGGCTCTCCAACCCCGGCAAGATCCCCGTCGAGATGATTGAGGTGCAGAGCGGCCCCTACCTGGGCGAGGACGACATCGTGCGCTTCGAGGACCGCTACGGCCGCAGTGACCACCCTGCGGTGCCCGCATCCTGAGGGGCCGACCAGCAGAGGGGGCCGACCAGACGCTGGCAGGTGTCCCCGTTGGGCGCCTGGCACCGTCTTCACCGTCAGCGGTCACAAGATCGGCCCTCCGGCAGGGAAGCTCGATGGGCCGGAAGCGAGCCAGGGTGTCGTCAGCACGAAGGCATGAACTGGCGACTGGCATGACGGCATCGGTGGAGCGGGTGGGAGCCAGTGGCCAGATCTCCCTGGGCAAGGAAGTCGCGGGCCGCACGGTGCTGGTGGAAGGCCGCGAACCCGGGGTCTGGCTGATCAGGACCGCCCGGACCCTCCCCGATGCAGAGCGGTGGCTGCATCAGCCCGAGGCCGCGGCCCGTCTGGATCGAGCGCTGAAGGCCATCGACCGTCCTGCGGCGACGAGCGATCTCGATGCCCTGGAACGGCAGCTCAGCGCTCGGTCGTGATCCCTCTGGATCTGAATCACCCGGAATCTCAGCACAACCTGCTGGCCCTCGAGAAGATCCAGGCCTGGGCGGTGCTGCAGACGCTGCCCCTGCTCCGATCGCTCTCGTGGTCACAGCTCCACAGCAGCAAGGGCCTGCGCTGGGAGCTGATCCAGAGCCGCCGCGGCCCTCAGGGCAAGAGGCTTCACTCCCTGCGCATCAGCCGCAGCTGTCGGGCGGTGGCGTCAGGGCCGATTAGAAGTCCTCTCGGCGCACTTGTTGGCGTGTTCAGGAGTCACTCGGAGCTTCGAGCTTCAACGAGTCTTGGTTGAGACCAAATGAAGGAGATCGCTGGCCAGGACATCCTGGAATCCCATCTGACAGGCCCTGGCGGTGGCGTGGCGAGAGGGCGACTGGCTGCACCTTCACGCTTGACATCCTGACCATGATTCGTCGGTCCGCTGAGCCTTGGCGCCGGCGAGGGAAGCCCAACGTCAGCCGCAGTGCCACGACGCCGGACGCGGGCAGCGAACCGCCCGCGTCGCCCACCTGAAGGATCCTGCACCCCGCGTGATCTGAACTCCCGAGCCTCCCTCACCGCTCAGAACGTCGGGGTGCCGGGATCTCCGTGCAAAGCCGGTCTGGGTGGCAGATCGGGCCGCCTGAGCGAACCGCAGACGGAGCCAGCGGCTTTCGGGCAGCTCAGCCAACAGCACCTCAACGGCCACCGCTCCCCGCGGTGCGAACCTGCCGGAGCCGATCCCTGAAGCCAGGCGCCCGAGAGCGGGCCCTTGCGCCCTCAAGGGCCATGGCCGGCCCCTCACTCCACCGTGACACTCTTGGCCAGGTTGCGCGGTTGATCCACGTCCAGACCCCGGTGGGCAGCGATGTGGTAGCTCAACAGCTGCATCGGGATCACCGTCAGCAGCGGGCTGAGCAGCTCGTCCACCTCCGGCAGCGGCAGCAGCAGGTCGAACACCTCGGTATCGGGGCCCTGCGGCGCCACGCCGATCAGCTGGGCATCCCGGGCCTTAGCCTCCTGGGCGTTGGAGAGCACCTTGTCGAACACGCTGCCCGGCACCGCGATGGACACCACCGGCACCCGGGCGTCGAGCAGGGCGATCGGGCCGTGCTTCATCTCTCCTGCGGGATAGCCCTCGGCGTGGATGTAGCTGATCTCCTTGAGCTTGAGCGCCCCCTCCATCGCGATGGGGTAGTTGATCCCCCGCCCCAGGAAGATCACGTCGCGGGTCTCGGCGAACAGCGGCGCCAGCTCCGCGCAGCGCTGGTCGTGATCCTCCACCAGCTGCTGCAGCAGGGCCGGCAGGTCCCGCAGCTGGTTCACCAGCCCCTGCAGCCGCGCCGGCGCCAGACCGCGGCGTTCGGCGAAGGCGATCGCCAGGGCATAGAAGGCCAGAAGCTGCCCGAGGAACGTCTTCGTGGCCGCCACCCCCACCTCGATGCCGGCTCCGATGTCGAGGATGTGGGGGACCAGGCGGGCCAGGGAACTCTCCGGGCGATTGGTGATGCCCAGCATCCGCGGCAGGTAGGCCGGATCGGCCATCGCCTGGCGTCTCTCCTGCTCCATCGCCAGCGCCGCCAGCGTGTCCGCCGTCTCTCCCGACTGGGTGACGCCGATGGTGAGCGTGTGGGGCGCCAGGGGCGGCGGGGCGTAACGGAATTCACTGGCGTAGAACACCCGTGTCGGCAGTCCAGCCAGCTGCTCGAGCAGGTAGGCCCCCACCTGGGCGGCATGGCGGCTGGTGCCGCAGGCCAGGATCTGCACCCGCTCCACCCCTTCGAACACGGCGTCATCGAGCGGCAGGGCCACCAGGGCCAGCCCCTCCGGCCCGGGCGGCTGGTGCCGTTCCGGCAGATGACGGGCCACCCACAGGGCCGCCGTCTCCGGCTGCTCGTGGATCTCCTTGAGCATGAAGTGGCGGAAGCTTCGCTTGTCGGCGATGTGCTCCGTGCCGCTCAGCAGGCTCGGGGTGCGCTGCACCCGGGTCCCGGCCGCGTCATACAGCTCGATGCCGAGGGGGGTGAGCAGGGCCACCTCCCCGTCCTCCAGCGGCAGGATCGTGCGGGTGAAGCCCGCCAGGGCCGGAGTGTCGCTGGCGCAGAGGAACTCCCCCTCGCCGAGGCCGATGAGCAGCGGCGCCTGGCGCCGGGCCACCACCAGCGCCCCCGGGGCCTCCGCCCAGACCACCGCCAGCGCATAGGCCCCATGCAGGCGCGGCAGCACCAGCTGCACGGCCTGAAGCAGCAGAGCGGCATCGGCGGGACGACCCTCAGCGCGCAGGCTGTTGAGGGTGCGCGCCACGAGGTGGGGGATGACCTCGGTGTCGGTGTCGGAGCGGAACACCACGCCTTCGGCCTGCAGGTCCTCCCGCAGGGTTCGGTGGTTCTCGATGATGCCGTTCTGCACCACCGCCAGGCGGCCGCTGCCGTCGAGGTGGGGGTGGGCGTTGCGCTCCTCGGGCTTGCCGTGCGTGGCCCAGCGGGTGTGGCCGATGCCGCACTGGCCCGGAGCCCCCTGGGCCTCGTAACGGGCGGTGAGGTGGACCAGCTTGCCCTCGGCCCTCAGGCAGTGAAGCGCCCCGGCCTCGACCGTGGCGATGCCGGCGGAGTCGTAGCCGCGGTATTCGAGTTGCCGCAGGCCTTCCAGCAGCTGCGGTGCAGCCTCACGGGAACCGATCAGCGCAACAATGCCGCACATAGGGAGGAGGACCGCAGGAGCAGGGAGAGAGGCGGCGCGCAATGAAAAGGCCCGGCGCGCTGGCCGGGCCTGAGCTTATGGGGAACCGGCGGCCGGATTCAGTAGGCCAGACCCATGGAACGGGTGGTCTCGTCTCCGAGGTAGACGCGGATGCTGAGGAAGTCGGTGGGGCAGGCGGTTTCGCAGCGCTTGCAGCCCACGCAGTCTTCGGTGCGGGGGGACGAGGCGATCTGGCCGGCCTTGCAGCCATCCCAGGGCACCATCTCAAGCACATCGAGGGGGCAGGCCCGCACGCACTGGGTGCAGCCGATGCAGGTGTCGTAGATCTTGACGGCGTGGGACATGGTCCGGTTGGGCGGCGGTTGCCGGGACAGACGGCGTGGGCCAAAGGTACCCAAGGCCCCTGGCCCGAAGAACACCGCCCGGATGGGCCGTCACCCTTGTTCATACGCCGCCACCGCGGCAGCGCGGCGCGCTGGCGAGGGTGCAGCGGGGCTGCAACGGAGGGGGGAGAGGTCCGACCCGTAGGATGCGGCCTCCCTCACAGCGGCCATGTCCCAGGAAGCGATCTTCGAGAAAGTCCGCTCGATCGTTGCCGAGCAGCTCAGCGTCGATGCTGCCGAGGTGAAACCCGATTCCAACTTCCAGAACGACCTGGGTGCCGACTCGCTCGACACCGTCGAACTGGTGATGGCCCTCGAGGAAGCCTTCGACATCGAGATCCCCGACGAGGCCGCCGAAGGCATCGCCACCGTCGGCGACGCCGTCAAGTACATCCAAGACAAGCAGGCCTGAGGCGTTCATGGTGGAGGGACTCCGCCGCGTCGTCGTCACCGGCCTGGGCGCGGTCACACCGATCGGCAACGATGTTGCTGCCTACTGGGAAGGTCTGAGCCAGGGCCGCAATGGGGTGGCTGACATCACCCTGTTCGACGCTTCGCGCCATGCCTGCCGCTTTGCGGCCGAGGTCAAGGGATTCGATCCCAGTGGTTGGCTGGAGCCGAAGGAGGCGAAGCGCTGGGACCGCTTCTGTCAGTTCGGCGTCGTTGCTGCCAAGCAGGCCGTCGCCGGCGCCGGGCTGGTCATCGACGACACCAACCGGCATCGCGTCGGCGTGTCCATCGGCTCTGGCGTGGGGGGTCTCCTGATGATGGAGACCCAGGCCCACGTGCTCAGCGGTCGCGGACCCGACCGGGTCAGCCCGTTCTGCGTGCCGATGATGATCCCCAACATGGCCACCGGCCTGGCGGCGATCGCCCTGGGGGCCCGCGGTCCGAGCAGCGCCGTGGCCACCGCCTGCGCCGCCGGCTCCAACGCCATCGGAGACGCCTTCCGTCTGATCCAGATGGGTTTCGCCGACGCCATGGTCTGCGGCGGCGCCGAATCGGCGATCACGCCCCTGGGGGTGGCCGGCTTCGCCAGCGCCAAGGCCCTCTCCTTCCGCAATGACGACCCGGCCACCGCCAGCCGTCCCTTCGATCTGGAGCGCAACGGCTTCGTGATCGGCGAAGGCTCCGGCGTGCTGGTGATCGAGAGCCTCGACCATGCCACCGCCCGCGGCGCGACGGTGCTGGCCGAGATCGTCGGCTACGGCACCACCTGCGACGCGCACCACATCACCGCTCCGTCCCCCGGCGGCAGCGGCGGCGCCGAGGCGATGCGCCTGGCCCTGCGCGATGCCCGCCTTGAGCCCGGGGACGTCGACTACGTCAACGCCCATGGCACCAGCACCCAGGCCAACGACAGCAACGAAACCGCTGCGATCAAGACGGCCCTGGGGGAGCACGCCTTCCGCATCCCGGTCAGCTCGACCAAGTCGATGACCGGGCACCTGCTGGGGGGAAGCGGCGGCATCGAGGCCGTGGCCGCTGTGCTGGCCATCGGGCATCGCCTGGTGCCACCTACGATCAACTACCACACGCCGGATCCGGCCTGTGACCTGGATGTGGTTCCCAACAAGGCCCGAGAGCACGACGTGAACGTGGTGCTGTCCAACTCCTTCGGCTTCGGCGGGCACAACGTCTGTCTGGCCTTCCGGCGGATGCGCTGACGTCCCGGATCCCCCAGCCCCTCCTCCTCACCACCCTCCCCCGCTCCGTACCCCGTAATCGCCATGGTCGCCGCCCCCACCTCCAGCGCCACCGACAAATCGGTCGAGACGCTCTGCGTCAACAGCATCCGGTTCCTGGCCGTCGATGCGATCAACAAGTCCAACTCGGGCCACCCCGGCCTGCCCATGGGCTGCGCACCGATGTCCTTCGCGCTGTGGGACAAGGTGCTGCGGCACAACCCCAGCAATCCCAAGTGGTTCAACCGCGACCGCTTCGTGCTGTCGGCCGGTCACGGCTGCATGCTGCTCTACGCCCTGCTGCACCTGACGGGCTACGACGCGGTCAGCCTCGAGGACATCAAGCAGTTCCGCCAGTGGGGTTCCAAAACCCCCGGACACCCCGAGACCTTCGAGACGGCCGGGGTCGAGGTGACCACCGGCCCCCTCGGCCAGGGCATCTCCAATGCCGTGGGCCTGGCGATCGCCGAAGCCCATCTGGCGGCCACCTTCAACCGCCCCGGCCACACCATCGTCGACCACTACACCTACGTGCTGATGGGCGACGGCTGCAATCAGGAGGGTGTGTCCAGTGAAGCGGCCTCCCTGGCCGGCCACCTCGGCCTGGGCAAGCTGATCGCCCTCTACGACGACAACCACATCACCATCGACGGCAACACCGCCGTCTCCTTCACCGAAGACGTCCTCAAGCGCTACGAGGCCTACGGCTGGCACGTCCAGCATGTGGAGGATGGCAACCACGACATCGACGGCATCCGCCGGGCGATCGAGGCGGCCAAGGCCGTCACCGACAAGCCCAGCCTGATCAAGGTCACCACCACCATCGGCTACGGCTCCCCCAACAAGGCCAACACCGCCGGCGTGCACGGTGCCGCCCTCGGGGCCGATGAAGCCGAACTGACCCGCAAGGCCCTCGACTGGAGCTACGGCGAATTCGAAGTGCCCCAGGCCGCCTACGACCACTGGCGTCAGGCCGTCGGCCGCGGTGCTGCCGCCGAAGCGGCGTGGAACGCCCTGCTGGACAGCTATCGCGCCAGCTATCCCGCCGAAGCCGCTGAATTCGAGCGTCGCCTGCGCGGGGAGCTGCCCGAAGGCTGGGACGCCAAGCTGCCCAGCTTCACCCCCGATGACAAGGGCCTGGCCACCCGCCAGCACTCCTACAACGCCCTCAACGCCTTCGGTCCCAGCCTGCCCGAACTGATCGGCGGCTCCGCCGACCTCACCCACTCCAACCTCACCGACATCAAGGGTGAATCGAGCTTCCAGAAGGGTGCCGAAGCCAATCGCTACCTCCACTTCGGCGTGCGCGAGCACGCCATGGCGGCGATCCTCAACGGCATCGCGTACCACGGCAGCGGCCTGATCCCCTACGGCGGCACCTTCCTGGTCTTCGCCGGCTACATGATCGGAGCCATGCGCCTCTCGGCCCTGAGCGAGCTGGGCGTGATCTACGTGCTCACCCACGATTCCATCGGTCTGGGTGAGGACGGTCCCACCCACCAGCCCGTGGAAACCCTCGCCAACCTGCGCGCCATCCCCAACATGCTGGTGATGCGTCCCGGTGACGGCAACGAAACCGTGGGGGCCTATCAGGTGGCCGTGGCCAACCGCAACCGCCCCACCACCCTGGCCCTCAGCCGCCAGGCCATGCCCAACCAGGCCAATTCCAGTGCCGCCGCTGTAGCCCAAGGGGGTTACATCCTCGAGGATTCCAACGGCACCCCGGATCTGATCCTGATCGGCACCGGCACCGAACTTGACCTCTGCGTCAAGGCGGCGGCCCAGCTGCGCAGCGAAGGTCGCAATGTGCGTGTGGTCTCGATGCCCTGCGTCGAACTGTTTGAAGAGCAGGACGCCGCCTATCGCGAATCCGTGCTTCCCGCCGCTGTGCGCAAGCGAGTGGTGGTGGAAGCCTCCAGCTCCTATGGCTGGCACAAGTACAGCGGCTTCGATGGAGCCACCGTGTCGATCGATCGCTTCGGCGCCTCTGCTCCCGGCCCTGTCTGCCTCGAGAAATTCGGCTTCACCGTCGACAACGTCGTGGCCACCGCCAAGGCGTTGGGCTGACCAGAGACCAACGGACTGCCGGGCCTGCCTCTATGCAGGCCCTCAGCCGGTTCTCTCGCAGGGCTCCCTGACTGACAGGGGGCCTTTTTTGTGGGCCATGACTGCAAGCCGGCGCGCCCCGATCCGATCCGCCGGGCAGCCTGCAGCCCCGCCGAAACACCTCCCGACCCTGCCGGGGGCGCGGACGGCAGCGGAACCGGCCAGTGGAAGAAGGTCTTAAGATGGCTCTTCATCTGGACGAGGGAATGGGTTCCGGAGGTCACGACGGCAAGCGGGTCAGATGTCCAGTTGTCGCGGCCGGTCTTGCCCTGACAGTGCTCTCTGGAACCAGCACGGGGGCCCTCAGCCAGACCTGGCCCGCCCCGGCAGAACGCCAGGCGGCAGGCCTCTCCCCGTCGACTCCCTGCCGTCCCCTGGGCAGCACTCCCAGCCAGCGGGACTCCCGGGTCGCCGTGCCCAGGCTGCGGGTTGGGGACACCATTCACTACATCTCCTATGGCGAGGCCATCGACTCCCTGGCCAGCGCCATCTCCTATGGAGAAGCCGGTGACTCACTGATTCCCCGCAGCAATGGGGGGGGACAGGGCCAGACCAGCAGCGATGGCCGCAACAAGGTCAAGGTCATGGCCAATGGGGCCATCTTCATGCCGAAGGGAGGCCTGGTGCGGGTCGCCGGGATGACCCTTCCCCAGGCGGAAAAGGCGATGAAGGCCGC
>JAYKJA010000020.1:0-22471 GCA_035285905.1 Synechococcaceae cyanobacterium
TGGCACCGGGCTCCGGAGGCAGGGCCAGGCCGGTCACCTCGGCCCCGAGCTGCAGCAGCCACAGGGTCAGCCAGCTGCCCTTGAAGCCGGTGTGGCCGGTGAGCAGCACGCGACGGCCGCGCCAGAAGTCGGCGTCGGGGCGCTGGAAGGGTGCGAGCGGGGCCGCCATGGTTCAGTCCCAGACCTTCCAGGGGGCGCGGCCGCTCTGCCAGAGCTCCTCGAGCAGGGTCCGGTCGCGCAGGGTGTCCATCGGCTGCCAGAACCCCTGGTGATGGAACGCGGAGAGCTGGCCGCTGGCGGCCAGGGTCTGCAACGGCTTCTGCTCCCAGATGCACTGATCGCCGTCGACGAGATCGATCACTGAGTGGTTGAGCACGAAGAATCCGCCGTTGATCCAGCTGCCATCCCCCTGGGGCTTCTCCTCGAAAGCCAGCACCCGTCCGCGCTCGAAGGCCAGCGATCCGAAGCGCCCCGGGGGCTGAACAGCGGTGAGCGTGGCGCTGCGCGCTTCGGCATGGTGATAGGCGATCAGGGCAGAGATGTCGACATCGGCGACCCCATCTCCATAGGTGAAACAGAACGGAGCGTCATCGAGATAGGGGCGCACCCGCGCCAGCCGGCCACCGGTGAGGGTGGCCTCGCCCGTGTCGACGAGGGTGACCCTCCAGGGCTCGGCCTTGCGGCTGTGGACCATCATGGAGTTGTCACGCATGTCAAACGTGACGTCGCTCATATGCAGGAAGTAATTGGCGAAGTATTCCTTGATGACGTAACCCTTGTAGCCGCAACAGATGACGAAATCCGTGATGCCATGATAGCTATAAATCTTCAGAATATGCCAGAGAATGGGCCGGCCGCCGATCTCGACCATCGGCTTGGGTCTGGAGCCCGTTTCCTCGGAGATCCTGGTTCCGAGGCCCCCAGCGAGAATCACAGCCTTCACGGGACAACCGGAGCTACGGGTTGGCGCTGATCAAGATTCACGAAAAAATCGAGGCCTGAATCCTGGATGGGGTTGATGCTGTCCGGACCAACCGACCGCTGCAGAGGGTCTGCGCTGCACAGCTGGATTGGGACGAATCTAGCACCGTGTAGAGCCCTCACAGAGGACGAGAGGCTCGACACAGAGCCTCAGGGAAAGCGTGGCAGGCACAAGATCGCGGAGCACAGGCCAGGCGGACCCACAGGCCTGGCAGCATCCGGATCAGAATCAGCAGCACTGTAGGCTATTCAGAGGATGCATTATCGCTATGCAAGTGTCTCCTCGTCGGCCGCTGCGGTGGCTGGGGATCCTCATCCTGGGCAGTGGCCTGATCTATACAGTCAGTTCCCTGCTGCTGTACAGCACAGACGGTCCATGGCGACAGGTCGGCTTTCCATTGCTGGGCCCGTGGCGCATGCCAACGTTTGCCGATCTGCGCTGGGTCACGGCCACCAGCGACTGCGGCATTGACCTGAATGCCTTCTACGCCGGAAAACTCGTCGGTTGCGACGCCTTCGGGAGGAAGGGAGTCGGCTATCCACCGATGGCTCTCTGGCTGTTTCGCCTGTTGGGCATCAAAGCGGCGTGGACCGGCATCATCGGGCTGATCACCGCCATGGGCTTCCTGGCGAGCACAGCTTTTTACCTGCTCAAGATCAATCGGAACACGGCGGTCTCAGCTCTCGTCGCCGGGCTGTTGATCTGGGGATTCCCGATTCAGCTGTGCTTTGAACGAATGAATATTGACATCCTGATTTACAGCCTGATCATTCTCAACTGCGGCCTGCTCAGCCTCAGATCAGCCTTCCTGAGAGGCCTTGGCAGCCTTGCCCTCTCGATCGCCACGGTGGGGATGAAAATCTATCCAGTCTTTGGATATTTTTGCCTTATTCTACTGGCCGCGCCACTCGCCAGAGTTAGAGATGGTATATTCAGAATCAACAGAATTGATGGATTGATCATTCTCGCAGGCTGCGCGGTCGGCCTGATCTCGGCTGCTCCCGTCCTGACGGGAGGGAGCTCTCTCTCCACCTCCTCCCTGCCCGCAGCCGAAGGCGGGATCGGCAGCCATGGGCTGCTCGCCTTTGGTTTCATCAATGCCGATCTGGTCCAGCTCTATGGACTTCAGCCCGCCAGAGCCCTGGTCAGGCTGAATTTCATGCTCAAGATCAGCAGCCTGATCGCGGGCTTCTGGCTGACGATTGCCCTGGACCTGGGCGCCACCCTGCGCCGCTACATAGCCGGCCTTGACGCCCAGGAACCGAACGGCCGACGAGCCAGATTCATCCTCAACACAATCTCGTCGATGACAGGCATCTGGCTCGGCTGCTATTTATTCACCATTTCGTACGACTACAGACTTATTTTTCTGATTCCGATGATTGGAGTTCTGGCGCAATGTCGCCAGCCTGGAGGCAATCCATGGCAGCGGCGCTGGGGCCTCTGCCTGGTCGCCATGGGCTTGATCCCGGGACTGTCAACCATGCTCCTTTCAGCCCTGCCGGCCACCAGCCCGTCGCTGAGGACCACTCATGAAATCATCGTTGAATTCATGATGATGCCCCTGCTGGCCTCATCCGCTGCGGCGCTGCTCAGCCAACTTCCTGGCCTTGCCTGGCCGCTGCGGACTGGTCGGCCAGCACCTGTGCCAATCCCTCCAGATCCTGATCGGTGATCTTGGTCTGCATCGGGCAGTGCTTGGGCCCGCACATCGAGCAGAACTCCGCCTGTTTGTAGATGTCCGCCGGCAGGGTTTCGTCGTGGTACTCGCGGGCCCGCTCGGGGTCGAGGGACAGATCAAACTGTCGGTTCCAGTCGAAGGCGTAGCGGGCGCGGCTGAGCTCGTCGTCGCGGTCGCGGGCGCCGGGGCGGTGGCGGGCGATGTCGGCGGCGTGGGCGGCGATCTTGTAGGCGATCAGGCCGTTGCGCACGTCCTCGGGGTTGGGCAGGCCCAGGTGTTCCTTCGGGGTGACGTAGCAGAGCATCGCCGTGCCGTACCACCCCGCCATGGCGGCACCGATGGCGCTGGTGATGTGGTCGTAGCCGGGGGCGATGTCCGTGACCAGGGGGCCCAGCACATAGAACGGTGCCTCACTGCACTCCTCCATCTGCTTGCGCACGTTGAACTCGATCTGATCCATCGGCACATGGCCTGGACCCTCCACCATCACCTGCACCTCGTGCTGCCAGGCGCGGCGGGTGAGCTCTCCCAGGGTCTTCAGTTCCGCCAGCTGGGCTTCATCCGAAGCATCGTGCAGACAACCCGGCCGCAGCGAATCGCCCAGGGAGAAGCTGCAGTCGTAGCGCTTGAAGATCTCGCAGATGTCGTCGAAACGGGTGTAGAGCGGGTTCTGCCTGTGGTGATGAAGCATCCACTGGGCCAGGATGCCGCCGCCGCGGCTGACGATTCCCGTCAGGCGGCCCTTCACCTTGGGCAGGTGTTCGATCAGCAGGCCGGCGTGGATCGTCTGATAGTCGACCCCCTGCTGGCAGTGCTTCTCGATGATGTGCAGGAAATCGTCCTCGCTCAGCCGCTCGATCGAACCGTGCACACTCTCCAGGGCCTGATACACCGGCACCGTGCCGATCGGCACGGGTGAGGCCTTGATGATCGCCGTGCGCACCTCATCCAGATTGACCCCGCCGGTGGAGAGATCCATCACCGTGTCGGCGCCGTACTTCACCGCCAGCTCGAGCTTCTTCAGCTCCTCGCTGACATCGCTCGCATTCGGCGAGGCGCCGATGTTGGCGTTCACCTTGCAGCTCGAGGCGATGCCGATGGCCATCGGCTCCAGATTGGGGTGATTGATGTTGGCCGGGATGATCATGCGGCCGCGGGCCACCTCCTCCAGCACCAGCGACTCCGGCAGGTTCTCCCGCTTCGCCACATGGGCCATCTCTTCGGTGACCACCCCCGCCCTGGCGTAATGGAGCTGGGTGACGTTCGCGGAACCGCGACGCTTCTCGATCCAGGCGCTGCGCATGGGAGGGGACGGCGAAGGACAGGCTGGGGGGCCATCCCGCTGGCCGGGACGGCACCGGAGGGATCACCGGCAAAGCGGCGGCTCCGGATGCCCTGACCTGAGTTCGACCGCACTTCCCTGCGCCGGCATGACCCGGGTCAGGTTCCGAGGGTGTGATCTCAGCCCGGGGGCCGCGGCTGTCGCCAACCTGCGGCCGGGCACCCCTAGTGGTGCCTTCAAGCTAGCAGTGCCGCGGCCTCACGCCGCCGGCCCTCCCTCAGCCCTGCAGGCCGTTGAGGGCCGCCGCCACGACGCGATGGTCGCCGTCGTCCTGCAGCCGCTGCAGCAGCGCCCGTGCCGGCTCGGCGCTCGGCCCCGCCTCATGCACCAGCCGGCCGAGGATCTCGGCGCCGCCCACCCGCACCGTGCCATCGGCATCAGCCAGGGCCAGGGTGGCCAGCTCCAGCAACCACTCCCCCTCCATCTCCTCCTGCTCCGCCAGCGCGGAGAGGATGCTGCAGCGCACCAGCCAGCCCTGATCGACACGGAAGGCCTGCAGCAGCAGCGGCCAGGCCCGTGTCACCCCGTAGGACGCCAGGGCATTGGCGGCCTCGGCGCGCACGTTGGCGTCGTCGTCGGTCTGCAGGGCCTCCCGCAGGGCCTCCCAGCCGGCCTCGCTGCGCTTCACCCCCAGACCGGCGCAGGCCAGGGAGCGCACCATGAACGCCTGTTGCTCCAGCCCCAGCAGCAGCAGCGGCACCGCCTGCTCCTCGGGAACCTCCCGCAGTCCGGCCAGGGCCGGCATCGCCCGGGAGGGATCCCCGCTGATGATCGCCTCGCGCAGGCTGTCGGGATCGGCCGGTGTGGCTGCCATGGCGCTTGCTTCGTCGCCCCATCGTGCCGCACACGGCGCCGCCTGCAGCGCCCCCCGACACCGACGACAATCGACCGGTCCAGCCCGGCGCCCATGGCTCGCCCCGGCCCCTCCGCCCCCAGCCCTGCCCCGCAGCGCTACCGGGCCGATGTCGATGGCCTGCGGGCCGTGGCCGTGCTGGCCGTGATCGCCAACCACTTCAGCGACAGGGCCCTGGCCAACGGCTTCCTCGGGGTGGACATCTTCTTCGTGATCTCGGGTTTCGTGATCACCGGCTCCTTCGCCCACCACCGCGCCCGCGGCCCGCTGGACTTCCTGCTCGGGTTCTACAGCCGCCGCATCCAGCGGCTGCTGCCGGCCCTGCTGGTCTACCTGGCGATCACCGCGCCGCTGCTCTGCCTGGTCTCCAGCCAGCCGGGCGCCTCCCTGGAGGTGGGCCTGTGGGCGCTGCCCGGGCTGGCCAACATCGCCCTGCGCAACGCCTCCAGCAATTACTTCGCCAGCGCCACCCAGCTCAACCCCTTCACCCACACCTGGTCCCTGGGGGTGGAGGAGCAGTTCTATCTCCTGTTTCCCCTGCTGGCCTGGTTCAGCGGCTTCGTGCCGGGTCGGCGTCAGGGGCGCCGCATCATGGCGGCGGCCCTGCTGCTGCTGGGCGCCGCCTCGCTGCTGAGCTTCGTGCAGCGCTACCCCAGCGACCTGGCCTCCGCCTACTACCTGATGCCCTCGCGCTTCTGGGAGCTGGCCGCCGGGGCGCTGCTGGCGCTGCTGCTGGCCTGGCGTCCGGCCCTGCTGCAGCGGCTGCCGGCGGCCCTGCCGGGGCTGCTGCTGCTGCTGGTGCTGGCCTGGCCCGGTTTGCCCGGCCTGACGGCCACCCTGGCCGCGGTCCCCCTCTCAGCCCTGCTGATCGGCAGCCTCCACCCCGGCGATCCGGTGCACGCCCTGCTCTGCCGCCCCCGCCTCGTCGGCCTGGGCCTGCTCTCCTATTCCCTCTACCTCTGGCACTGGGGCGTGCTCAGCCTCAGCCGCTGGACCCTCGGCATCCACCCCTGGACCGTGCCGTTCCAGCTGCTGGCGATGCTGCTGCTGGCCTGGCTGTCCTATCGCTTCGTGGAGACGCCCCTGCGGCGCCGGCCCTGGTCACCCCGCCGCAGCCGCATCGTGGCCCTCGGCCTGGGGGCGGCGGCCGCGGTGGCCGCCCTGCTGACCGCCCTGCGGCAGGAGCCGCTGCAGCGGCGGCTGTTCAGCGGCCAGGGCGCTCCCCCCGCAGCCGCCGCCCTGCCGCCCGCCGCCCCGGGCTGCAACGTCTCCCATCAGGGTCCGGCAGCGGCCGGCTACGGCCCCGCCTGCGGCTTCCCCCCCCGCGGCAGGCGCCCCACCCTCTACCTGGCGGGGGACAGCCACATCGACCAGTTCCGGCCCGCCCTCGCCGCCCTGGCCCGCAGCGGGGGCCTCGGGTTCCGGGCCGTGGTGGGGGACGGCTGCATGCTGCCGGGAACGGTCACGATCCTGCCCGGCAGCCCCTGCCTGCCCCTGCAGCGGCTCAGCCAGCAGATGCTGCTGCGCAGCGTGCAGCCCGGCGACCGGGTGTTCCTCGGCAGCGCCGTCTACTCCTATTTCTCCGGGGAGATGTACCCCGCCGGCCGGGCCACCCTGCTCAGCTCCGATCGGGGGCAGCCCATCCGCGTCGACCGGGCCGGCGGCCTCTACGCCGACCAGCTGCGGCAGCTGGCGGAACAGCTGGTGGCCCGCGGCGCCACCGTGGTGCTCTACCTCGACGGCCCCCAGTTCCCGGGGCTGGGCACCCTTCCCGGCGAGCTCTGCCAGCGCCAGTGGTTCCGGCCCCTGCTGCTGCCGGCCTGCCAGCGGCCGCAGCAGCCCTTCCAGCGTCAGCGGGACGCACTGCTGCCCTGGCTGCACAGCTGGAGCGACGGGCAGCAGCGCCGCCTGTGGGATGGCCTCGATCGCGACACCTGCTCCGCCGGCCTCTGCCAGGCCCGCCACTACCTGGACAGCAACCACTTCAGTCCCTCCTACGCCAGCCGGCTGGTGCAGCGGCTGGCGGCCTCCCAGCCGGACCTGTTCCGCCCCTGACGGCTCAGGCCGGCGGGCGGGTGCCGGCGCGGCGCTCCTGACGCAGGGCCCGCAGCAGCTCACGCCGCCGCCGCCGCCGGCTGAGCCAGCTGTGCAGCAGCAGCCCGACCCCGATCAGCAGGGCCGGCAGGGCCTGCAGGGCGGCGCTGCCGTGCAGCAGCAGCGTGGCCAGGGCCAGCAGCAGCAGCAGCGGCGTGGCCAGGGCCAGCAGGGCGGCCCGCCTGCGGGAGGCCAGCGCCGGCGGCGGCGGCGGCACCGCCAGGGGCAGGGGGCAGGCGCGCGGCTCCTCGCCGGAAGGCCCCGCGGCGCCGGAGGAGGTCACACCGGCGCCTCCAGCCAGCGCAGCAGGCTGAGGCTGAGCACCCGGATCCCCACCGCCAGACAGTCCTCGTCGGGGGCGAAGGTGTTGCTGTGCAGGGGCGTGCAACCCTCGGGTCCGGCCACCCCCAGCCGGAACATGGTGCCGCGGCTGCTGGAGAGCAAAGTGGCGAAGTCCTCGGCGCCGAGGGAGGGCTGCTCCAGCCACTGCACCTGCGGGCGACCCAGCAGGCCGCAGGCCGCCTCCGCCACCAGCGCGGTGAGTTCGGGATCGTTGTGCACCGGTGGAGAGATGCAGCGGTAGCGGACCCGCGCCTCGCCGCCGTGACCCCGACAGAGGGCGTGCACCGTGTCCTCGATCCAGGCCGGCAGCCGGTCATGCACCTCCAGGTCGAGGCAGCGCACGGTGCCGAGCAGGCGCACGTGGTCGGCGATCACGTTGAAGGCCTTGCCACCCTCGATGCGCCCGAAACTGACCACCACCGGATGCAGCGGGTCGAGCCGGCGGCTGATCGCCTCCTGCAGGCCGCTGACCACCCGGGCGGCGATCCAGATCGCATCGGTGCTCTGGTGCGGCCTGGCGCCATGTCCGCTCTCGCCGAGCACCTCGATCTCCAGTTCGCCGGCGGCGGCGGTGAGGCTGCCGCTGCGCACGCCGATGCTGCCCACCGGCAGGCTGGGAAACACGTGCACCCCGAACAGGGCCTGCACGCCGTCCATCGCCCCGTCGGCCTGCATCCAGGCGGCGCCCTGGGCCGTCTCCTCGGCCGGCTGGAACAGCAGCCGCACCCGGCCGGGCAACCGCTCCGCCAGGGGACCCAGCAGGCAGGCCACCCCGAGCCCGACGCTGGTGTGGATGTCATGGCCGCAGGCATGCATCAGGCCCTGCTGGCTGGAGGCGTAGTCGAGACCGGTGCGCTCCTCGATCGGCAGCGCATCCATGTCGACCCGGGCGGCCACCAGGGGCCCCGTCGGCGGCCCCAGCTCCGCCAGCACCCCCGTGCGACCCACCGCCTCCTGCACCCGCCAGCCCCAGCGCCGCAGCTCCCCGGCCACCAGCGCAGCGGTGCGCTGTTCATGGCCGCTGAGCTCGGGGTGGCGGTGGATGTGACGCCGCAGCTGGATCAGCTCAGGCAACGCCCGCTGCAACCGCTCCTCCAGGCCGTGAGCAAGCCAGTCGGCCGGCGGGGAGGGGGCGGTCTGCAGCGGGGGGAAGGGGGTGGGCATGGCCGGGGTGACGCGGCCCTCCGGGTCAGGAGGGGCGGGGCGAAGCGAGGGTGAGGAACTGCTGCAGAGCCTGGATCGGCTCGGGGGGCCAGCGCCGTGTCTGCTGCAGCCATTCTTCCTGGCGGTAGCGCGGATCCAGACCGGAGGCCGCGACCCAGTGGCTTTCGGCCTCCCCGCCGGCTCCGCGCTGCCAGAGCAGAGCCGTCAGGGCGGCCCGGGCGTCGGCGAACAGGGGATACCGGCGGATCAGGGAGCGCAGCTCGGTCTCAGCCGCGGCCAGATCACCCAGCTGGAAGCGGGCCAGAGCGGCACTGGAGCGGGCCATGGCGAACCCCGGCCGGGCGCTGAAGGCGGCATCGAAGCAGTCGCGGGCCTGGCTCCAGTGCCCCAGGCTGCCCTCGACGTTGCCCAGGTTGTAGAGCGCGGAGGCATCGGCCGGATCGCGCTCGAGGATCCAGTGATAGTCAGCGGCGGCGTCCTGCCAGCGACCCAGGGCCTCCTCGGCCGTGCCGCGGTTGAGGTGGGGGTCGGGATTGAGGGGATCGAGCTGCATGGCCCGCTCCTGATCGGCGATCGCCCCCTCGGGGTCCCCCAGGGTCAGACGCACATTGCCGCGGTTGCTCCAGGCGGCGGCGTCTCCGGGGGCCAGGCTGAGCACCTGATCCCAGAGGGGCAGGGCCTCGCCGAACCGGCCGCTGCGACTGGCCTGCAGGGCCCGCTCGAACAGGAAGGGCAGCTCTCCGGGTCGGGCGGTGACCGCTGGGGCCGCGGGTGGAGCGCCGGCGGCACGGGCTTCAGGGCCCATGGCGGTGGAGCCTGCCGGCCGCGAGGGCTCGCCGGCCGCGGCCGCGAGGGGGGCCCCGGTCGAGGAACCCGGCGCTTCGGCAGGCGTGCCGGCTCCGGCTGCGACCGCCGGGGCGGCAGCGCCGCTCACCGCCAGGGGGCCGGCCAGCAGCGCAGACGGGCCCGGCAGAGGCGCGGGCACCTGCGGCGGGACGAGCGCGGCCATGGCAGGCCCGGCAGCGCCGAGCCAAGGGCCCGCCAGCAACAGGGCCGCGATCAAGGCAGCGGCATGGGAGGGCCAGGCGAGCCACCGCCGCTGTCCGGGGCCCGACCGACCCCACCGCCACCGCAGGGACAGCCCGCGGCTCACGCTTGCCGAAGCGACCTCCAGCCGACAGCGCCAGCCGCTCATGGATGCACCGCCGGCGCCAGGGCGCCACGACGGACCCCGCTCTCAGGCCTGGGACTGGGGCTGAACAACACGAGGCTCCGATCCGGCCCGGCACGCTAGGGAGCAGGACCGCCCGGCCGAGCGCCGCCGACCGGAGCGCGCTGCGCAGCCGGAGGGGGCGCGCTGCGCGGCGGGGCTCAAGACGCCGCCGCGGCCAGGCGCTGCAGGTGGGCGCGACCGGCCTCGGTGAGCACCCGACCGCGGGGGGTGCGCTGCAGGAAGCCGAGCTGCAGCAGGAACGGCTCGACCACCGCCTCCAGGGTCGTGGGGTCCTCCCCCAGCCCGGCGGCCAGGGTCTCCAGCCCCACCGGTCCACCGCCGTAGCCCTGCTGCAGCAGGGTGAGCAGGCGCCGGTCGCAGGCATCGAGCCCGCAGCCATCGACCCGGTGCAGGCTGAGGGCCTCCTCCACCAGGGAGGGATGGATGCGGCCCTGTCCCCGCACCGCCGCCACATCGCGCACCCGCCGCAGCAGACGGTTGGCGATGCGGGGAGTGCCGCGGCAGCGGCGGGCCACCTCCAGGGCCGCCTCCGCCTCCAGCTCCAGGGCCAGCAGCCCGGCGGCCCGCTCCACGATCGCCCGCAGGTCGTCGAGCTCGTAGAACTCCAGCCGCTGGATCAGGCCGAAGCGATCCCGCAGCGGCGAACTCAGCGCCCCGGCCCTGGTGGTGGCACCGACGAGGGTGAAGGGGGCCAGCGGCAGGCTGCGGGTGCGGGCGGTGGTGCCCTTGCCCACCGTCAGATCGAGGCGGAAGTCCTCCATCGCCGGGTAGAGCAGCTCCTCAGCCACCCGGTTGAGGCGATGGATCTCGTCGATGAACAGCACCTCGCGGGGCTGCAGGTTCACCAGCAGGCCGACGATGTCCCGCGGTCGCTCCAGGGCCGGCGCACTGGTGATGCGGCAGCGCACCCCCAGCTCCTCCGCCAGGACGAGGGCCATGGTGGTCTTGCCCAGGCCGGGGGGGCCGTGCAGCAGCACGTGGTCGAGGGCCTCCCCGCGGCTGCGGGTGGCCTCCACGGCGATGGAGAGCACCTGCTTGAGCTCCCGCTGGCCGATGTAGTCGTCGAGCCGGCGGGGCCGCAGGCTGTCCTCGCGCTGCCCCGGCTCGCGCGAGGCGGAACCGGGTGTGGAGCCGCTGCATCCGCCCTCAGCGACGCCCTCCTCCGGGAACGGGCCGGAGCTGACGCCGGCATCCCGGTCCTCCGCGGGGGAGCCCGCCCGGGGATCGAGCAGGCGGCGGGACGGGGTGGCAGCGGGGTCAGGCGGGGCGCCTGCGGCGGGGTCACCGCGGCGACGGCGGCGCGGCGATGCCTGGCCCGACTGGGAGGAGATGATCGCCATGGCCTGCAGGGTACCGGGCCTGCAGGGGTGAAGGCAGCCGGGGACAGCCCGGGCAGGCCCCGGCGCCCGGGATGCCGGCGCCCACTTCAGGGGCGCGATCTCCTCCCCGCCTGGCCCCGGGCACACGGTCTCCGGGGGTCAGAGCTCAGCGGAGTCCGTGCCCAGCCAGGGGGATCCGCAGCGCATCGCGCGCTGGGACTCCGGCGGAGAGCCCATGGCGGCGCGGAGGCCCCAGCCCCAGCCCCTAACCTGAAGCCTTCCAGGCAGTCACCATGGCGAAGGGACCGGGCCGCAGGGGGGGCGGTGGCAAGCCGCAGGACCCGGCCCATCGCCTGCTGGCGGACAACCGCTTCGCACGCCATCAGTACGAGATTCTCGAAACCCTGGAGTGCGGCATCGAACTGCTCGGGACGGAGGTCAAATCGATCCGCGCCGGACAGGTGAACCTGCGCGATGGCTTCTGCCTGATCCGTGGCGATGAACTGCAACTTCACAACGTCCACATCTCCCCCCACAGCCACGCCGGCGCCTATTTCAACCACGAGCCGCTGCGCACCCGCCGGCTGCTGGCCCACCGCCGCGAAATCGACCGCCTGCGGGTGGCGCTGGAGCAGAAGGGCCTGACCCTGATCCCCCTGAATCTCCACCTCAAGGGGTCGTGGATCAAGATCACCATCGGCCTGGGCAAGGGGCGCAAGCTGCACGACAAACGCCAGGAGGAACGCCGCCGCCAGGACCTGAAGGACACCCGCGCCGCCCTGTCCCGCCTCTGAAGCCCGGGGCAGCCTCAGGCCGGCAACGGGCGGCAGACGCTCAGATCGTCTCGGCCAGCCGGCGGGCCCAGGCCAGCACCTCCTCGACCCGCTCCGCCGTGGGGGCCTCGCAGTAGAGCCGCAGCAGCGGTTCGGTGCCCGAGAAGCGCAGCATCAGCCAGTGGCTGGGCCCCAGGCGCAGCTTGACCCCGTCGGTGGTGATCACCTGCTGCACCGGCAGGCCGGCCACCTCCGCCGGGGGCCGTTCGGCCAGCAGGGCCTCCAGGCGGGTGCGGGCCGCCATGTCAGCCAGGCGCAGGTCGAGGCGGTCGTAGGCCGCGGCTCCACCGCAGCGCTGCTGCAGGGCGGCGATCCGCTGGCCCAGGGGCACGCCCCCCTCCACCAGCGCCTCGATCAGCAGCAGGGCCGCGAAGGGGGCATCCCGTTCCGGCAGGTGCATGCCGAAGCCCACGCCGCCGGACTCCTCGCCGCCCACCAGCACCTCCCCCGCCAGCATCTCGGCGGCGATGTACTTGAAGCCCACCGGCTTCTCCAGCACGGTGCGGCCCAGGTCCTCGGCCACCAGCGCCATCAGGTCGGAGCCGCTGACGGTCTTGATCACGCTGCCGGGCAGGGCTCGGGCCCGGGCCAGGTGGTCGATGAACAGGGGCATCAGCAGCTGGGTGCTGCAGAAGCGGCCGGTCTCATCCACCGCCGCGATGCGGTCGCCATCGCCGTCGAAGACCAGACCCATGGCCGGCCGACCCGCCGCCGTGGACTGCCGCACCGCCTCCACCAGCTCCTGCACGTAGGGCGCCAGGGGTTCGGGGGGATGGCCTCCGAACAGCGGGTCCCGCCCGCTGCGGATCTCGCGGATCACCCCGCTGGCCACCGCCTGCTCTCCCAGCAGGGCCGGCAGCACCCCGGCAGCGGAGCCGTGCATCGGATCGACGATCACCTGCAGGCCCAGGCGCTGCAGGCCCTGGGCCAGGGCGTCGGTGTCGAGGCGGGAGCGCAGGCCGGCCACATAGGAGCCGAGCGCATCGAAGCGCGGGCAGGGGCCGGGGATCGGCACCGCCACGCCGGCCGCCGCCAGGCGCCGCTCGACCCGCTGGGTGAAGTCCCCCTCGACCGAGCCGCCGAACGGCCCCTTGATCTTCAGGCCCAGCCATTCCGGAGGGTTATGACTGGCGGTGATCACCAGGGCCCCCAGGGCGCGACGCTCCACCACCGCCCAGCTGGAGGCGGGGGTGGGGGTGGCGGACTCCGCCAGCAGCGGCTCCAGCCCGACGCCGCGCACCGCCGCCGTGATCGCCTCAGCCAGCTCCGGCGCCAGGAAACGGCGGTCATAGCCGATCACCACCTCGCGGCTGTCGAGCTCCGGCGGGGCGGAGGCCTCCAGCTCCCTCGCCGCCGCCGCCGCCACCGGCAGCAGGCGCTCCACGGTGATGTCCACACCGAGGATGCCGCGCCAGCCGTCGGTGCCGAAGGCGATCGGAGCGGCCTCCAGGGGCAGGGGCGCAGAGGCCATGGCAGACGCGGACGGGATGAGGCAGGTCGTAGCAGGGGGAGATGCGGCCACGGCGCCGGCGGGTGCCGGCCGCTGGGCAGGCCACCCGAGGGACTGCCCACGGCCGGGCGGACCGCCGCGACGGGCGGGGTTTGCTGGCCGCAGGAGATCGCCTTCGGGATCGACAGGCCATGACTGCAGGCGGCAGACAGCGCAGGGTCACCGCTGATCGCCGCGTGCGAGAGGGGTATTTCGTGATTGCCGACATCAGCGGCTACACCGGTTTCATCACCAGCACCGAGCTCAGGCACGCCCAGGGGATCCTGCACGATCTCGTCCATGTGGTGATCGAGAACCTCAACGACCCGCTGGAGTTCGTGGAACTCGAGGGTGATGCGGTGTTTGTGTATGCCCCGGGGGAGCGTGTCAGCGATGCGGAACATATCCTCACCCGCATCGAGACCTGCTACGGCGCCTTCACACTGCGACGGGAGCAGATGGTGCGCAACAGCACCTGCGATTGCGGCGCCTGCCGTTCGGTCTCCGATCTCGACCTGAAGTTCGTCGCCCATTTCGGAGAGTACGTCCAGCAGATCACCCCGCGGGGCGAACAGCTGATCGGCACGGATGTGGTGCTGGTGCACCGGTTGCTGAAGAACCGCGTGATCGAGAGCACCGGAATCCGCTCCTATGCCCTGGTCACCCGAACCTTCATGCAGGCCTCCTGCTATGGCAGCGCAACCTCCTGGTTGGCCGCACCCACGGGCCTGGGGCTGATCGCCCATGAGGAGCAGATCGACTCCTTCGGCAGCGTGGCCACCGGCATCGCCGACCTCGCCACGACGGTGGAGGGATTTCGCCAGCGCTACCGCAACGCCCTCGATGCCCATCCGCTGGCCCTGGAGATCGTCACGCCGATCCAGGCTCCGGTCCAGGAGGTCTGGGGATACGTGACCCATCCGGAACTCCGGCCGCTGTGGCAACGCGACATCCGCAGCATCCGCATCGAGGCCGGCAATGCCGGTCGCACCGGCGTGGGCTGGCAGAGCCACTGCGACCACGGCGGCTACACGATGCATCACCGCATCGTCGACTGGACTCCCTACGAGCGGATCACGATGCACACCGACGTCAACGGCCGTTCCCCGACGCGGCCCTGGCCCTGCCAGGCCGAATTCCACTTCAGGGCGGAGAGCAGCGACGCCTGCACGCTCACCTTCCGGGTGCGACTGCGCACCCGCAGCCGGTTCAGGCGCTTCCTGTTCGTGCTGCTGCGGCCGATGGTGCGGCGGGAGTGGCAGCAGCACTTCCACCACCTGCAGTCCCTGTTCCCCCTGCGCGGGGCTGCGCCCTGAAGCCCGCCTCGCCGACCCTCTGGCGATCGCCCCGACACCCCTAGCCTGAGGCGATGCAGCAGCCCCTGACCGACCGCCTGCTGCGCAGCTGGCTGCGCTGCCGCCGCCGCGCCTGGCTGGATCGGCATGGTCCCCAGCAGCGCCGGCAGTGGACCGCCCATCGCAGCCTGGCCCTGGACGATCAGCTGCGCAGCTTCATCGCCCTGGTGCCGGACCGTCCGGGCCGGGGGGAAGCGGCGGCGGCGACGGGAGCGGCAGCCCTGGTGGGCCTGCGCCTGAGGGGCCGCAGCCGCGACGGCCTCGAGCTGGAGGCCCACCCCCAGCTGCTGCAGCGGGTGGAGGGAGAAAGCCGCTGGGGCCCCTTCGCCTACCGGCCGGTGCTGGGGCGCCAGGGCCGCAATGCCACCCGCGAACATCGCCTGACCCTGGCCCTGCAGGGCCAGCTGCTGGCAGGCCACCAGCGGGCTCCGGTACCCCATGGCCTGCTGGTGGCGGGCGGCGACCGCGACCTGCAGCAGGAGCGCCTGGCCCTCACCCCCAGCCTGCTCAGCCAGACCGAGCAGGCGCTGGAGCGGCTGGCGGTGGACCTGGAGCGACCGCAACCGCCGCCGCTGGTGAACGACCGCCGCAAATGCGTGCTCTGCAGCTGGCGGGGCCTGTGCGATGCCGAAGCGGGCAGCGCCGGCCATCTGAGCGAGGTGAGCGGCATCGGAGGCAAGCGCCGCGACCTGCTGCTCGAGGTGGGCATCGGCAACCTGCGGGAGCTGGCGGAGGCCGATCCCGGACGGCTGGCCGATCAGCTGGCGGTGCATGGCGAACAGCACCGCGAGGTGGCGCCGAAACTGGTGGCCCAGGCGCAGGTGCAGGCGGAGGGCCGGCCGCGACGGCTGCTGGAGACCGCGGCCCTGCCGGAGCTCAGCCGGGCGGCGGGGGTGCTGATCTACGACATCGAATCCGATCCCGACGCCCGCGACGACTTCCTGCACGGGGTGGTGCGACTGCGGCGGGATGGGGCGGGGCACTGGCCCGATCCGACGCTGCACTCCAGCTACCAGCCGCTGCTGGCCCTGCAGGAACACGGCGAACGCCGGCTGTGGCTGCGGCTGCGGTCACTGCTGCAGCACTACCCGGACTGGCCGGTGCTGCATTACGGCGAGACCGAATCGCTGGGGCTGCTGCGGCTGGCGGAGCGCCAGGGGGCGCCGGAGGCGGAGCGGGCGGCCCTGAAGGAACGGCTGATCGACGTGCACCAGCGGCTGAAGCAGCACTGGCTGCTGCCGGTGAACAGCTACGGGCTCAAGGCGGTGGCTGGCTGGCTGGGATTCCGCTGGAGTCAGGAGGGAGCCGACGGCGCCCGCTGCCTGCTGTGGTGGCGGCAGTGGCGGCAGGAGCGCGGACGGGCGGGGCGGCGCGCGGTGGGAGCCCAGCGACTGGCCCGCATCTTCCGCTACAACCGCGATGACAGCCTCGCCACCTGGGCCGTGGCGGCCTGGCTGCTGCACCAGGACGGCGATCCAGGCCCGGACTGAACGCCTGAGCCTGAGCTCGCGTGGCCAGGGCCCGGGGCCTGGGGCTGAGCGCCGTCGCCTCCCGGCGCTCGCCGCGGCGATGCCGCTGGCCAGGACGCTGGCCGGGGCAGGCGGCCGCGAGGGCATCAGGGCCGGGGCCTGGAGCCTGGGCCCTGCGGAGGCGGCAGCAGCTCCGCCGGCGCTGACATCCACAGGGTCACCCCCCCTTCGGCCAGGGACAGTCCGTCCGCCTCCAGCTGGGCGCGACGCACCAGCGCCAGACCGATCCAGAGGCCATCCGCCAGGGCCAGGGAGGAGGTCACCCGCCCGGCCCTCTCCCCCTCCGGGGTGCGCAGCTCCTGCCCGGGGCGGGGAGGCTGGCTGGGGGAACCCGGCGGCAGCACGCAGAACCAGCGACGCAACTGCTGCTTGACGCCGTCGTAGGTGGCCAGCTTGGCGAGGGTCTCCTGGCCGACGTAACAGCCTTTGCCGAGGCTGACCCGCGCGGCGAGCCCCAGCTCGAAGGGATTGGTGTCGTCATTGAGCTCGCCGGGGATGGCGGGGTGGCCCTGCTGCAGGCGCCAGCGTTCGGCCTCTGCGGCGGAGAGGACCCGCCGTCCGGCCAGGGCTGCCGGAAGCCCGGCGGGAGGCACGGCCGGATCGCCGGCGGATGCGGGGGCGGAGAGGGGCCCCAGCAGCAGCGACTCTCCCAGCCACCAGCCCTGGCCGGCCTCGGCCGGGCGCCAGTGCTCCTGCGGATCCGGGCCGGGAGCGGCCGGATCGGGGCCGAGGGGGGTGCACAGCAGGGCCGGGCGGGGGGGCTGCAGGCGCACCGCATCAGCGGGGAACAGCACCCGGTCGAAGGCCTGGTGCAGGGCCTCGCCATCGCCCTGGGTGATCGCCAGCCAGGCCCCATCGGCGTCGACCAGCACCTCGACCAGGGCCTTCATCCGGGCGGTCGGCCCGACGCAGCAGGCGGACAGCCGGGCCCCCGGAGCCGCCGCCTCGATCGCCTGGGTGGTCTGGCCATGCAGGAAGCGGCGGGTGTCGGGGCCGTCCAGCCGCAGCAGCGTCAGCGGCTGCAGCAGCAGGGAGGGCTCCCCAGGCCGCCAGTCCCAGGGGGAGGCCGGCGAGGGAGGGGAAGCGGCAGGGGATCGCGACATCGGGCGCGGCAGGGCAGGCGGGGGAGGTCACGGCCGATCCGCCGCGCAGGCAGCCCCGGATCGGTCGTGGCCCCCAGCCTGGCAAAGGCCCTCAGCGGGCGGCGGCGGCGACGGCGGCCACCTCCTCCAGCAGGAACAGGCTGCGCAGCTCGAGTCCGGCGGCGGTCATCGCCTCGAGCCCCCCCTCCTGGCGGTCGACGATCGCCACGACGCGGGCGACCTCATAACCGGCCTCCCGCAGCTGCTGCACCGCCTTGAGCGCCGAGCCGCCGGTGGTGACCACGTCCTCGAGCACGGTGATGCGGCTGCCGGCGGCGGGCAGGGGGCCCTCCAGCCAGGCGCCGGTGCCGTGCCCCTTGGCCTCCTTGCGCACGATCAGGGCGTCAAGGCTGCGGCCGGCCAGGGCGGCCTGCAGTGCCACAGCGCTGACCAGCGGGTCGGCGCCGAGGGTGAGGCCGGCCACGGCGACGGAGTCCGGCTCAACCTGCTCCAGCAGCAGCGAGCCGAGCACGGCCAGGCCGACGCCGCTGAGGCTGACCGGCTTGCAGTTGACGTAATGGTCGCTGCGGCGGCCCGAGGCCAGGGTGAACTCGCCATGGCGATACGCGAGACGGGCGAGCAGGTCGCGCAGCAGGGCGCGCTGCTGGGAGGGGTCGCTGGGGGGAACGGACATCGGCGGGCGGCGGGGAGGCAGGGGGCGGAGGGCTGGTGGAGCTCCGCTGACGGAGCTAGTTTGGTCGGGCCCCCTGCCCGCCCGGAACGGCTGGAGCCATGACCCGTCGTCTCCCCGCGAACGCTCGCCCGGCTGGACGGCTGCTGGGATCCGCCCTGCTGCTGGCGGCGATGCTTCCCGCTGCGGGCCTGGCCCAGAACCGCAGCGGTCCGATGGTGTGCACCACCACGATCGAGGCGCCACCGGTGACCGCCGGAGCGATGCCCCTGGCCCCGGTGGAGGTGACCCGCTGCAGTCCGGCGATGTCGGTGACGGACGTGGTCAACCGGCATTACTACGCCTATTCCGCCCCCTTCGCCCGCGGCATCGACATCACCCACCAGCTCACCGATTTCCTCGGCATCGCCATGGGCGGAGGCGACGGCACGCGGATGATGGGCTTCGGCTTCCCGGATCAGGCCATCGTCTGGGATGGCTCGGCGATCAACAACCTTTACGACCGCATGCTGGACGCCCAGAGCGCGCCGCTGCCGCTGCGCACCCCCGATCTGGCCAACCCATACCGCACCAGTCTGGGCATGTCGATGTACAGCGCCCCGCCGCAGGATCCCCTCTCCGCCACCCCCGTCACCGCCCCCACCAGCGACTGGTCCCAGCAGCCGGTGCGCGGGCTCTGGTGAAGGGCGGCCGCGGGCCTGCCCAGGCGCGGGGGTCTAGCAATCTGGTGAATGCAGCGAACTCATAATTCGCCTGAGCCGGGTTCGATCCCCGGGACCCCCATTTCCCCCAGGTCACTCCATTCAGGGGCCGATTCAGCGGCATTCTGCCGACACGCCTGACCCAGGAGCGCTGGGCGGCATCGCCCCGGGCCGGAACCCGGGATCGTGCTTGGATCGGCGGAGTTCCCTCAACCCGGGAGACTCTATGGTGAATCGCCTGGTGTTCGGCCTGCTGCTGAGCCTGTACTCCACCTGCCTGAACTCTGCATTCCCATCGCCACTACGGGCGGGAACACTTGAGGAACTGATTCGCAGCGGCGCCTTACCGCCCCACCCGACCCAGGCCTCCTCCGTCACCATGATTGACCATGTCCGTCAGCAGGGCCGGGTCACGACGGTGTTTCTCAGCCAGCGTCCGCCCCGGACGCGGTCGGCGATTCACAGACATGACGACGGTGGCGTGACCTGTGTGCTCGAAGGCGAGCTGAGCCTGTACATCGAAGGACGTCCAGCAATCCGGAAAGTGGCGGGCGAGTGTTATTACATGCCGTCCGATGTACGCATGATCGGCTTCAACTCGGGCCGCAGTGTGGCCAGGTTTCTGGATTTCTTCAACCACAGGGAAGGCGGCCGGACGCTGACAATCGTGGAGGGTGGAGGCTGTCCCACGGCCAGCGGCCGACTGCTGGAGGCCTGCAGCGACAATCCCTACCTTGGCCACCCTGACTGATCATCGACGACCATGCCGGTCGCCTGTTCCCACCCGAGGATGCCAACGGCGGCCGACGCAGGAAACAAAGAAGAGGGGGTAGAATTAGATCAGAATAGCAAGAGAAAAAGTGATGTCTTCGCCCCACCGCGACGCCCTGATCATCGCCGGACCCAATGGAGCAGGCAAATCCACAATCTTTCCCGCCATTCGCTCGATCTCCCAGGACGCAAGCCCCTATGTCCCAGGGGAGATCCCAGCCGAGAACTTTGTCAATGCGGATACCATTGCCAGCCAGCACGGGGTCTCGACACTCGCGGCCGGCCGCCTTGCCTTGAGAAGCATTGATGAGCACATCTCGCGTCGGAACAACTTTGCACTGGAGACAACACTATCCGGCCTGGCTTATCAACAGACTTTCAAGAAGCTCAAAGCCAATGGTTACCGCATATATATCTCCTTTATCTGGCTGAGATCGCACGAACTCTCAGTCATCAGGGTCGTCCAGAGAGCGCTCGTCGGGAAGCATTACATCCCTCTTGACTCCCTGATCTCCAGATTCTCGAAGTCTTTGCTGAATTTTACCTATCTCTACCGCAAATACGCCGACTTCTGGGTCCTTGCCGACAACTCCGGGATCTCGCCGGAGATTACAGCATGGGGAGGATCCATCTTCAGCAGCAATAAAGCCGTGTACTGCGAAGACAAACAGTCACTTCTTCGCTTCGCCGATTTACTCACACGATTAGGGTGCGAAGAATTCAATGGCAAGTTTCCAGAGTTTCGCATCGACGGGGAGAGGGTCAACCCCCATGAAACGGACAGATTGACCCCCATGATTCTGGAGACAATCAATTCTGCCGTTCGCGAAGAAATTGCCAAGAGGCCCGCGGGCACAACAATCTCAATCTGGGGCGAGACAGATGAGCCACAATTCCTTTTTGCATAAGCCCTGGGAATCGCCCGCTCTGCCGTACCCCGAACCAATAAAGCCCTGCGCCATGCGCTGCTGAGTGCACCGATCACCACTGAAATGTTGAGTCAGTCCAAGGGGTAGACAGCGAACCTTCCGCGCTGGGGCCTCGATGCAGGCTGCCGGTGGACCATCGAGCAGCCACTGCCGACCTCCAGATCCTGGCGGACCGTCAGTCCTGCGAACGCTGCAGCAAGGCTCCTTTCGGTAGACATGTCCTGCCGCGCCTGTGAGGGTATGGCAGTGGAAGTCGTCAGTGCATCGCCTCTGCCATAGGCTTCACCCACGGCCCACCTCCTTTGCGGTGCCGATGATCCAGCCCAAGGCGCTCAGACGCATGCATCCATTCCGGGCCTTGCTGGCGCTGATGGCTGGAGCGTCCCTGCAGGCAGCGAAGCCGCTGCCTCTCCTGGCGCAGCCGCAGCCCGCGTCCACCGCAGTGGTGCAGGAGATCATGGACGGCAACGCCCTGTTCATCGAGAGCCACCGTGCCCGGCCCGGCGAACAGGCGAACAGTCCGGAGCACATCCGCAGCGAAGCCAGCCGTGCGCAGCTGCACTTCAACACCGGGGCAAGCGGTCGGCTGAATCGCTATTCGTTGCTGCGCCTCGGGAGCACCTGCTTCCTGCTCAGCCGCGGCGAAATCCTCGTGTCGGGTCGCCAGAACGCCTGCCTGCGGTCGGCGCGGCTGAGCGTGCGAGGCACCAATTACGTCGTCAGCCTGGCAGAGAGTGGGGAAGCGGAGGTGAAGGTGCTCGAAGGGGAGCTGCAACTGGAACCGGTCCAGGCAGCCGGGTCCGCATCAACCTCCAGCCGCACAGTGCTGGCCGGTCAGAAGGCACGCCTGGCGGCGAATGGCACGATGGCGCTGCTCACGGCGCTGACGCTGGAGGAGGTCCGCCAACTTCTGGCCGGCCCATTGTTCAAGGACTTCCGAACACCGCTGGCCGAGCAGGGCCCCCTGAACCAGAGCCTGCGGCGACTGTATCCAGCCCTCTTCGAGGAAACGGCGTCGGCGCCGGAGCAGACCCGCCGGTTGAGCTCGGGCCCGCCTCCGGATGCCCTGATGGTGAGCATCAACGAGGCCAGGCAGCAGGTCGGGCGGGGGCCCCTGCAACCGCTACCGGAAGCGTTGAGCGAGATCAACAGCACGTACCTCAGGCCGGTGCTGGCGGGGATCCTGCAGACGGGCAACTGCGACCACGACCTGGCCCGCTGGCAGGCGCTGCAGGCCGGGACCGCCGCACAACAGCCGCTGATGCCCACCAGCGAAGTGATCGCCTGTCCGCGGCCGACCGGAAACTGGAACCCCGATGGGATCGTGCGCCACTGGTTGACCTCTCCTCTCCACACCGACATCCTGCTGAACCGACCACGGGCGACGCACATCGGCTGCGAACGCCTCGATCAGCAGGGGCGATCGGTGGCGGTCTGCACCCTGTGGTCACCCCCGCGCCGCTGAGCCTCCGTCGCGCATCGCCCCCCTGGCTGCAGGTTCGCCGGTTCCTGGGTGGCAACGCTCCGGCGACAGGAACCGACGGTCTGATCGCGCTCGCCTCCTTGCGTCCACGAGCCTGCGGCCTCTCGCGGGACGAGGCAGCCACAAGCCGAACGGAGCTGGGCAGTGGCAGTGGCCCTCAGGCGGCTGCCGCTGCGCCTGGCGGCAGCGGGAGTGCAGCAGCAGACCAGAGCAGAGGGCCTTGAGACCAGGCCTGGGTGCCGCGGAGACACGGTCTTCTGCGCTGGGAGGGAAGCGGTTCGATGGCTGCTGGACGTGCAGGAGTCACCCTGGCGGTCGGCGCCAGCGGCAGCGGATGGTGCCGCGGAGGTCCGGGGACGCAGCGGAGAACCGAACCCTGCGCAGCGGCCTGTCCGCGGATCTCGCCTCCACCCCTCCTGGCAGACGCCAGGTGATCCGCCGAAACCCTCAGTCCCGATGACGCCCCGTTCCCGCCGGGCCCAGGGCCGCGAGAACGCCTGCGGCACCTGGGTTTCCCGCCATTGATCAGCCCGGCTGATGGCAGCCATCGGAACCGCTGCTGGGCCGGCACCCTCCGCCTCCCGCAACCATCCGTTA
>JAYKJA010000021.1:0-3323 GCA_035285905.1 Synechococcaceae cyanobacterium
CCCCCCAGCGCCAGGCTGGCCTCAGCTCGCCCCTTGCCGCTCACCATGTCCTCCGCCGACCGCCGCCAGCGCCTGCATGCCCTGGTGCTGGCCCTGCTGAGCCAGCAGAAGGAGCTGGAGCTGCTCGACGGCGACGACGGCCTGGGCAGCAGCCCCACACCGGGCCAGGCCGCCGGCTGGCTGGAGCGCAACCGCCGGGTGCTGCAGCGGTATCAGGCCCTGGTGCGCTCAGCCGCGACGCTCGATGCCCTGATCGAGCAGGAACTGAACGAACAGGAGCTGGGCTAGGAGCCGGCGCCGCCGCCTGCGGAGCGCTCGCGACCGGCCAGGAACGCCAGGAAGCGCTCAGCCACCAGCAGGGCGCCGGCGCGGTTGAGGTGGTTGCTGTCGGTGAACAGCATCTGCGCGCCACGGTGGGTGCTGCAGGGGGCCCCGGCGGGGCAGACAGCGGGAAAGGGATCGAACACCTGCAGGTTGGGCGTGCGCGCCGCCAGCTCCTGCAGGGCCGCCTGCACGGGGGCCAGGCGGCGTTGCTGCCCGTCGCGGGAGCTCAGCATCGGCCGGCAGTGTGGATCGAGCGCCCAGGCGGGCCGGTACCACTCCTGCAGACAGAGACTGGCCGGTGCCGCCAGACCGCTGCGGGCCGGGAAGCCCGGCAGGGGCGCGAAGACCAGCAGCTCCACCCGGCGACTCCGGGCCCGGGCCGCCAGCTCGTCCAGGGCCTGGCTGTAGGCCGCGAGGCGACGTCGCTGCAGGGCCGGGTCCGGATCGAGCAGATAGCCGGGCAGGTTGCTGACCAGCACCAGCCGATCACCGGGCCGCAGGCGCTCCAGCAGGGCCCGGCTGCGCTGGCGGTCATGGGGAGCGCACAGGGCATAGCGGGCGCTGTCGTGGCCGGGCCAGCCGCTGAACCAGGGCAGCGGGCAGCCACCGCGGGCGAAGAACGCCACGTTCAGCTGCGAACCCTCCAGCACGCGGCCCCCGAGGGGGATCAACATCTCGGTGTGGCTGTCCCCCTCGAAATACAGGGTCGGACGCCCCGGATGGCGCTCCAGCCGGCAGGGCCCGTCGTCGGGATCGGCCTGCAACGGCGCCGTCGGATCGCGGAAGCAGTGGGTGGTGTCGAGGGTGGTGCCGGCGATGCCGCGGGAGTGGCTCAGATCGAGCCCGATCCGCGAGCGATCCCCGAGGAACAGGCTGGCCCGGGCCGGGCCCAGCAGGGCGTGGATGGCGGCGGCCAGCAGCAGCGCCAGGCCCGGATAGGTCAGCAGCGCCCGCGCCGGGAACGGGGCCGTCGGCGCCGGCGGACGCCGCAGGCGGGTCTCCAGGCGGAAGGAGCCCCAGCTCAGGGCGCCGATCAGCAGCAGGATGGCGGGCAGGGTCCAGGCGGACAGGCCCACGCTCCAGCGGGCCAGCACGATCACCGGCCAGTGCCAGAGGTAGAGCGAATAGGAGGCCAGGCCGATGGCCAGGGGCAGCGGCCGGGCCAGCCAGCGACCGACGCCGCGGCCGGCCTGCAGCTGCACCAGCAACCCGGCGCTGAGCGGCACGCAGGCCAGGGTGGCGGCGAACTGCCCGTCATGGGGCACCGCCATCAGGGCCGCGAACAGCAGCAGCAGCAGCGCCGCCGGCCAGGCCGGGCGGGGGGCCGCAGAGCTGTCAACCGCCGGCGTGCAGCGCTGCAGCCACAGCCAGGCCAGGGCGCCGGCGGCCAGCTCCCAGAAGCGCGCCGGCATCAGATAGAAGGCGGCGCCGGCCTCCCCCCGGGCGACAAGCCAGACCATCAGCAGCAGCGAGGCGGCGGACAGCGCCAGGCAGAGCCGGCCCAGGCGCCGCCGGAAGGCGGCCGGGGCGGCGCCGCCGAGGCCGCAGGCGAGCAGCAGCAGCGGCCAGACCAGATAGAACTGTTCCTCCACCCCCAGCGACCAGGTGTGCAGGAAGGGGTTGAAACTGCTGTCGCTGGAGAAATAGTCGTTGCCCTGACGCAGCAGGTAGAGGTTGGAGATCCCGAACAGGGCCGCCATGCCGGTGCGCAACAGCGGCTTGAACACATCGTCCCCGGGATGCACCACGGCGGCGAACAGCAGCGTCGTGGTGGCGATGCAGAGCAGCAGCGCCGGCAGCAGTCGGCGGAAACGCCGTTGGTAGAAACGGGAGAGAGTGGAGCGCCAGCCGGTCCATCGCCGCGTCGCCAGAGAGCCGGTGACGACATAGCCGGAGATGACGAAGAACAGGTCCACCCCCAGGTATCCCGAGGGCAGCCAGGCGGGATTGAGGTGGTTGAGGATCACCACCAGCACCGCCACGGCCCGCAACCCGTCCAGTTCCGGCCGATAGGCGAGGTGGTCGCGGGACGGAGCGGTCATGCAGCGGTCGATCGCGGCGCGGTGAACAACCGACCGCGGCGGCGTGGCGCCCATGTTGCCGCCACGGAGCCGCCGCCGGTCAGAGCCGCTCCACCGGCCCGCTGCACCCCCTGAAACACCTGCCTGCATCTGACAAGCTGGGGGCCCTCCAGGCTGCCCCATGGACCGCTCCGGCCCGTCCGCCCTCGACTCCCTGCTGCGCCGGGTCGGCGTGGGTCGGGGGGGCGACCCTGAGGCGGCGCTGCCGGCCAGCTGGAGCCGCCCCTTCGGCTTGCCCTGGGAGAAGCCGTACACCGTCCGCTACGCCAGCAACCTGGACGACGGCCCCAACCACGGCATGCCCCTGGGGGGCTTCGGGGCCGGCTGCATCGCCCGCGCCCCGGACGGCGCCTTCAACCTGTGGCACCTCGACGGCGGCGAGCACTGGTTCGGCACCCTGCCTGACTGCCAGTTCGCCCTCTATGAGCACGACGGCACGGACCGCCGCGCCCATGCCCTGGCGGTGAAGCCGCAGGCCGATGCCTCCCGGCCCGACGCCGGCGAACCCCTGCCGGCCTGGTCCTGGTATCCGGCCAGCACCCCCGGGCAGAGCAGCGGCACCTACACCGCCCGCTATCCCCTCAGCCAGACCGACTACACCGGTGTGTTCCGGGCCGAGGTCCGCTGCGAGGCCTTCAGTCCGATCCTGCCGGGGGATTACCGCCGCAGCAGCTATCCGCTGGCGGTGTTCGCCTGGACCCTGGCCAATCCCGGCGACCAGCCCCTGGAGCTGTCGCTGCTGCTGAGCTGGCGCAACACCGTCGGCTGGTTCACCAACACCGACCCCACCGCCGCGGTGGAGTTCCGCGATGACGGCAGCCCGGAGCACAACTATGTGCCGGCGATCGGCCGGGGCCAGGGGCAGCGCAACCGCTGCATCGACGCCGAGGGCCTGCGGGGCGTGCTGCTGGAGGGGGA
>JAYKJA010000022.1:0-2964 GCA_035285905.1 Synechococcaceae cyanobacterium
GCCGCCGCCGCCGCCCGCGCCCGGCCGCCCGCAACTGGGTCATGGGCGACGCCCTGGTCGACGAGTGCGGCCACATCGACAGCGTTGCCGCGGAGCTGAACCAGCCGGCCCGCGCCCGGATCACCGCCCGGCTCGGACGCCTGGGGACTGTGGAGCTCGACGAGGGGGCGGACAGCTCCTAGCCCCGGCCGTCCGCCCCGGTTGTGGGTGCCCACGGGCTGGCATGGGGCCAGCCCCCTTTCCTCACGCCACACCACCGCTAGCGCCCGCGCCACTGGTCAGAACCGCCCCCGCCGGGCCAAGGTCAGGGGCAGGGACTGGCCGACGTCGCTCCGGCGCGGGACCCTGATAGCAACAGTCCCCGCCGATCCAAGGACCGGCGGGGACTGCGCAGAAAACAACAACAACCCGGCGGACACCACTCCTGACCGGATCGCCACAGAGCCCGAAAGCCCCATGTCACAAGCGAATCCTACCGGCCCCGCGGCCGTGACGGAAGGTGCTACGCGTCTGTCCGCGGCAGTCCAGCAACTGCCCCCGCAGCTGGCCCTGGTCGCCGTGCGAGGAAAGGCCGCCATCGGCAGCGGCTGGCAGCGCAAAGGCCACCATCGGCAGCGCATCGCCCAACTCCTGAGCAGTGGCGAGGCCACCGGAGTGGGCATGCTCTCCGGCCCGATCAGCGGCGGCATCCTGCTGGTCGATCACGACGGCGGCGCCGCTGGCCCGGTCCTGCAGGAGCTGCTGCAGGGCCAGCCGCTGCCGCCGTCCTGGCAGTGGAGCAGTGGCCGCCCTGGTCGCTGGCAGCTCGCCCTGCAGGTGCCGGAGCGGTACTGGCAGGCGATGCGCAACAAGCGGGTGATGGCCACCGGCACCACCGGCGAGCAACTGGAGCTCAGGTGGACAGGTCACCAGTCAGTCCTGCCGCCGTCGATCCACCCCGATACAAAGGAGCCGTATCGCTGGCTGCCTGGCCGCTGCCCTGCTGATCTGCCCCTCGCAGAGGCGCCGATCACGCTGATAGAGGCGATGCTGAAGCCACCGGCACCGGCCGCACCGCCCACCACGCCACCGCCCGCCACCGGGCTGGCCCTGCCGCTGATCGAGTTCATCAGCCAGTGGACCCGGCAGTTGATCGAGTCCGGCGGCACGCCCGGCAGCTGGAACGACGACCAGCTGAAGGCCGCCGCCGACCTGGTTGGCACCGAGCAGTGGATCCTGCAGCAGGGCCACCGCCCAACGCCCACCGCCCGGGAGCTGTGGCAGCAGCACATCACTGCCGCCGCTGCCAAGGACAGCAGCTTCAATGCCCGCCGCGCCTGGCAGCGCTTCGAGGGGACGCGCCCGGACGTCACACCATCAACAGATCTGCCGAACCTGCAGAGACGGCTCGCCTACCACCAGCGCCAGGAGCGCAGGGCCAGCCGGGGCAGCACGGCGCAGCACGGCGCCCCGACCACCGACGACGCCCCGACGCCCCAGAATCCCACTGCAGCGCCCCAGAAGCGCAAGGACGCCCCGCTGACGCCCGCGCAGAAGATCACCAGACTCCGGCGCCTGGCCGCTGAGCTGGTCGCCAATGGCACAGCATTCGCTGATCGGCTGCCGCTCCTACGCGCAGAAGCCGAAGCGCTTGATCTGACCCTCAGGGACGACGAATTGAGGCGCTATGTCTGGGATGCCCGCCGCGCCGCTGCTGGAGGGGCTGGCCTGATCGCGCCAGGCGCCTGGCTTGACATCACCCCCACCCGCTGGCTCTGGGAAGGGATGGTCATGCCGGCAGCGCTCAACCTGCTGGTTGCCCTGCCGAAGGTCGGCAAGACCTCCCTGATGCTCGGCATGCTCGGCGCCTGGTGCCGTGGTGAGGAGAGCTTCCTGGGGATGCCGCTGATCGGCCCATGCCCGCCGGTGCTGATCGTCGGCACCGATCAGCCCTTGTCGGACTGGGCACGGATGCTGGAGGAGGTGGGGCTACTGGAAACAACCGGGGACAGCAGCGGGAAGATGCGCGGCCGGATCCTGCCGCCGCTGGTTGGCCTGGCCCACTCCGGCCAGTCACTGCATCTTTCGCCTGAAGGGATCGAGACGATCGCCACCTACGCGGCGGATAACCCTGGGCTGTTCGTGTTGATCGACTCCATTGCCGCCGTCACTGGCCCGCTTGGCATCGACGAAAACAGCGCCGAGATTGCCGAGCCGATCCGTGACCTTATGGAAGCGGTCGAGCCCCACGGCGCCACCGTTGTGGCCATTCACCACGCCAGCAAGGGCCGAGCTGCAGAAGGGGCAGCGCTGGCCAGCCGGGGCAGCACGGCGCTCCCTGCCGTCGCATCGCAGGTAATCAGCCTGGCTCAGATGGCCAGCAGCAACCCGGCAGCGCCTCACGATCCCCGGATCGTCGTGAAGACGTCAGGCCGTGCCGGGGCGCCGCGGCAGTTGCTGATCGAGCGCCGAGACGATGGCTGGGTCAGTCACGGCAGCGCCGAGTCCGTCGCCTTCGCGCAGAGGCTGCAGGAACTGGAGGACGGGTTGAACGATCGCCAGGCCGACGTTCTCGACCTTGTGCGCGAAGCATGGGAGGACGGCAGCCGCCGCACCGACGCCCGCGCCATTGCCGGAGCCATCGACATGGGTGCCCACGGCGCCGACATCGCGCTGCGAACCCTGAAGGCCCTCGCGAAGAAGGGACTGCTGCAGAGCGCGAAGGAGGTGGGGCTGCAGGGGCGGGCCACCTGGTTCTGGCCCGTGGAGGCAGCGCCAGCCCGGGGGGTTCCGACACCCCCGCGCGGGGGGCTGTTGGATGCGTCGGAACCGTCGGAAGTGTCGGAACCTACCCAAAGACAGCTGGCTAAGCCCCTGACTCGGAGAGGGGGGTCCGACACTTCCGACACTTCCGACAGTCCCGACAGCCCCCCGCGCGACCCCTGTCGGAACCTCCCTGAGCCACCACCGGCTGGCCGTGACCCC
>JAYKJA010000023.1:0-10443 GCA_035285905.1 Synechococcaceae cyanobacterium
GGGATCGCTGGACCCAGCGGCTGGAGGTGACGGAGGGGGAGCTGCTGCCGGATCAGCCGGTGCCGCTGCTCCAGGCGAAGCCTTCCGCGCAGCGGTAGCGCCGCTGGGAGCTGAGCCGGGAGGAGGCCCTGAGGCCCTGAGGCTCTGGGGCGAGAAGCGTCAGCAGGGCTGTCAGGCCTGTCCGCCGCAGTGGACTCTGCCCAGCCAGCGACTGCCACGGGAGGCCGCCAACGCGAACCATGGCCGTTGCACTCGCCCTGGTGCACCGCCCACGTGTTCCGCGGTGAGCTGTCCGTGCCTCTCGCGCAGCTGTGGCTCCTGGAGGGCCGGGACCAGGGCCGGGTGAGCCCGGAGGGACTCCAGGCGGGGTCGATCTGGAGCGCCAGGCTCGGCAGCCGCCGGCCCCTGGCCCCTGGCCCCTGGATTGCTCTGTCGATCGGCTGCGAGGTGGCACAGTTTTCGTGTCGCCTCTGGCTCAGGTTTCGCTGTCGACACCCGGAGCGGAGCGTCCGATCGGATGATCCTGGGTTGTGGCCCGGAGCTGCCGGCGCTGGTCCCTGCGGCCCGACCAGGTTTTCTCCTGAGCCACCAACACCGGCGCCGGCCTGGCCGTCAGGCGGATGCGGCCGCTCTGCGGAACACCGATGGCGGCGGGCTCCTCTCTGTTCAGGGCAGGGCCTGCAGGTTGGCCAGCTGGTCCCCGATCACCTTCAAGGGCAGCCCAGGCAGTTTGCCCCCATCGTGGAAGCCGCTGCCCTGAGCTGCCGTGTCCGTCTTTCCGCTGCTGGTGATCGTGCATGCCCTGGCCGCCACGGTGTGGACCGGCGGCCATCTGCTGCTGGATCTGGGGGTGCTGCCCAGGGCCCTGCGCGAACGCCGTGCGGCCCAGATCCGCCATTTCGAGGAGATCTTCGAGCCGCTGGGCCTGACGGCCCTGGCGATCCAGGTGTTCTCCGGTCTCTGGATGGGCTGGCTTGATCTGCCGGGCTTCCGGGGCCTGTTCGACCCGGCCAACCCGATCGGGATGCTGGTGGGGGTGAAGCTCCTCCTGCTTGCCGGCACCGCCGCCCTGGCCGTTCATGCCCGGCTGCGGCTCATCCCCAACCTCACAGACGACAACCTCAGCGGCCTGGCCTGGCACATCCGCGCCATCACCGCCCTGGCGATCGCCTTCGTGGTGGTGGGAGCCCTGATCCGGCTGGGTGGGCTGGGCTGAGCGGACGACGGGGTCAGCTGGCCACTTCTCAGGGTCGTCGATCCCCCTCAGGTGCTGGAGAGCGCCGCGGCTGCGGGTGATGCGTTCCGGGACCTCACCCTGCAGCGGCTCTGCCACGGCGACGGAGGGCGGAACCCAGCAGCCCTGAACGGAAGCACAGTCATCCGGCGGCCCATGGGACGCTAGAAGTGTTCGCAGCGAACCAGAACGATGGTCTGGCGGCGGGTCCATGCCGAGCGCATGCGTGGCCGTGCCTTCCAGCCTCGCTTTTCCTGCCATCAGGTGCTCTCCTCCTGGCTCGGTGGTCTGCTGGCGATCACCGCCCTGGGATGGCTCAGCGCCTGGAGCCACTACGACCTGGTGGTGGCTCCCTTCGGTGCCTCCACCGTCCTGCTGTTCGGCCACCCCAACAGCCCACTGGCCCAGCCGCGCAACATCGTGCTCGGCAACACCGTCGCTGCGCTGCTGAGTGTGGTCTGCGTGGCGTTGCTGGGCCATGCCCCCTGGGTGATGGGGCTGGCGGTGGGCGGCACCATTGCCCTGGGACAGCAGCTCCGCTGCCTGCATCCACCCGCCGGTGCTGTCGCCCTGCTCGGGGTTCTGCTGCAAGCCAGGCCCGCGTTTGTGCTGATGCCCGTGTTCACGGGCTCGGTGCTGCTGACGCTGATGGCTGTGCTGTTCAGCCGCGTCCGCCCGTCCGCTGAGCCTTACCCGCACCACTGGTTCTGACCGTTGCTCCTCTGATGCGGCAGCCGGCGAACTCAGCGCTCTGGACCTGCTGCTGAAGGGGCTGTTGAACCGTGGGGCGCTGGCCTGGGGCGTTCCGCCGCGGTTCGCTCGAGCCGCAGGCGTCCCCCGGAGAGGAACGGGAACCAGCCCGGACCCTCCCCGGCCAGGAGAGTCCGGACCGGGACCGCCGGACTGGACCGGGAGATTGCCCCTGGATGGGGGCATCGCGGTGGCGCCTGAGGGAGGAGAGTGAATGCATTCATCTCGCGGAGGTCCGCCATGACGGACTCCATTCCTGTCGCGGGTGTCTGCGACTGCCTGGGGCGCACATGCCTGAAGTGGGGCGCCGATGGCGAACTCACGGCCCTCGACCTCAGCCTGGTGATGCAGCGGCTGGCTCAGGTGGATCCTGAGGTGTCCGCCTTGCAGGAGATCACCCCGACAGCGCAGGCCTGTCCGTCGGCCAGCTGAAGGCTGGAGCCTCGCCTCGCTGGCTGGAGCCTGGTTCCGCCGCGTGCGCCCGCTCTTCCATGCACCGCCCCCGATGGATGGGGGGCGGTGCTCCAGGCCTCAGCTGGATCGCTCTCAGTAGAGAGCCTCCTCGGCATGGGTCTCCACCGTGCAGTCCGAGGTGGGGATCGCCACGCAGGTCAGCACAAAGCCGGCTGCGATCTGGTCCTCATCGAGAAAGGCCTGATCCTCCTGATTGACGCTGCCGCTGATCAGCTTGCCGGCGCAGGACGAACAGGATCCGGCCCTGCAGGATACCGGCAGATCGATGTCCTGATCGGCCGCAGCATCAAAGATCGACTGGTCGTCGGCGCAGTCGATGGTGCGGTTCAGGCCCTCATTGGCATTGATGAGGGTGACCTTGTATGTGGCCATGTGGAAGGGGGTTCAGGGTCCGGTGCGAGACCGGGTGGAGGCAGCCTGGCCTGAACGGTTCAGCCTGGCCTAGTCCCCATACGGGGAGATTGCCCCCCGATGGGGGGCACGGAGGTCGCTGGCGGGAGTCCAGAGTGTCTGTTGTTCGAGGAGCAGGCGATGAAGACACTGATGAGCGAAGTGGTGCTGATGATTGTGTTGTTGGCTGCGGTCGTCATCTCCGGACGACTCTGAGGCCTGCGGAGCGTTTTTCGCCGCCTGCATGCATTCCGGGATGGCGGCCTGCCACCGCATCGACGCAGACCACCCATCGCTGGCTCGGCGCATTCAGCAGGGGACAGGGACCTGTGTGGATGGCGACCCGGCGACAACGCCCGGAAGCCTCCTCCCTGGCCATGTCTCAGGCAGTCCTCGACCTGGCCGTCCGGTGGACAGTCCACACACGGGTCGGCCGGCGGGATGATCAGCTTTTCCAGCAGAAACCCCTCGGAATCGATGCAGGCCAGGATGGCCAGCGGAGGGCTGTCATGGCGATGGTGTTAACCGTTGATCAACCCGGACACGGCGGCCGTTGGACCCTGCTCAACCTCTCCTGGGCAAGCATGTGACCTGTCTCGCCGTTATGGCGACGTCCCACCCTGCCCCATGCAGGGTGTGGGGCGGGACCGTCTCGATCAGGGCCAGGGGATGAAGCGGATGGGCTCGTATTTGGCGATCCCAATCCGCCAACCTCTGATCGCCAGACCGTCCAGAGCGGAGAGCAGAGCATCGGTGTCTCCCCCGGCGAGCCAGTTGGCCTTCAGCTGAGGAAGCTGCTCGGTCATGACTTCCAGCGGCAGTTCAAGCAGCAGCAGACTGGCGTCTCCGGCGGCCCGTTGCAGGGCACCCTCCTCACTGCGCTGCCAGACCCGCAGCAACAGCTCAAGAGCCAGGCTGTAGCCCGCTTCACCAGGATCGCTGGCCTGGGCAGCGGCCGGAGCCTGCGACTTGCCGTTCAGAGGCAGAGCGCGCCGCCCTGCGAAGGTCACCAGAGCCAGGGCGACCAGATAAGGGGAATCCGCCATTGATCTGTTCACCTGCAGAAATATGGACCGTGGATGGATGGATGGATGCCTGCTGCTGGAATCCGTCACAACCACATCTAAACCTACGTAACCTCCGGGTCAGGCGTCAACCCTCCCCGGATGGGGGTAGTTGCTGCTCCAACCACAGGATTACTGTCTTTCCCTGTCCGGTCCCCGCTGGGGGTGTTTGCATGGCGACGATCGCAGAACAGCTGCAGGCCTATCGCTCGGAGCTCGAACAGGCTCAGGCCAATGGGCATGAGGCCAGCGCCCGCAAGATCGAGCAACAGCTCCGCGAACTTGAGGCTTTCCAGCAGCGCCATCCTGAGGAGCAGGTGGCCCCTTCGGCCATGGAGGTGTTCTGCGATCTGAACCCGTCCAATGTTGAATGCCGCGTCTACGACGACTGAGTCGGTGGCCAGAGTCGTCCAGCTGCGGAACCGTCGTTTGTCGCGGATCACTCGCTGCCGATTCCCTGCTTCTCGTCTCAGTGATCGGGATTCACCCCAAAAGGGGGTTTCCTCCCCTGATCCGGCCGTTGCAGTCTCCTCTTCTTCCTTCTCCAGGTGACACTCATGGGCCAGGCTGCATTCCCCAAGCCGCTCAGTATCGGAGCGTTGGAGGCCAATTATCCATTGTATTGCAAGGCGATGCGCATGCTGATCCGCGATGGCCGAACCCTGGAGCAGATTCAACGGAGCATCTGCTGGGATCGTCTGCGCTCTCTGCATCACTGTCTACCCAGGAGCTACCGGGATCCTGAACTGATGTACCTCAGCCTGAAGCGAGAGATCTGCGCGTGAAGCGTGTACTGGCCATCATTCTCGGCGGCGGCGCCGGCACACGTCTTCAGCCGCTGACCCTCACCCGCGCCAAGCCGGCGGTGCCGCTGGGGGGGAACTATCGACTGATCGACATCCCGATCAGCAACTGCATCAACTCGGGGATCACCAAGATCTATGCACTGACGCAATTCAACAGTCAATCCCTCAATCGCCACATCAGTCTCACCTACAACCTCTCCACCACATTCAGGGGTGGATTCGTCGAGGTGCTGGCGGCCCAGCAGACCCCCGACAGCCCCAGCTGGTTCGAGGGCACGGCCGATGCGGTGCGCCAGTACCGCGAGCTGTTCGAGGCGTGGGATGTGGATCAGCTGCTGATCCTCTCGGGCGATCAGCTCTACCGCATGGACTATGAGGCTTTCCTCGAGGCCCACCGCGCCAGCGGTGCCGCTCTGACCGTGGCGGCTCTGCCGGTGGATGCGGCGACGGCGGCAGGCTTCGGGTTGATGCGCACCGAGTCCGATGGGCGGATCCGGGAGTTCCGCGAAAAGCCCCGCGGTGAGGCCCTCGAAGCCATGCGGGTCGACACTGCGGCACTCGGGCTTGGCGCTGCAGAGGCGCAACGCCGTCCGTTTCTGGCCTCGATGGGCATCTATGTGTTCGAGCGGGACACGTTGTTCAACCTGCTGCGTCGTCACCCGCAGGCGACGGACTTCGGCAAGGACATCATTCCCACGGCACTGAGCAGCGGGCTGCGCCTGCAGAGCCATCTGTTCGATGGCTACTGGGAAGACATCGGCACGATCAAGGCGTTCTACGACGCCAACCTGGCCCTGGCCGATGAGCAGCCGGCCTTCAGCTTCTACGACGAGACGGCCCCGATCTACACCCGCGCGCGCTACCTGCCCCCCAGCCGGATTCACGATGCCCAGATCCGCCGCTCCATCCTCGGCGAGGGCTGCAGGCTCGATCGTTGCGTGGTGGATCACTGCGTCCTCGGTCTGCGCCTGCGGGTGGAGGAGGGCGTCGTCCTGCGGGACACCCTGGTGATGGGTGCCGACAGCTCCGAGTCGGAACGACAGCGAGCGGCCCTGCGCGCGCAGGGAGGGATTCCGCTGGGGATCGGCCGGGGCTCCCAGGTGACCAATGCGATCCTCGACAAGAACGTGCGGATCGGCTGCCATGTTCAGGTGATCAACAAGGATCACGTGCAGGAGGCCGATCGCAGTGCCCTGGGCTTCACGATCCGGGATGGCATCGTGGTGATCGAGAAGAACACGACCCTCGCCGACGGCACCGTGATCTAGGAGGGTGCAACGGATCGAGCCGCAGTCAACCCGACACCCCATCAGCCACCGGTGAGCTCCATGGCTGTCTGTCTGCGCTGATTCGGGTGTGCAGAAGGCAGGTGATCCATTCAGTCCCTGCTGCAGTCAGGCCACCTCGATTCGCTCCCACTTCCGACAGCGAACCCTGCGCCACCCCATGTTGCTCGGGGCTCGGACGTCGCAGTGCTTCCGCCCTGTTGGCAGCGGTGCCTCTTGCTGCTCATGGGTTCTGTCATGGGTTGCGCTGGTTGTCGTCCGTCGTGGCTGCGGTTGTTGTGGGTGGCCCCCGCAGTCCCTACGGCCATGTCGATCAGTCGATCGGCAAGAACACTGCCGCCGGCAGGGTGGGTCTGATCGAACCCGCCCGCAGCATCGAGCAGGAGATCGAGGAGCTGACGATCGACGGCGTTCGGATGGTGTTTCAGAACACTCCCGGCACCGAAGCGCCGGCTGAAATGAACACCACCTTCCCCGAGTGGAAGGCCTTCTGGGCGGCGGAGAACATCTGTGGCACCATTCACAACATAGACACCCTGCGCGGTGCCCTGGTCCGGGATGCGTTGGTGTGGTCGAAGAAGATCAGCGAAGCTCTCTATCTGTTCGGGCAGGAGGCCGAGGTCATGTTCGCCTCGCACAGCTGGCCTCGTTGGGGCAACGGTCGGATTCAGGAGGTGATGCGCACCCAGCGTGATACCGATGCCCACCTTCACAATGAGGTGCTGCACCATGCCAACAAGGGGATCACGATCAACGAGATCCATAATGTCTATCAACAACCGGAAAGCCTGAAGAATCAGTGGGCGGCGCGGAGCTACCACGGATCAGAGGAGCACAGCAGTCGCGCGGTGATCAACCGCTATCTGGGCTATTGGGACGCCAATCCTGCCACCCTCATCCCCCTCTCCCCCGCCGATTCGGCACCGCTGTATGTGGAGATGATGGGAGGGGCCGGGCCGATCATCGCCAAGGCCCGTGAGCTTCACGAGCAGGGCTGCTACCTGGCTGCCGTCGAGATCCTGAACAAGCTCGTGTATGCCGAGCCTGGCAATCAGATCGCCAAGGATCTGCTCGCCGATGCCTTTGAGCAGATCGGCTACCAGAAGGAAAGCCCCAGCGTGCGCAACAGCTTCCTGGCGGCTGCCTTCGAACTGCGCAATGGATTCCCCAGTGGCGTCACCAGTCAGCCGGTCAACCCCGACACGGTGCGGGCGATGTCCACCGACATGCTGCTCGACTTCCTGGGCATCCGGCTGGACAGCCAGAGGGCGGCTGGCATGGCCTTCGTGGTCAACCTCTCGACGCCTGACAATGGTGAGCAGTACATCGTGGAACTGAGCAATTCCACCCTGACCAACTGCAAGGGTTTCCACAGCTCCACAGCCGATCTCTCGATTGACATCAAGCGCAGTGATCTGGAGCTGATCATGTCAGGACTGAGCACATTTCAGGCGCTCGTCGCAGAGGGCAGGGTGAGGCTCGAAGGCGATGCCTCCATCATCCAGCAGCTTCAGGATGTGATGGTGCAGTTCAGCGCTGACTTCGAGATCATGCCCGGCACGTCGCCGGCCAGGCCGCCCAGCACCGGCGACCACGACCTGTTCGAGCAGCCCGAACCCGCCAGCTCCGCCGGCGGCTGAAGCCGCTCGCCAGCACTGGAGGCAGCGGACCCGGCACAGCGACGGGGCCGCTCATCGCTGCAGGGACCCCGCCACCAGCAGGCCCAGGGCCGCCAGGCCGATCAGGCTGATCATCACAGCCGTGGCATCGGCGATCGAGGGGGCCTCGCTGTAGGTGAAGTCCTCGCGCAGCAGGCGCCGGAGGTTGCGACGGTGCTGGTGTGTGGCGGCCAGCATGGCCAGCACGCCGGTGAGGATGAAGGCGATCGAGACGAGCCTCACGCTCAGCTCCGCATGGCTGCCCCCCCCGCTGCCCCGGGACTGGATCGCCGACACGATCTTGTCGAGTCCGAAGCCGAAGCTGATCAGCGACAGGCAGGTGCGGATCCAGGCCATCAAGGTGCGTTCCGCGGCGTCCCGGTTGCGTTGACGGGCCAGGTGGTCGGCGAGGCTCATGGGGGAGGGGGCTGCTGTCGGGGGAACCCCGCCGGGCGGAGTCCGGCCTGCGGCTGCCGGCCCCCGCCGCAGGGTCAGGGGCATCCTCCCCTCCCCCCCGCTGCCCCGGACGATCGCCCCGCCACGCTGGCGCCTCCGGGGACGGCCTCGGACCGTCCGGAGCTGGCGTGCAGAGCCCCCCGCTGGGCCGGCTTCCTGGGCGTTCAGGCCACCCGACGGCGGCGGGAGCTTCGTGCGGTGGCCGCCGGCTCGGGCCCGTTCCGCTGCTGCGGGAGCTGTTCGGAGGGCTCCGGCGCCGCCGGATCGAGCCGCAGGCTGGAGAGCACCCCGGAGTAGAACGCCCCGGTGTCGAGGTTGATGCGATCGGCGCGTCGATCGATGCGGTGATCGCCGGTGATCGAGTGGCCGTGCACCACGGTGTAGGGCAGCCCGTGGGGACGGGAGAGGAAGGGCTGGCGGATCCAGATCAGGTCGTCGTCCTTCTGCTGCTCCAGCGGCACGCCCGGCCGCACGCCGGCATGCACGAACAGGTAGCGGCCGCGGATCGCCGTGTGCGGCAGGCCCTCGAACCAGGCGCGGTGCTGCCGCAGCCAGGGCAGCAGCGAGAGGTTCCCTCCGTTCGAGCGCCAGAGGGACGTGGCCCGGCCCGGCCTGGCTTCCTGCATGGCCGCCAGGGCCATCTGCTCATGGTTGCCGCGCAGCACCGTCACCCCCGCCAGTCCCCAGAGCTCGGGGTTGGCCTGCAGCCGCCACACCAGCTCCAGCACCTGGCGATCCCCATCGGGCTCGGGAGCCCGGTCGATCAGGTCACCCAGCAGGATCAGTTCGGCGCCACTGCCCTCGTGCTTCTCCAGCTCCTGCCGCAGCAGCGAGGCCGAGCCGTGCACGTCGCCGATGGCGACCACAGGGCCAGCGCCGATGGCGACCACAGGACCGGTGCGGATGGCGACCACGGGATCGGTGCCGTTGGCGACCACCAAACCAGCGCCGATGGCGACCACCGGTCCAGCGCCGAGGGCGACCACGGGGGAGGAGCGGCCCACCGGGCCGGTGGCGAGGGGCTCTGCGGGGCTGCGTCCCAGAGCTTCCGCGAGCGAGGGGCTGGGGTCGGCGCCGTTGCCGGGGCCAGTCGATTCCCCAGCCCCGCTGCCGATGGCCACCAGGGGGAAGGTGCCGATGCTCGTCAGGGGGTTGGGGCCCCGGGCGGCCCCGGACCTGCGGCCCCCGGCGGAGCCGGCCCGATGGTGCGTCGGGACAGCCTCCTTGGAAGCGGCGGTCTGCGGGGCCGGGACTGCCGGCTCCGCCGTCTGCGCGGCCGGGTTCTCCGAGGGGCCGGAGGCGGCCGGCCGGCGGGAGCCGGGGCCGTGCCGACCGCCGGGGCGCTGCCGGGGCAGGGTCGAGGGCGGCTGCTGGGGGGAGAGGCCGTCGCCGGAGGTGGTGAGGGGAGTGGCGGAGCGGGACATGGCGGAGGGTCTGAAGGGACAGCAGGGGGAGCCCGCAGCGGCAGGCGGGCCTGGGACAGGGCGCGTTGGCGGGGGACGTGGCGTGGAGGGGGGCGGCCCCGCCGAGGGGCCGTGGGCCCTGAGGCGAGAGGGCCCCAGGCGAGAGGGCCCCAGGCGAGAGGGACTGGGTGAGGGGGCCTGGGTGAGGGGGCCAGGCGAGAGCGCCCAGGCGAGGGGGCCCAGGTGACGGGAGCCGGAAGCGAGGGGCCCGGAGTTGAGGGGTTGCGCTGGAAGCGGCCTGGGCCGGCTGTGGCGGCAGGCGGGTCCGGGCCCGGTTGCGCCTGCCCTGCCCCTGCCCCTGCCCCGCAGGCCCTCACGTCGTCCCGTCCTCGTCCTCCTGCCAGACGATCGACTTCGAGCGCCACGACTCGCGGCTGAGGCGCTTGCGGCTGAGGTTGCGGTCCTGACGCAGCAGCGCCCGCTTCTCCTGCAGCAGCTTCAGTTCCCGCGTGGTGAGCTCGGATTCCGGCATCGCCGAGAAGCAGGCGGCAGCGCTGGCGAGCGTGGAGTCGGCCGCCTCGAAGTCGCCCAGGTCGAGCTGCTCGATGGCGCGGCGGCGCTCCCGGTTGGCCTTGAGCAACGCCAGCTGCTCCGCCACGGCGGCATCGGCATCCAGCTCCCTGAGGTCGGCCGCCGGCATCACCGGCAGGGTGAGCGTCTGGATGAGGCTCTGCCGCTCGCTGGCTCCGGGGGCCTCCCAGGCCAGGCGCACGCTCAGCAGCTCCTGGTTGGGAGCCCAGGCGGGCAGCTGCAGCCGCACGCCCACGTTCAGCTCCTGGCCGGCGCGCAGGTTCGGCAGGCGGAAGTTGCCGAACTCGGTGCGATCGAGGTCGTTGAGCACATCCACCAGCTCGGCGCCGTG
>JAYKJA010000024.1:0-4146 GCA_035285905.1 Synechococcaceae cyanobacterium
GCCTCCTCCCGGCTCAGCTCCCAGCGGCGCTACCGCTGCGCGGAAGGCTTCGCCTGGAGCAGCGGCACCGGCTGATCCGGCAGCAGCTCCCCCTCCGTCACCTCCAGCCGCTGGGTCCAGCGATCCCAGCGGCTGGGGCGGAAGGGCAGCACCTGGCGGCCGTCGCTGAGCCAGGCCTCCTGGGGTGACAGCGGCGGACGCAGGCGGGGCCGGGCGCTCATGCCAGCTCCGGCGCCCAGCCCCGCCGCTGATGCAGATCCTCCGTCCAGCCGCTGCAGCGCTGGGTGAGGTGCTCGCCATGGGCGATCAGCCCCTGATGCAGATGGCAGGTGAGCAGCGGGATGCACTCGGCCCCCGGGTGGTGGCGGAAGAAATGGCAGGTCATGCAGACCTGGCGGCTGCGGCTGGAGCGCAGCACGGCCTGATCCAGCCAGGGCCAGTCCTCGATCTCCTCCCGGCGGGAGGGCTGCACCTGGGAGAGGGGCACGGGCACCATGGCGTCATCAGCGGGGTACACCTGTACTAGCAGGATTCATCGGTGGCGGCCAGGGGCTCTCGCCGGCCGACCTCCCCGGAGCGGCCTGCGGCGCCGACCGCGGCGGCAGGGGGTGAAGCCAGCTGGCGGCGCGGGCATGGAGCAGCGGAGCCAGCTCCTCCAGGGCGGCATCAGCCGGAGGACCGGCCCGGTTGGTGGTCAGCACCAGGGCCACGTCGCGCTGCGGATCCACCCAGATCCCCGCCAGGTTCATGGTGTTGCTGCCCATGTGGTGGAGCAGCGGTCCAGGGGCCCAGGCGGGGCGGGTCACCACCCAGCCCAGGGCGTAGTGGTCCCCGGCCGGAGCGGCGGGATCGGCCGCGATCACGGGGGTCTGCAGCAGCTGCAGGGTCTGCGGCGAGACCAGGGCGGGACCGCGACGGCCCCCGCCGGCGTTCCAGCCGGCCCAGCGGGCGAAATCCAGCACCGACAGGTGGACCAGCCCCGCGGGGCCCAGCTCGGGAGGGTTGTCGGCGTGGGGACCGGCGAGCATCGGCTGCAGCCGCTCCCGCAGCGAGCGATGCCCCAGGGGTGCATCGCTGAGGCCCGGGCTCGACTGGGGGCCCAGCCCGGCGGAGCGCAGGCCCAGGGGGGCGAACAGCTGCTCCTGGATCAGCTCCTCCCAGGTGCGGCCCTGCAGCCGCTCGAGCATGGCCGCCGCCAGCACGTAGTTGGCGTTGCCGTAGTGGAAGCGGCTGCCGGCCGGGCTGAGCAGCGGCCGGGCCACCAGCTGGCGCACCAGCTCGCGCCGCAGGGCATCGAGGTTGCCCGGCTGCCGGGAGGCCAGGAGCAGCGGCGCCCACGGGGGGTCGCCGATGCCGCTGCTGTGGCTGAGCAGCTGCCGCAGGGTGACGGCCCCCACCCCGGCGGCCATGGAGGGAGCCAGTTCCGGGAACACCTCCGCCAGGGGGGACTGCCAGCGCAGCCGGCCCCGCTCCACCGCCATCGCCGCCAGCAGGGCGGTCATCGCCTTGGTGTCGGAGCCGATGTGGAAGCGGTCCTGCCGGGTCACCGGGGTGGGGGCATCGATCCGGCGCACCCCGACGGCGCCGGCGGCCACGATCTCGCCCCGCACCACCAGCGCCGCCGCCAGCGCCGGCAGGCCATGGCGACGGCGCAGCGGCTCCAGCAGGGGCTCCAGCGCCACCACGGGCGCGGCGCTGGCGGCAACGGCCGCAGGCCCTGGGGAGGCCGCGGCAGGCGGCGGCGCGGCGGTCGCTGGCGAGGACCAGGCCATCGCCAGGGGGCCGGCCAGGGTCAGGCCCAGCAGCAGGGGCCGCAGCTGGCGGGGTGCCCAGGGCTGGCGATGGGGAGGGCGAACGGCCATGACGAGCGCTGGGTGACTGTCCCAGACAACTCGCCGCCGGGGTTGCCGACCAGCGACCCCGCGTCCCGCAGTCCGGCACGCATGAAGCGAGCTTCATGAACGGGCGTTGCCGCCGGTGAAGAGCGATGTCGGATGGACTGCGCCGCTTGCCCGGGGCCCACGGCGGAGTCATGGTGGTGTCAACGGGATTCGGAGGCTCCATCGATGGAAGACACCCCCCCTGAGCAGCTGACAGGAGCGCGCTGACGATCCGGCCCCTGCTCCAACACTCTCAACGGAATCTCTGACGTTCCTGGCGTTTCTTTTCCTGGAGGGGACACACCCGCCGTCCACTGCACCGTTCACCTCGTCGCCTGCGGGCGCGATTCAGGTGCCCCGGACCATCCTGGAACGTCCCACTGGACACCTGGCCCCAGGTGCCAGCGCCGGCAGCTCCGCCCCACAACCGAAGACCTCCTGATCGGTCGATCCGATCACCACAAGCACCATCCACGCCCAGCTGCGCCCCGCCGACCCTGCGGGCACCACGGCTGTGCAGGCAAATGCCCGGGGCCAACGCTCCGGGCTTTGTTGTGTCCGCGCCCACCGGCTGGCCCTGCGGCAGCTCCTGCGGACGCGGCCCCCTTCCAGAACCGGCGGGGGACTCCGCAGGATCGCCTGCCGGCCCGAGGTCCTCTCCCACCGGCCGGGGGCCGGGGCCTGGCATCGTTGGCTCCTCCAAGACGCCCCCCGATGACCGTTCCCGCCCTGCCGGCCGTGGTGACCCTCGCCTCCCTGGTCCTGTACCAGGGCACGGCGATGGCGGTGGGCCAGGCCCGGATCCGGCACCAGGTCAGGCCGCCGGCCAGCAGCGGTCCGGAGCCCTTCGAGAGGGCCCTGCGGGTGCAGCAGAACACCCTGGAGCAGCTCGTCTTCTTCCTGCCCAGCTTCTGGCTGGCGGCCCTGCTGGGGCAGGAGTCGTGGGCCTGCCTGCTGGGGTTCCTCTGGATCGGCGGCCGGGTGGCCTACGGCGTGGGCTATCGCCTGGCACCGGAGAAACGCGGCCCGGGTTTCGGCATCAGCTTCCTCGCCAGCGCCGCCCTGCTGGTGATGGCGGTCGTGGGGGTGGTGCTGCAGGGCTGATCACGGCGGCCTCTCCGGCAGCCAGCCCGTCGGACAGGGCCTGGTTCCCCCAGGGAGTCTCCCTCCGGGAGGGAGGGCTTGTCGGCCACGGGGGGGGCGTCCCCGACCGCTGCGCCTGCCGGACGCAGGGTCCTCAGCCCTCAGCTGCCGGCTTCAACCCAACAGCGGCCGCAGCAGGGCCAGCAGGGCTCCACAGGCCGCCGCGGCGCCGATCAGCTGCAGCACGCTCCAGCGCAGCCGCAGCTGCACCACCAGAGCCGTCAGCAGCACCACGACCGCCCAGGGGTTGAAGACCCCGGCGGGCCACAGCACCGGCCCGGCGAAGAACAGCGCCAGGCTGGCGATCACCCCCACCACCACCGCCGTGATCGCACTCAGCGGCGCCCCGAAGCGCAGGTCGCCGCGGCTGGCCTCCACCAGCGGCCCTCCGGCCAGGATGAACCCGAACGACGGCAGGAAGGTGAACCACACCGTCACCAGCACCGCCGCCAGGGCCTGGGGCCAGGGGGAGAGACCGGCGAGGAGGGCCTGGTTCCAGCCGCCCATGAACCCGACGAAGGCCACCACCATGATCAGCGGCCCCGGGGTGGTCTCCCCCAGGGCCAGGCCATCGAGCATCTGCGATGCCGAGAGCCAGCCGAACCGCTCGACCGCCCCCTGGGCCACGTAGGGCAGCACCGCATAGGCCCCCCCGAAGCTGAGCAGCGCCACGCGCGTGAAGAACCGGGCCATCCGCGCCAGGGTGCCGTCCCAGCCTCCGCTGATCACCAGGGCCGCCAGGGGCAGCAGCAGCGCCAGGGCCCAGACCAGCAGGGTGAGGGCCAGGCGGCGTCGCGAGAAGCGGGCGTGGGCGGGGGAGGGGGTGTGGTCGTCGTGCAGGGCCGCGGGCGCAGGGCGCAAGGGAGGGGGCGGGAAGCCTTCCCCTGAGGAGCTGGCCGCGCCATGGGGGGGACGGGCCAGGGAGGCCTGGGGCGAGGGAGCCGCAGGCGGCGCAGCCGGGGGCTGCGGGGCGGCCGAGGCGGGCGAGGCGGCCGGGGCGGCAATGGCCGCAGGGCCCAGCAGGGAGGGACGCAGGCGGGCGGTGACCAGGCCGATCAGCCCGGCCGTGATCACCACGAGGGGATAGGGCAGGCCGAACACCGCCAACGCCAGACAGCCTGCG
>JAYKJA010000025.1:0-100738 GCA_035285905.1 Synechococcaceae cyanobacterium
CGAGAAGTTCGACCCCACCCGCGGCTACAAGTTCTCCACCTACGCCTACTGGTGGATCCGCCAGGGCATCACCCGCGCCATCGCCGAGAAGAGCCGCACCATCCGCCTGCCGATCCACATCACCGAAACCCTGAACAAGCTCAAGCGCGGACAGCGCGAGCTCAGCCAGCAGCTCGGTCGCACCCCCACCATCACCGAACTGGCGATCGCGGTGGAGCTGCCGGAGGACGAGGTCAAGGACCTGCTCTGCCGCGCCCGTCAGCCCGTCAGCCTCGAGACCAAGGTGGGGGACGGCGAGGACACCGAACTGCTCGATCTGCTCCCCTCCGAGCTGGCCGGTCCCAGCCAGCTGGTCGACGGCGAGTGCCTGCGCAGCGACCTGCAGCTGCTGGTGGATCAGCTGCCGGAGCTGCAGGCCACCGTGCTTCGTCTCCGCTACGGCATCGGCGGTCAGGATCCGATGAGCCTCACCTCGATCGCCCGCAGCCTCGGCATGAGCCGCGACAAGACCCGCAACCTGGAGCGCCGCGCCCTGGAGGGCATCCGCAGCCGCTCCCGCGATCTCGAGGGCTACCTGGCGGCCTGATCCGGCCTGGGCGCTCCGGGGCTCGCTGATCCACCCGGAGCGCTGCCGTACCATCCGCCCAGCGATCCGGGTCCCGGGCCATGTCCAGCCGGTCCCAGCTCCAGACCGCTGTCCTGCCCGCCGGGGCCCGGGCCTGGCTCCACCGCCACGCCGAGGTGCTGCTGCTGCTGCTGGTCAGCGCCGTCGGGATGCTGCTCTGGCTGCACAACCTCGGCGGTGTGCCCCTGCGTGACTGGGACGAGGGCACCTATGCCGTCGTGGCGCGGGAGATGGTCGAGCGGGGCGACTGGATCCACCCCCACTATTTCGACCAGCCGTTTCAGGTCAAACCACCGCTGCTGTTCTGGCTCGTCGCCCTCGGCTTCCGCCTCGGTGGCGAGACCGAGCTGGCGGGCCGGCTGCCCTGCGCCCTGCTCTCGGCCCTGGCGATCCCGTTGCTATACGTCATCGCCCGGGTGGTCCTGCAGCAGCGGGTCGCCGCGGTGATCGCCGCCCTCGGCTTCGTCGTGCTGCTGCCGGCCGCCCGCGTCTCGCGGCTGGTGATGATGGATGGCCCCAGCGTCACCTTTCTGCTGCTGATGCTGCTGGGGGCCGTGCTGGGTCGCGAGCGGCCCCCCTGGCGGCTGGCCATCGGCCTGGGTTTCGGCGCTGCGGTGCTGTGCAAGGGCTCCCTCGGCCTGCTGCTGCTGGTCATGGTGCTGGCCTTCGCGCTCTGGGACGGAGGCCCCTGCCTGCTGCGCAGCCGCTGGCTCTGGCTGGGCCTGCTGCTGGGGGTGCTGCCCGTGGTGCTCTGGTACGGCCTGCAGGCCCGCGTCTACGGCATGGGCTACCTGGTGTTCAACCTTGAACAGCAGCTGTCGCAGCGCGTGTCTTCGGGCATCGAGGGCCACAGCCAGCCCTTCTGGTACTACGGGCCCGAGCTGCTGAAGGGCACCCTGCCCCTGCTGCTGCCGGCCGTGGCCGGCTTCATCGCCGCCTGGCAGCAGCGGGGCCAGCGCTGGGCGCGGCTGCTGTTGCTGCCCCCGGCCCTCTACCTGCTGGCGATCTCCTTCACGCAGACCAAGCTGCCCTGGTACATCCTGCCGCTGCTGCCGTTTCTGGCCCTGGCGGCCTCCGTTCCCCTGGCCGGCCTGTGGCAGGGCCAGCCGCTGCGCTGGCGGCCCCTCTGGATCGGGCTCTATGGGCTGCTGGCCCTGGCGGGACTCGTCGGTGCCGGCTTGCTGCTGTCCCGCGCGGAGGCATTCAGCCTGGTGCTGGCCCTGGCCCTGCTGGCTGCCGGTTTCGCGGTGGTCACGCTGCTGGTGTGGCGCCGGCGGCGGCCGCGGCTGCTGGTGGTTGCCCTGCTGGGCAGTCAGCTGCTGGCGCTGGCGGCCCTGTTCTCCTCAGGCAGCTGGCTGTGGGAACTCAATGAGGCCTTCCCGGTGCGCCCCGTGGCGGCCCTGCTGCGGCAACACGTGCCCGCCCACGGGCTGGTGCTCAGCTCCCACCCCTATGGACGCCCCAGTCTCGACTGGTACTGCCACTGCCAGGTGCTGCCCCAGTCGGCGGAGCAGCTGTCGCAGCACCTGCAGCGCAGCGCCGGCTCCGCCGCGGCACCGTTGCTGCTGGTCGATGAGCCCACCCGTCTGGCCCTGCTGCCTCAGGCCACCGTGCTGGGGCGGGCTGAGGGCTTCTCCCTGCTGCAGCCTTCCGGCTCCCAGGCGTCGCCGGTTGAGGCAGGACCCTGATCGCCACTTGCTCACAAGGGGCCTGAAGGCTCCTGCTCGGCCTCACGGGGGGATGTTGCAGGCAGCCCGCACAACAGCCGGGTTGCGCAGTCCTCAGAAGAATTGATCGAAATTGTCGAAGTCGACGGCGCGGAAGTTGCCGTCCTGCACCTGCTGCATCAGCTGCTCCAGCTGGGCCCAGAGCGCCCCGCCGGTGGCCATCGACAGCAGCAGCGAGACCAGCAGGGCTGCCCCGGCCCCGAAGCCGAACACCTGCAGAGACCCGCCGATGAACAGCGTCACCCCCAGCACCACCCCGACGAACGGCGGCACCGTGCTGCCATTGGCGAGGGGCAGCAGGGGCAGCCGGTCCTGCTTCCAGCCATCCAGCCGGTCCTGGATCAGTCGGGCGAAGGTGAGGCCGCACAGCACCCCCATCGCCAGGCCGATGCCCGCCACCATGTAAGGAGGCTGTCCGATGGGGGCGTACTCCAGCAGAAACTCGGCGGCGTCGAGGTCGCCGAACTGGCCGCCGGTGAGCTCCAGGGCGGCCTCCCCCAGGTTGACGGGAGCGGGGATCGGCGCAGTCGGCACGGCATCGCAGGACAGGGAGCCGCGACCCTAGCGGCGCCGCTCGCTCACGGACCCCAGCGCTGGGATCCCAGATAGGTGAGATCGACGAAGTCGCTGGCCTGGTGGTCGCGTGGGCCGAGCTGCAGACGGAAGCCATCCAGATCCAGTTGCTGCATGCCTTCGAAGGCCGCCACCAGCCGCTGCCGGGTCGGGTTCGGCCCGGCGCGCTGCAGCGCCTCCGTCAGCCAGCGGGCTGCCAGGAATCCCTCCAGGCTGGTGAAGCCGTAGCGGACGTCGGCATGGCGGCTCCGCATCAGCCGCTGGTACTGCGCCACCACCGGCAGCCGACGGTCCCAGGGGAAGGGCACCACCTGGCTGACGCCGATGCCGCTGGCCTGCCCTCCCAGCAGGGCGTCCTTGAGGGCGGAGGTGCCCACGAAGGAGACGTTCATCAGCTGCGCCGGGCTGCCCAGATCCAGCATCTGCCGGCTGAAGGAGGCGGAACTCGGATAGGCGCTGATGATCACCACGGCGCTGGGATCCAGGCTGTGCAGGCGTCTGGCGGCCGCACCGGTGTCTGCGGAATTGCGCTGGACCCCGGCGATCGCCAGGGGCCGCAGTCCGTGGCGGGCGAGCGCCTGACGGGTGGCCCTGAGGCCGTCCTCTCCGAAGGCGTCCTGCTGATGCAGCACAGCGATGCGGTAACGCCCGGCCCGCACCAGTTCAGCGACGATGCGATCGATCTCCGCCTGATAGCTGGCCCGCAGGTTGAACACCAGGGGCCGGAAGGGTTCCCGCAACAGGCGCGCTCCCGTCAACGGAGCCACCAGCGGGATCTGCTGCCGGTCCACCAGCGGCAGGATCGCCTTCACCGTCGGCGTACCCACGTAGCCGAACAGGACGAAGCTCCGCTCGGGGCCGATCAGCCGTCGGGTGTTGCGCAGCGTCTGCACCGGCTCGTAGCGGTCGTCGAGGCTGACCAGCCGCAGCCGGCGTCCATGGATGCCGCCTCGGCGGTTGACCTCCGCGAACCAGGCCAGAGCGCCATCGCGGTATTCCCGCCCCAGCTGGGCGGAGGGGCCGCTCAGGGGGGCCGACTGACCCAGCACCAGCTCCTGGGGCGCAGGGGGTGAGCCCGACCCACCTGACGGCGGCGCGGAGGGGGTGGCCGCCAGTGCCGCCGCCCCCGCCGCCATGGCCAGCAGCGCTGCCGGCAGCAGGCGCCTGCGCCGGGGGCTGCGCCGGCGCCGCACTCCTAACGTCAGGCCGTGTTCCGGACTGCCTGCGGTGCGCAAGCACAAACGATGGAACCTCGTGGCCATCGGCTCCGTGGTGCTGGCGGTCATTCTGGCCCTGGTGGCGATCAGCCGAGTCGATGTCAAGGAGGTGCGCAGTCGCGACGACCTGCGGCTGTCCGCCTCGGTGCGGGCCCTCAACACCGACCCCCGCCAGCTTCCCGCCAGCGGCTGGAGCACCCTGAGAGGCGAGCTGCTGCGCGATGAGGAAGCGCAACTGGATCAGCAGGCGCTGGAGGCGGTTGATTATCGCATCGATGTGGGCGTCTATGCCAACACCGCCTCGGAGCTGGATCTGAGTATCCCTAGCTATTCCTCCAGTGGCTATGTCTGGTTGCGTTGGGATGAGCCATTTCAACTCTATCTGGAAAGAAGCGGTACAACCATCGATCAGCGCATCGGCTTGCTCAACACCCTGATCACGGACGCGCCGCCGAGTCTGCAGCCGGTGGCCAATGCGCCGGAGCGCCTAGTCGATGGCAGCTATTACCAGATCTTCACCTACCGCGGTCGCTATTATCTCGATCGGGCCAGCTTCCGTCATTACCCGTTCATGAATGTGAGCTTGCCTCTGGCGATTGAGGTGGAGGATGTGGACGGCGGGCTCAGTTATCAGAAGCTGCGCCTGGTGCCCGACATCAGGAACAGCGGCATGGGGCTGTTTGCAAAGATCATCGGTTGGCTCAATCAGGGTTGGTCAATCGCTGAATATCGCCATCACTACGCCAGTAACTTCGGGTTGGGCGGAGCCGAAACTGACTACAGCCTGATTTTGTATGAAATTTCATTCGGCACCTCCTCCTGGGCTGCGTTCTGGCGCTTGATGTTGCCGCTTGCGGTGCTGATGACAATGGTGCTTCTGGTGTTCAAGGTGCGCCCTGATGAGCAGGACGCCCGCGCCAGTATTCCGGTGACCGTGTTGCTGACGCTGGTCTTCCTTCAGCAGACCTACCGAGAGAATCTTCCGGATCTGCCATTTCTTACCTTCCTGGACCAGGTTTATGTGGTGGCCTACGTCGTGACGCTGGTGGCCTTCGTGCTGGTGATCTGGATCGGTCGGCGTTATGCGGATCTTGAAGCGCTTGAGCCCGGCGATGCCCAGGTGTCCCTGAAGCAACGCCTGGAGCACCTCGACAACATCTGGCCCCTGTTGGTGGTCAGCGGCGGCGGCATCGCCATCACGCTCTGCTGGATGGCCATTCCGCCTGGAACCTGAGAGCGACCTTTCACTTTCGCTTCAGGCCGCCAGAGGGTTGAAGCGGCTGATCATGCTGCCGGCCAGCTTGCGCAGGGAGAAGCGCTGGCCCAGCAGCCGCAGCAGCGCCTGCAGATCGTCGGTGTGCAGGCGATCCTCCGCCACCAGGCTGAGCAGCAGTCTCTGGCGCAGGCTGTCCCCCTGGGGCCCCAGCAGCAGACGCAGGCCGTCGCGGGCCACCGGCAGCAGGTCGGCGCTGGGGGCATCCTCCTCGACCACCGCCAGCAGGTTCTCCAGCCGCTCCACCCGCAGGCGACCGTTGCGATCGAACAGCACCTCCATCAGCTTCTCGCGCATCTCGGCGGTGTCCCCCGCCAGCAGCCTGCGGGCCACATAGGGGTAGGCCACGTTGAGCACTCGGAACTCCGGGTCGAGCCGGATCGCCAGACCCTCCTGGCTGACCACCGCCCGGATGATCAGGGCGAAGCGGGCCGGCACCCGGAACGGGTAATCGAACATCAGCTCCGAGAAGCGATCGGTGATCGCCTTGAAGTTGAAGCTGCCCACGTTGGCGCCGAGGGCACTGCCCAGCACATCCTCGAGGGCCGGCAGGATCGGGGTCAGATCGGTGTCGGGATGCAGGAATCCCAGGCTGACGAAATCCTGGGCCAGACCTCGGAAATCCCGGTTGATCAGGTGAACCACAGCGCCGGTGAGGGTGAGCCGGTCGGCATCGCTGATCGAATCCATCATGCCGAAGTCCACATAGGCCATGTGGCCCATGCCATCGGTCTGACCCGGCAGGGCGAAGAGGTTGCCCGGGTGGGGGTCCGCGTGGAAGTACCCGAATTCCAGCAGCTGCCTCAGGCCCGCGATCACGCCGGTGCGGATCAGCGGTGCCGGCTCGAGATGATGGGCCTCGAGCTCACGGCGGCTCTGCATCTTGGTGCCGTTGATCCATTCCGTCGTCAGCACACGGCGGGCGCTCAGCCGCCGCTCCACACGCGGCACGGTGACCTCCGGGTGGGCGGCGAACAGGGTGGCGAAACGTTCGGCGTTGTCGGCTTCGCGGCGGTAGTCGATCTCCTCGAACAGGCTGCGGCCGAACTCATCGATGATTTCGTCCAGGCCGAAACCCAGGTTGAGCGGCAGCAGCGGCGCGCCGATCACCCCGAGCAGGCGGATGATCGCCAGGTCGCGGCGCAGCAGGAACGGCAGCTCCGGACGCTGCACCTTGACGGCCACCCAGCGGCCATCCGCCAGGCGTGCCCGGTACACCTGGCCGAGGCTGGCGGCGGCCACCGGGTAGTCAGGGAATTCGACGAACAGCTCCGAGGCGGGCGCCCCCAGCTCGGATTCGATCAGGGCCAGGGCCGTCGCCTGGGGGAAGGCGGGCAGGTCGTCCTGCAGGCGGGTCAGTTCATCCAGCCAGTCGCGACGCACCAGGTCGGGGCGGGTGGAGAGGGCCTGGCCCACCTTGATGAAGCAGGGGCCCAGGCCGCTGAGGGTGGTGAGGATGCGGCGCGCCAGCCGCTTCTGCACCCGGGGGTCGGGGCTGCTGCCCTGGATCGCCAGGGTGAGCCCCAGCCAGCCCAGCTGCCACAGCACCTGGGTCAGCCGGGCCAGCAGCAGCCAGGGGCGGCGCAGCAGCCAGCGCAGATCGCCGCGGGGGTCATAGGTGGGGGCCGGCTCCTCGAGGGCGGCGCCGGCGGAACGGCGATGGGCCGTGGCGGGGGGAAGAACGGGATCGGCCAGGGTCGGGGGCGCCGGTGGCGAGACTCTAGAAACTTCGCCCCGTGCTCCATGGGCGCTCCGCCCTGGCGGCTGCTGCAGCGGGTGCTCGGCGCGCCGGCGCCGCCGCTGCCGCTGCATCTGCCCGCCCACGGCCGCGGCCGCGCCCTGGCTCCCGGCCTGCGGCAGCTGCTGCGCCAGCCGCCCGGCCGCTGGGATCTGCCTGAGCTGCCCGGGTTCGGTGGCCCGCTGGAGGACGAGGGGGCCGTGGCCGAGGCGCAGCGTCGCTGCGCCGAGCTGTTCGGTGTCGACCACCTCTGGTTCGGGGTCAATGGAGCCAGCGGGCTGCTGCAGGCGGCGTTGCTGGCCCTGGCGCCGCCCGGGGGGTCGGTGCTGCTGCCGCGCAATCTGCATCGCTCGCTGCTGCACGCCTGCGTGCTCGGCGATCTGCAGCCGCTGCTCTACGACCTGCCCTTCGATCCGGCCACGGGCCTGTGGCGGCCGTGCGAGGCGGATCGGCTGCGGCGGGTGCTGCAGCAGGCGGGACCGGTGGCGGCGCTGGTGCTGGTGGATCCCACCTACCAGGGGCTGCGGGCGGAGCTGGCCGAGCTGGTGGCCCTCGCCCACGGCGCCAGCGGTCCCGCCGGCCGGGGCCTGCCGGTGCTGGTCGATCAGGCCCATGGCTGCGGCGAGGCCGTGGCGGCCGGGGCCGACCTGGTGGTGCTCTCGCTGCAGAAGGCGGCCGGGGGCCTGGCCCAGAGCGCCGCCCTGCTCGCCCGGGGGCCGCGGGTCGACCCGGAGGCGCTGCAGCGCAGCCTGCTCTGGCTGCAGACCTCCAGCCCCAGCGCTCTGCTGCTGGCCTCGACCGCCGCCGCCATCGAGCAGCTGCACAGCGCCGCGGGACGGCGCCAGCGCCGCCGGGCGGAAGGGCGGGCCGCCCGGCTGCGGCAGCGGCTGCAGGACTGCGGCCTCTCGCCGCTCCCCGGCACTGACCCGCTGCGGCTGGTGCTGCCCACCGCCCCCCTGGGCTTCAGCGGCCAGGAGGTCGATGACTGGCTGCTGCAGCGGGGGGTGGTGGCGGAACTGCCCGAACCGGGAGCGCTCACCTTCTGTCTGGGGCTCGATCCACCGGCGGGGCTGGAACGGCGGCTCCCGGCGGTGCTGCTGGAGCTCCGCCGCCAGCGGGGCGGCCCGCCGCTTCCGCCCTGGCCGGCGCCGCCGCTGCCGCTGCTGGCGCGGCTGGCCTGGGCTCCGGGCCGCGCCTGGCGGGCTGCGGCCGAGCTCGTGCCCCTGGCGGAGGCCTGCGGCCGCATCGCCGCCCGGCCGATCTGTCCCTATCCCCCCGGCATTCCCCTGCTGGTTCCGGGCGAGCGGATCGATGCCGGGCGGCTGGAGTGGCTGGAGACCCAGCGGCAGCGCTGGCCCGAGGCCATCGCTGATACGGTGAGCGTGGTAGCCGGGTCGTGAAGGCGCCGTCGGCTGCAGTCGTCGCCGGAAGCGCCGCAGAAACCGTGCTGCGGCCCGCCCAGCTCCGGTGGCGACCTCCATGCCCGGTGGCATCGCGCCGCGGGCTCCGCTCCGGATCAGGCCGTCCCGTGCATCCCCCCTCCAGCGACCCGAGTTCCGCCGCGCCGGCCGCTGAGGGCACCGGACCGTACCGCTGGGATTTCGTCACGCCCGGTCTGCCGGATGTGGCCTTTGAGGATGCCCCCGGCTTCAGCCCGACGCCGATGGAACTGCGGGTGATGCTGCTGGCCCACCTGCGCCCCAGCGCCCAGTCGCTGGTCTGGGATGTGGGGGGCGGCACCGGGGCCCTGGCACTGGAGATCGCGCGGCTGCTGCCCAGCGGAGCGGTGCACACCCTGGAGCGGGATCCGGAGGCGATCGAGCTGCTGGAGCGCAACCGTCGCCGCTTCGGCATCGCCAACCTGCACATCCATGCGGGCCAGGCGCCGGACGATCTGCATCGCCTGCCGCGCGACCCGGATCGGGTGCTGCTGGAGATCGGCCGACCCCTCGGCGATGCCCTCGGCCTCGTCTGGGAGGCGTTGCGGCCGGGAGGTCGGCTGGTGATCAGCACCGCCAGCCTCGAGGGCCTCGTGGATGCCACCGACCGGCTCACCCGCCTGGGAGCCCGCGATGTGCAGGTGGTTCAGGCCACGGTGCATCGCATGCAGCGGCGCGGCAGCCAGGCCAAGCTGGCAGCGGCTGAGCCGCTGTTCGTCATCGCCGCCGAGCGCTGACGGCCGCCCCGGCTTCCGACCACGCCGTTGCGCTTCCCTGCCGGCGCCTGCCCTTTTCCCCCTTCCCGTTCGTCCTCGCCTCGGTTGCCGATCCCCCCGCGTCCCCGCACCGCCACCTCCCTGGCCCGTCTGGCGAGCGGCTGGGCGGCCGGTGGTTTCGGGGCGCTGGTGGTGCTGCTGGGAGGCTGGTGGTTCACCCTGGCGGTGGGGCTGATCGTGCACCTGGGGCTGCGGGAGTTCTTCCGCATGGCCCAGTTCAAGGGGATCCGCCCGGCCACCAAGACCACGTTGGTGGCTGTGCAGCTGCTGCTGCTGAGCACCCAGGCCTCCTCCCCGGGGAGCTGGCTTCCCGGCGATGTGGCGGCCGCCGTGCTGCCGACCGCGGGGGCGGTGGTCTGCGGCTGGCTGCTGCTCCAGCCCCAGACCGGCACGATCGCCGACGTGGCCGCCTCGATCTTCGGGCTGTTCTATCTGGGCTTCCTGCCCAGCCACTGGATCAAGCTGCGCGACCTGGCCGATCCGGCCCTGGCCCCGAGCCTGCGGGGCACGGTGCCGCTGCTGGGGCTGCCCTGGAGTTCCGGCCTGGCGCTCACCCTGCTGGCCTGTTTCCTGATCGTCGCCACCGACATCGGCAGCTACGTGATCGGCCGCCGCCTGGGCCGCCATCCCCTGTCGCCGATCTCGCCGGGCAAGACGGTCGAGGGTGCCCTGGGGGGGATCTGCTGCAGCGCCGTGGTGGGGGCCGCCGGCGGGCTGCTGCTGGGCTGGCGCTGGGGCGGGCTGCTGGGGGGACTGCTCGGGGCGGTGGTCAGCCTGTTCGCGGTGGTGGGGGATCTGACCGAATCGATGCTCAAGCGCGATGCCGGGCTGAAGGACTCGGGCGACGCCATCCCCGGCCACGGCGGCATCCTCGATCGCATCGACAGCTATCTGTTCGTGCCGGCGCTGGTCTACGCCCTGGTGACCCTGATGCTGCCGCTGCAGGGGGGAGGCGTGGGCTGAACCCGGCCCTGGCTTCCCTGGCGTTCAGGGCAGCAGGGTGTCAGGGAAGCACGCGCGCATCGCCGTGCAGTTCCAGCAGGCCGCCCCCGACGGCGGCGCGCTGCACCTGCACGTTGGGGTCCATCGGCAGCCGCAGCACGGCGGCCGCCCCGCCCGCCGCCTCGGTGCCGGCGCTGGCCTCTGCTCCGGCGCCCGGATCGTCGCTCTGCAGCTCCTCGCTCTGCAGCTCCACCGTGCCCTCCACCGCCCGGATCCGCACGGACCGCTCCAGCGGCGGAGACCCCGGATCGTGCGGTGCCTGCAGGATCAGCCGGTCCTCCTCGATGCGCAGGTCGGCGAGCGGGGTGATGCCCAGCAGCTCCTCGGCCACCTGATCCCCCAGCCCGTGCCACTGGGGCGTGCCGAGGGTGCGGCGCAGGCCGTCGGCGGAGAAGACCACCACGCCCTGGATCGAGAAGGCCTGCTCCAGCTCGAAGCTGCGGCTGCGCAGCAGGGCACCCATGCGCACCTGGATCGGCTCGCTGCGCAGCTCCACCTGCTCGAAGCAGAGCTGCTGGAACACCACCCGCCGGGCCCGCAGGCGCACCCCGGAGAGCCGGCCGCGCAGCAGCTGGGCGGCGGATCCCTCCAGATCGATCTCCAGCGATTCGATCGCCTCGCACTGCTGCCGCAGCCACAGCTCCAGGCCGCGGGAGAGCAGTCCCAGCATCGGACCGCCGCCGCTGCCGCCGGCGCTGGAATCGGCTGGGGAGGGGCTGGCCATGCCTGGCGGCGAACGGACTGGGGCTCTCCTAACAGACTCTCCTGCGCCTGCAGGCCCCGGGGCGATCAGTCCCCCCAGCGGCGCAGCAGGTTGGCGTGACAGCGACAGAGCAGGTCGAAGATCTCGCTCTTGCCCTGCTGCTGGAACAGCGCCCGGCGGGCGGTGTCGAGTTCGAACAGCAGCTCGCGCTGGTCGGCCCCGCGCACGCGGCTCTCCAGCCAGCCCACGACCACCAGCCGTTCGCCCCTCTGCACGGTCTCGACGCGATGCAGCAGGGTGCTGGGGTAGACGACCGCCTGGCCGGCGGGCAGTCGCAATCGCTCCTCGCCAGCGGGGGTCTCGAGCACCAGCGCGCCGCCGTCGTAGGTCTCCGGGTCGCTGAGGAACAGGGTGAACGAGAGATCGGCCCGGCCCCCCGGCATGAAGGCGTTGTCGATGTGCCGTCCATAGCCCTCGCCGGGGCCGCAACGGCTGAAACGCAGGGTGTGCAGCCGGCGCGGCAGGGCGGCTGACTGCAGCAGCGGATCAGCCAGCAGCCGGGTGCCCAGCTCCTGGCTGAGGTTGCGCTGCAGCTCGGAATCCGCCACCAGCTGGCGGTTGTGCTTCACGGTCCGCGCGTGCCAGCCGGCCGTGCGCTCGCCCGCTTCCCAGGGCGCCTCGGGAGCCAGCAGGCGGCGGCGCAGCGCGGTGACGGCGTCGGCGTCGAGCAGGTGCTCCAGGATCAGGCGCATGGCGGCGGCGCGGCGGCTTGTCCCAGGCTTGCAGCAGTCGATGACGGCCGGAGGCCAGCGCCGCGACCCATGGGCAGGATGGGGGCAAACCCACCCGTGTCCGCTGGCACGGAGCATTCCATGGCCACTGGCAACCCCGCCCGCACCAGCATTGCCCTGTTCCTCGCCACCGCGGGCCTGATCGGCGTGACCGCCTGCGGCAAGGCGCCCCAGGGGGGTGAGCCCGGGCAGCCGGCGGCCGGGGGGGCCAAGCAGGAGGGGGCCCCTGCCAAGGCTCCGGCAGGAAAGAGCTCTGGTTACGGGGAAGAGGGCGAAGGCGGAGAAGGCGGCGAAGGAGGGGAGGGCTGAGGCCTGATCACAGCCCCCTGCGGATGCAGGGCTGCAGCATCGCCGACAGCTGCCGCAGCTCGGCCAGCAGGGCGGGGCTGGGGGAGCGGGCGTAAAGGCCGCCGGCGGCATCGATGGTGCGGCGCAGCAGGGGGCAGCCCTTGCGCCAGTTGCCGCTGCGGATGGCCTGCTGGGCCTGCTGGCGCTGGCGCGCGATCGTCGCGGTTGATGACGCCGAGGGGCCCGCGGCCAGCGCTGGGGACGCCGCCGCCAGCAGCAGGGCCGTCAGCAGCAGCGGCAGCCCCCGAAGGGGAGCTCGCCGTGTCCCCCGTCGCCCGGGGCGGGCCGCTGGGGCGGGGCGCAGACGGCGGGGCCCGCTGGCGGGGGGCGCAGCACCGCAGGGCGGGGAGGATGCGGCGAGGGGCACGCGGACGCAACGGGTCACCCCATTCTCAGCCCCGGGCCAGCGCTGGGGGAGGCATCCCGCGGTGGGCCTCCGCGGCCTCCGCCGGAGCCGGGAGCGGACTTCAGTCCTCGGCCGGCCGGCCCATCCAGCTGTGCCAGAGCGCGGCCACCGCCCGGGGCTGGTCGATGTGGGGCAGGTGGCCGCAGGCGGGCAGCTCCTGCAGCCTCTCGCCCAGCAGCGCGCGGGTCTGCTGCTTCTGATCGGCGGGCAGGATCCGATCGGCGGCCCCCCAGAGGGCCCGCAACGGCTGGGTGGGCAGGGGCAGCCCACAGCCGGCGAAACCACCGGAGCGGGCGAAGCCGCGCAGGGCGAAGTCCCAGCCGGGGGTCTCCAGGTGGGCGGAGGCGATCTCCAGCTCGGCCGGCCCCACGTCCCGGTCGGGTTCGGCGAAGGCGCTGCGGCAGAGCCCGCGCCGCACGGCGGGACGGCTGAGGAACCAGGTGCCCAGGCGATCCAGCGGCGCCGGCAGCGGACGGGGACTGCCGCTCAGGCCGGCGGGGGCCAGCAGCAGCAGGCAGCGGATGCGGCTGGGCTGGCGGCGGGCCAGGGCCACGGCCACGGCGCTGCCCATGGAGGCCCCGATCAGGCCGAGCGGTTCCGGGCCGAAGCGGTCGTGGGCCGCTTGCAGCACGGACTCCAGATGCTGCAGCAGGGCTTCCGGGTCGTAGCGGCGCTGCAGCGGGCGCGGGGTGAAGCCGAAGCCGTGCAGATCGGGGATCAGCAGCTGGTGGTGTTCGGCCAGCAGCGGCGCCAGCCGGCGGTACTCCAGGAAGGAGCTGTCGAAGCCGTGCAGCAGCAGCAGGGGAGGCCCCTGACCCAGCACCGCCAGGGGCCAGCGGCGGTCGGGATCCTCGTCTCCGGGCAGCGCCCACCACTGCACCTGGGCGGCCAGGGCGCGGCCCTGGGGATCGAGGAGGCGTTCGGCGGCCCGGTTCAGCAGCTGCTCGCCGAGGCGCCAGTCTCCGGGGGCGGGGGCCGTGCCCGGCGGCCCGGGGGGGGCGGTGGCGGTCATGCCGGCTGCAGTTCGGCGGTGGTGCTGACCAGGGCGGCCAGCAGCTCCGGAGCGGTGACGGGGAAGGGCAGCTGGTGCAGGTCGGATCCGGGGCTGCAGGCGAAGGCCGCCACGGTGTCCAGTTCCCGCAGGCTGACGTCGGCCAGGCCGAGGTCGGCCAGGTGCACCGGCAGCTCGAGCTGCTGGAAGAAGGGAATGAGCTGGCGGCGGGCCTGGGCCGCCAGACCGCTGCCGGCGAGCATCTCCTCGAGGCGCAGCTGCACGAGGATGCCGAAGCCGACCTTCTCGCCGTGATAGCAGCCGTGGCTGGCGGCCAGCTGGGTCAGACCGTTGTGCACGGCATGGGCGGCCACGGTGCGGCAGCGGGCTCCGCCGAGGCCCCCGATCACCCCGGCGCTGAGGGCGCAGCCTTCGGCGACCCGGATCCAGGCCTCACCACCGGGTTCGGCGAGGGCGGCAGGGGTGTCGATCAGCAGCTGATCCCGCAGCACCCGCGCCATCTGCACGGCCTGCTGCACGAGGCCGTCGCCGCTGCTGGCACTGGCGACGGAGGCCTCATACCACTTGGCCATGGCATCGGCGACCCCGCTGGCCAGGGTGCGGGGCGGAGCCTGGCGCACCAGGTCGTGGTCGAAGATCAGCAGATCGGGGCAGCGGCGCAGCGCCACGTCGTGGAGAAAGGCCCCCTGGGGGCTGTAGACGTTGGCCAGGGCGGTCCAGCCGGCGCAGGTGGCGGCGCTGGTGGGCACCGTGATGCAGGCCAGGCCGAGGCGATCCGCCAGCAGCTTGCCGGCGTCGAGCACCTTGCCGCCGCCCGCGGCGATGACGCCATCGCAGCCGTGCAGACGGGCCTGCTCGGCCAGGCGGCCCAGGTCGTCCTCGCAGCAATCGTGCTGCAGCTGCCCGGGGTGCGGATCCAGTCCGGCCTGGCCCAGGTCGTCGGCGAGTCGCCGGCGCAGGGAGGCGGTGACATCGCTGCGCCCGAGCAGCAGGGGCCGCCGCGTGAGGGCGGGGAGCCGGCCGAGGGCCTCGCTCCAGACCCCGGAGCCGCGCAGCACGGTGGTGGGAGCGATGGCGTGACTGGTGCTGGAGCCCACGGGGCCGCTCCCGGATGCACAGACTTCACGATAAGCAGCGCCTGGTCCCGGTCGTGCCGGCCTGGCCGCGCAGCCGCGGCGTGTGACCCCCCGCCCGGCGACGCGATGGCGAGGCCCGGGCGGCCATGAAAAAAGCCCGGTGCGGACACCGGGCAGGGGCAGGGTTGAACTGGAGATTCAGGCGCTGGCGCCGGCCAGTTCGGGCATGGCCGGCAGGGAGGACTGCTTGCGGATCACCACCTGCTTGTCGCTGTCGACATCGACGAGAGCCGAATCGCCTTCGCCGATGCGACCGGAGAGGAATTCCTCCGCCAGAGAATCCTCCAGCAGGCGCATCACGGCGCGGCGCAGGGGCCGGGCTCCGTAGCTGGGGTTGTATCCCTCCTCCACCAGCCGCTCCTTGAAGCTGTCGGTGACGGAGAGATGAATGCCCTTCTCGGTCATGCGCGAGAAGACCTCGCGCAGCATGATCTCGGCGATCTCCTTGACCTCATCGCGGGAGAGCTGACGGAAGACGATGATCTCGTCGAGACGGTTGAGGAATTCAGGCCGGAAATACTGCTTGAGCTCCTCGTTCACCAGCGAACGGATGCGGTTGTACTGGGTTTCTTCGGCGTTTTCGGTGCCGAACTCGAAGCCCAGGCCGCCGCCGCCCTTCTCGATCACCTTCGAACCGATGTTCGAGGTCATGATGATCAAGGTGTTCTTGAAGTCGACCGTGCGGCCCTTGGAATCGGTGCGCCGGCCGTCTTCCAGCAGCTGCAGCAGCAGGTTGAACACGTCGGGGTGCGCTTTCTCGATCTCATCGAACAGCACCACGGTGTAAGGCCGCCGCCGCACCGCTTCGGTGAGCTGACCGCCTTCGTTGAAGCCCACGTATCCGGGAGGGGAGCCGATCAGCTTGCTGACGGTGTGGCGCTCCATGAATTCGGACATATCGAGGCGGATCATCGCCTCTTCACTGCCGAAGAAGTAGGCCGCAAGAGCCTTGGTGAGCTCGGTCTTGCCGACCCCGGTGGGGCCGGAGAAGATGAAGCTGGCGATCGGACGGTTGGGGTTCTTCAGACCCACCCGGGCGCGGCGGATGGCTCGGGAGACGGCCTTGACGGCCTCGTCCTGGCCGATCAGGCGCTGGTGCAGGGTCTCCTCCATGTTGAGCAGCTTCACCGATTCGCTTTCGGTGAGCTTCTGCACCGGCACTCCGGTCCAGGCGGCGACGATCTGGGCGATGTCCTCCTCGTTGACCACCGGGGTGCGCAGTTCGGGGACGTCCGCGGACACCGCGTCCGACTCCTTGGCTTCAGCGCCGGCATCCTCATCGCGACGGGCCTGCAGGATGGAGCGCATCTGCTCGCGCAGTTCCACCTCGCGGTCGCGCAGTTCGCCCGCCTTGGCGAAATCCTGCTGACGCACGGCGTCCTCCTTCTGCTTCTGCACCTCACGCAGCTGCTTGTCGACATCCTTGGCGGCGGGGGGCACCTTGGAGTTGAGCAGGCGCACGCGGCGGCCGGCCTCATCGATCAGGTCGATCGCCTTGTCGGGAAGGAAGCGGTCGCTGATGTAGCGATCGCCCAGGGTGGCGGCGGCCACCAGGGCCTCGTCGGCGATCTTGAGCCGGTGGTGGGCTTCGTAGCGCTCCTTCAGGCCTCGCAGGATCTCGATCGTGTCCGTCACCGACGGCTCCCCGACCATCACCGGCTGGAAGCGACGCTCCAGGGCGGCATCCCGTTCGATGTGCTTGCGGTACTCGTCGAGGGTGGTGGCACCGATGCACTGCAGCTCCCCGCGGGCCAGGGCGGGCTTGAGGATGTTGGCGGCGTCGATGGCGCCTTCGGCGGCACCCGCGCCGATCAGGGTGTGGACCTCGTCGATGACCAGGATCACATTCCCGGCCGAACGGATCTCCTCCATGATCTTCTTGAGGCGCTCCTCGAATTCACCGCGGTACTTGGTGCCGGCCACCAGCAGGCCGATGTCGAGGGTGAGGACCCGCTTGTCCTCGAGGATGTCGGGTACGTCCCCGGAGGTGATGCGCTGGGCCAGGCCTTCGGCGATGGCGGTCTTGCCGACGCCGGGCTCGCCGATCAGCACTGGATTGTTCTTGGTGCGCCGGCCGAGGATCTGGATGACACGATCGATCTCGGTCTGGCGGCCGACCACCGGGTCGAGCTTCGATTCGGCGGCCAGCTGGGTGAGGTTGCTGCCGAACTCATCGAGGGTGGGGGTCTTGGTGGACCCCTTGCCGCCGCCGCCACCGGCGGCCACCTCGGCTGTCTCGCCGAGCATGCGGATCACCTGGGTGCGCACCTTGGCCAGGTCAACGCCGAGGTTTTCCAGCACCCGGGCGGCCACGCCCTCACCCTCGCGGATCAGCCCCAGCAGCAGGTGCTCCGTGCCGATGTAGTTGTGACCCAGCTGGCGGGCCTCCTCCAGGGAGAGCTCCAGCACGCGTTTGGCCCTGGGGGTGAACGGAATCTCCACGGCGACGAAGCCGGAGCCGCGGCCGATGATCTTCTCCACCTCCACCCGGGCGTCCTTGAGGTTGACCCCCATCGACTTGAGGACCTTGGCGGCCACGCCCGTGCCTTCGCCGATCAGGCCGAGCAGGATCTGCTCGGTGCCCACGAAGTTATGGCCGAGGCGGCGGGCCTCCTCCTGGGCCAGCATGATCACCTTGATGGCCTTCTCGGTAAACCGCTCGAACATGGGGCGGGGCCTGTTGCAGTTGGGACCCAACCTATCAGGATCTTCGCGGTGCTGAGGTACGGTCGCCGCGAATTGCTCAGAAGCCAACGCCGGTCTGGGCTCCTGCCGGTGCTTACTGATAACGAAACCACTTGAATGAGCGGTTGCCCGACATCAGGATGGCGGATAACCGATCCGGCCCCCACTGTTGTCAGATCGGGCCGACCAACGACCCAGGTTGAGCCATTGGATCACGGCGTCTTCGCCGTCGCGGTAGTAACCGCGACGGACCCCTGCCTCCTGGAATCCCAGGTCGGCATAGAGGGCCCGCGCCGCTGCGTTGCCCACGGCCACCTCCAGCGTGGCGTGCCGTGCCCCGCCCGTCAGGGCCTGGCACAGCAGGTGCACGAGCACCCGGCGGCCCAGGCCCCGGCGGCGCTGCGGCGGGTGCACCGCCAGGGCGGTGATGTGCAGCTCGTCGACCACCAGCCAGCCGCAGGCCAGGCCCAGAAGCTGCGCCCCTGACCACAGCCCGGAGCCCGGACGGGCCGGATCGGCCAGCTCGCTGCGCCACTGGCCCGGCGTCCACAGTCCGCCGAGGGCTGCGCGATCCAGGGCGAGGCAGTCCTCGAGGTCGGCTTCGCGCAGCGGACCCAGGCGCTCGTCGGGGGTCTCAGCCGGGCTCGGCATCGCGCACGTGTGCCTACATTTCGATCGAGTCTCGGCCTTCCCCCTTCCGGTCATGGTGATCAGCACAGCGGCCGGCGCCACCGGCCAGGTCTCCGCCGAGACAGCCGCCGCGACCGCCGCCTCCCCCGACGGCCTTCTGTTCGAGCCCGGACAGGATCCGCTCAGTCCCAACCGCAACCTGGCTCCGATCAGCACCCGGCTCGATCTTCTGGGTCGGCTGGTGGTGGGGGGCTGCGTGCTCAGCGACCTCGCCACCACCTGGGGCACCCCTCTCTACGTGCTGGATGAGGCCAGCCTGCGGGCCGCCTGCCGCGCCTATCGCGAGGCCCTCGAGCAGTTCTATCCCGGCCCCTCCCTCGCCCTCTACGCCTCCAAAGCCAACAGTTCCCTGGCGATCACCGCCCTGGTGGCGGCCGAGGGCCTGGGGCTCGATGCGGTGTCGGCCGGGGAGCTGCTCACGGCCATCTCCGGCGGCATGCCTCCCGAGCGCATCGTTCTGCACGGCAACAACAAATCCGTTGAGGAGCTGCAGCTGGCGGTGCAGCACGGCGTCACCGTCGTGCTCGACAACTGGAACGACATCCACCTGCTCGAGCAGCTGGTCGCCGCCCGGCCGACCCCGGGATCCCCGGTCCGCCTGCTGCTGCGCTTCACGCCCGGCATCGAGTGCCACACCCACGAGTACATCCGCACCGGTCACCTCGACAGCAAGTTCGGCTTCGACCCGGATGAGCTGACCGCCGTGCTCCAGCACCTGCAGGGCTGCAGCTGGGCCTGCCTCGATGGCCTGCATGCCCACATCGGTTCCCAGATCTTCGAGCTGGAGCCCCACCGCGATCTCGCCGCCGTGCTGGCCGACGCCCTGGTCCAGGCCCGCCAGCTCGGTCACCCCTGCCGCGATCTCAACGTCGGCGGTGGGCTCGGCATCCGCTACACCGCCTCGGATGATCCGCCCTCCATCCAGGCCTGGGTGCGCCAGGTGGCTGAAGCGGTGACCGCGGCCTGCCGGGAGCGTGGGCTGGAGCTGCCCCGTCTGCTCTGCGAACCGGGCCGTTCCCTGGTGGCCAGCGCCGGCGTCACCCTTTACCGGATCGGCAGTCGCAAGCAGATCCCCGGGCTGCGCACCTACGTGTCGGTCGATGGGGGCATGAGCGACAATCCGCGGCCGATCACCTATCAATCCCTTTACACCGCGGTGCTGGCGGACCAGCCCCTGCAGCCGCCCTCCGAGACGGTGACCCTGGCGGGCAAGCACTGCGAATCGGGAGACGTGCTGCTCAAGGCCCTGCCCCTGCCCCCCAGCCGCCCCGGGGATGTGCTGGCGGTGTTCTCCACCGGGGCCTACAACGCCTCGATGGGGTCGAACTACAACCGCATCCCCCGCCCCGCCACCGTGCTCGTCCATGACGGCATCGCCGAACTGGTGCAGCGGCGGGAGCTGCCGGAGCACCTGCTACGCGATGACGTGATCCCCGCCAGGCTGAACCCCGTTCGGTAAGGTGAGGACCTGAACCCTTTTGCTCGGAGACGCCCTGCAGCGTCTTCAGAACCGGCGTCGTGATCCTGCTGCAGCACATCGACTATCGGCTGCTGTTCGATCTTCTGTTCGCCTCCATGCTCGGGCTGCTGCTGCTGGGGCGCGTCAGCGAGAGGCGCACCCTGTGGCTGCTGCGCGGTTATCTGCTGCTGGTGGCCCTGGCCTGGTTCACCCAGCGCTACGTCGAGCTGCCGCTCACCACCAAACTGGTGGACGCCCTGGTGCTGGCCTGCAGCCTCGCCCTGGCCATCATCTGGCAGGCGGAGCTGCGGCGCCTGATGGAGCAGCTCGGCACCGGCAACTTCACCAAGCTGTTCGCCGACCGCCGCCGCGGACGGCTCGAGGCCGGTTCGGTCAGCGTGCTCACCGATGCCGCCGGCCGCCTCTCCCAGGCCCGGCGCGGCGCCCTGATCGTGCTCGATCTCGGCGGTGATCTGTCCCCCGAGGATTTCATGAACCCCGGCGTGCCGATCGACGCAAAGCTCACCGTCGAGCTGCTGCTCAGCCTGTTCTCCGTCGACACCCCCCTGCACGACGGCGCCGTGCTGGTCACCGACAACCGCATCACCGCCGCCGGGGTGATCCTGCCCCTGCTGCGCCAGCCCGGCATTCCCCCCTACGGCACCCGCCACCTGGCGGCCCTCAGCTTCACCGAGCGCCACGGCCGCTGCCGCTGCATCGTCGTCTCCGAGGAGACCGGCACCCTTTCCCTGGCCAGCCAGGGGCGTCTGGAGCGGCCGATCACCAGCAGCCGGCTCCATGACCTGCTCAGCGTCTCCCTGGCGCCCGAGTCGACGGCGCAGGGGGGACGTAGCGTGGCTGCGGACCCGCCGGAACCACGCGGATGAGTCGCGCCCTGGCGACCAACCTCCAACCCCTGCGTCAGCCGCTGCCCGAGCCGCTGGATCCCCAGCGCCTGCCGGCGCACATCGCTGTGATCATGGACGGCAACGGCCGCTGGGCCCGTCAGCGCGGCCTGCCCCGGGTGATGGGCCACCGCGCCGGGGTGGAAACCCTCAAGCGCACCCTGCGCCTCTGCAGCGACTGGGGCATCGGCGCGCTCACCGCCTACGCCTTCTCCACCGAGAACTGGAACCGTCCCGGCGAGGAGGTGGCCTTCCTGATGACCCTGTTCGAGCGCGTGCTGGCCAGGGAGCTGGAGTCCCTGGAACGGGAGCAGGTGCGCATCCGCTTCCTCGGCGATCTCGAGGCCCTGCCCAAGGGGCTGCAGTCCCTGATCGCCACCGCCGAGCAGCGCACCGCCGCGGCCCGGGGCATCCGTTTCAACGTCTGCACCAACTACGGCGGTCGCCGGGAGCTGGTGCGGGCCGCCCGCCGGCTGGCCGAGCGGGTGGCGGCCGGCAGCCTCGATCCCGCCGACATCGATGAGCAGGCCTTCGCCGCCGAGCTGCACACCGCCGGCGACGTGGATCCCGATCTGCTGATCCGCACCAGCGGTGAACAGCGCATCAGCAACTTCCTGCTCTGGCAGCTGGCCTATGCCGAGCTGCACATCACCGACGTGCTCTGGCCCGACTTCGACGCCGCGGCGCTCACCGCCGCCCTGCGGGACTACCAGAGCCGCCAGCGCCGTTTCGGCGGTGTCGACCCGACCACCCCCTGACCCCTCCCCCGACCGCCCCAGCCCCTTGACCGCCACGACCGCCCCCGGCCTCCACGCCGCCTCCGCGAGCGCCTCTCCGCTGCCCCTGTCGCCGCCGGAGCTGCGCCACGACTGGACCGTCGCTGAGATCCAGGCCCTGCTGGAGCTGCCGCTGATGGAGCTGCTCTGGCGCGCCCAGCAGGTGCACCGTGCGGCCAATCCCGGCTACCGGGTGCAGCTGGCCTCGCTGCTCAGCGTCAAGACCGGCGGCTGCGAGGAGGACTGCGCCTACTGCCCCCAGTCGCTGCACAACAGCAGCGACGTCAGCGGCCATCCGCAGCTGGAGGTGGAGGCGGTGCTGGAGCGGGCCCGGGCCGCCAGGGCCGCCGGTGCCGAGCGCTTCTGCATGGGCTGGGCCTGGCGCGACATCCGCGACGGCGCCCCGTTCGAGGCGATGCTGACCATGGTCCGCGGCGTGCGGGGCCTGGGCATGGAGGCCTGCGTGACCGCCGGCATGCTCACCGACAGCCAGGCCGAGCGCCTCGCCGCTGCCGGCCTGACGGCCTACAACCACAACCTCGACACCAGCCCCGAGCACTACTCCAGGATCATCAGCACCCGCACCTACCAGGAGCGTCTGGAGACCCTGCAGCGCGTGCGCCGCGCCGGGATCACCCTCTGCTGCGGCGGCATCATCGGCATGGGCGAGAGCCAGCGCGACCGGGCCTCGCTGCTGCAGGTGCTGGCCAGCCTCGACCCCCATCCGGAGAGCGTGCCGATCAATGCCCTGGTGGCGGTCGAGGGCACACCGCTGGAGCAGCGCCCGCCGGTCGATCCCCTCGAGCTGGTGCGCATGGTGGCCACCGCCCGCATCCTCATGCCCCGCAGCCGCGTGCGCCTCAGCGCCGGCCGCGAGGCCCTCAGCCGCGAGGCCCAGATCCTCTGCCTCCTGGCCGGAGCCGACTCGATCTTCTACGGCGACACCCTGCTCACCACGGGCAACCCCGCCGTCGAGGCCGACCGCGCCCTGCTGGCGGCGGCCGGAGTCAGCGCCTGGCAGGAGGCCGAGGGCTGAGGGGGCGATGAGCCGCACCGCACCCGCTGCCGACCCGGCGCCGACCCCCGCCCCCGTGCAGGTGGCGGCCTTCTATCGCTTCACCGCCATGGACGCCCGGCCGGCCCTGCGCGACGACCTGCTGACCCTGGCCCAGGCCCAGGCCGTGCGCGGCACGATCCTGCTGGCGGAGGAAGGGGTGAACGGCACGATCAGCGGTCCGCAGGCCGGAGTCGCCGCCGTGCTCGAGCGGCTGCGGCAGTGCCCCGGCCTGGAGCCCCTGGAGGCGAAATACAGCCTGGCGCCGGCCCAGGCCTTCCATCGCCTGCGGGTGCGGCTCCGGTCTGAGATCGTGACCATGGGCTGTCCCACGGTGAAGCCGGCCGAGCAGGTGGGCACCTACGTGCCGCCCCGGCAGTGGGATGCCCTGATCCGCGATCCCGACACCCTGGTGGTCGACACCCGCAACCGCTACGAGGTGGCGATCGGCAGCTTCGCCGGGGCTGTCGATCCCGGCACCGACAGCTTCCGCGAGTTCCCGGCCTGGGTGGAGCGGGTGCTGCGTCCCCTGGTGGCCGAACGCCGGCCGAGGGCGATCGCCATGTTCTGCACCGGGGGCATCCGCTGCGAGAAGAGCACCGCCTATCTGCTGCAGCAGGGCTTCACGGGAGTCCACCATCTGCAGGGAGGCATCCTGCGCTATCTGGAGGAGATTCCCGAGCAGGACAGCAGCTGGCGGGGGGAGTGCTTCGTCTTCGACCAGCGGGTCAGCGTCAACCACCGGCTTGAGCCCGGGGAGCACAGCCTCTGCCATGCCTGCGGCCTGCCCCTCTCGCCGGCGGACCGGCAGCTGCCGAGCTATGAGGAGGGGGTCAGCTGCCTCCACTGCCTGGAGCGTTTCAGCGATGCCGACCGCCTCCGTTTCGCCGAGCGGCAGCGCCAGATCGCCCTGGCCCGCCAGCGGGGCGCCGACCACATCGGCGCGCGCATGGGCTGTGGCTGAGCCAGGCCCAGCAGCCGCGCCGGCCCAGCCCCTACGGCCCTGTCCGCTGCGCCCCCGCCGCTGATGGCCTCCGCCGTGCTCTACAGCTTCCGCCGCTGCCCCTACGCGATCCGGGCGCGGCTGGCCCTGGCGGCGGCGGGCCTGCGGCCTGGGCCCGACCTGGAGCTGCGGGAGGTGTCGCTGCAGGCCCGGCCACCGGAGCTGGGCGAGGCCTCGCCGAAGGCCACCGTGCCGGTGCTGGTGCTGGCCGATGGCCGGGTGCTGCAGGAGAGTCTCGAGATCATGCACTGGGCCCTGGAGCAGGCGGACCCCGGGGGCTGGTGGCAGGGTCGCAGCGGGGAGGATCGCGCCGCGATCGAGGCCCTGATCGCCCGCAACGACGGTTCGTTCAAGCACCACCTCGATCGCTTCCGCTACCCGGATCGTTTCCCCGACCCCGATCCCGCCAGCCACCGCGAGCGGGCCCTCGCCATCCTGCGGGAGTGGAACGGGCGGCTGCAGACCGCCGACTGGCTGCTGGGAGCGCGCGAGAGCCTGGCGGATGCGGCGCTGCTGCCCTTCGTGCGCCAGTTCCAGCTGGCCGATCCCGCCGCCTTCGCTGCCTCGCGGGATCTGCAGGCCCTGCAGGGCTGGCTGGAGCGCTTCCTCGGCAGCGACGCGCTGGCGAGCGTGATGGCGCCCCCCTGGGGGCTGCGGCAGCCCTGGCTCTCGCCTCGTCGGATCTACCACCTGGCCCTGGCTGCAGAGTGGCGCCAGGCCCGGGCGGAGGGCGTCTACCGGCGCTCCACCCGCGGGGCCAGCCTGGAGGAGGTGGGGTTCATCCATGCCAGCGAGGCCCACCAGGTGGAGGCCACCTGGCGGCGTTTCTATGCCGATGCCGGCGCGGTGCTGCTGCTGACGATCGAGCCCACCCGCCTGGAGGAGGCGGGAGTGGAGCTGCGGCGGGAGCTGGTGCCCGAGGCGGGCGAGCGCTTCCCCCATCTCTACGGCCCCCTGCCGCTGCAGGCTGTGCTGCACGCCGCGCCCTACCGCCCATGGACCTGAAGGGAGCCGATCCGCTGCAGTCGGCCGCTCCTCCTGCCCCCGCCGCGCCCCTGACCCTGGCGCAGCTGGAGGCGGAGGCGGTGCGCCGCGGGCTGCTGCTGCGTCTGCGGGTCGGCCGACCCCTCGGGCTGGCCTGGACCCTGCGGGTGGGGGTGGCGCGGCGGCGGCCGCTGACGGCGGAGGCCCCCGCCGCGCTGGAGCTGCTCGCCGACCTCAAGGGTTGGGCCCTGCCCAGCGAAACAGGCCTGCGCCTCGACACCCTGCGGGTGGTGGGCAGCGGCCAGGGGCGTCCCCAGCCGGGTGTGGCGGCCCTGGCCACGGCGGCCGGCTTCGCCTGGGCCCTGGAGGCCACCCCCTGCCGCGTCGCCCGCATCCTGGCGATCCACGACGAGGCGCGACAGCACCGGCGGCTGGTGCGCTATTTCCGCCGGCTCGGCTTCACGCCCCTGCGGGAGCTGGGGGCAGGGCCGGGGGATCTGGCGGCGCGTCTGGTCTGGGGGGGCGCCGGGCTGCTGATGCAGGTGGAGTGCCTGGAGGGGCTGCGCTGCTGCTGCCGGCAGCTGCAGGGCTCGTCCTCCTCGGCCGCTGGATAGGGTGCCGGCGCCGCCGCGGCGGCAGTTCCGGCCGCGACCTCGCCCATGACCACGCCCCTCCCGGCTCCCGGCAGCACCGCTGCGGCCCTGGCCCTGTTCGATCGCCTCGAGCCGCTGCACAGCGCCGCCCTGCGCGGTCGCTGGCGCGGGGAGAGCTGCCCCAGCGGCCATCCCCTCGACGGGGCCCTGGAGGCCTACGGCTGGTACGGCAAACGTTTCGATGGGGAGGAGGCGGTGCATCCGCTGCTGTTCCGGGCTGCCGGGGGGCGCCTGCTGGCGGTGGATCCCGGCTGGCTGGGGATCGGCCTGGAGCTGCTGCGGCAGGGGCGGGTGCCCCGTGCCCCCTGGCTGGCGGGCCTGTTCCGGCTGCTGCTGCCGCTGCTGGCCACCGGCCGTTCGCGGGCCCGGCTGCGCGATCTGGCCTGCCGCGGCAAGGTCAGCGCCACGATGCTCTATGACCAGCTGCCGATCCACGACGTGTTCCGCCGTGTCGATGCGGACACGCTGCTGGGGATGATGGATCTCAAGGGCATGGAGCAGCCCTTCTTCTTCCTGCTGCGCCGCGACGTCCAGGCCGGTTGAACGGCGCGGAAGCCGCCCTGCTCAGGCCTGATCGCCGGCGGCGTGGTAGCTGCTGCGCACCAGTGGACCGCTGCGCACATCGGCGAAGCCCAGCCCCCGGGCGATCGCCCCGAGCCGCTCGAACTCCTGCGGCGTCCAGTAGCGGGCCACGGGGATGTGGGCGAGGGAGGGCCGCAGGTACTGGCCGAGGGTGAGGCGCTGGCAGTCCACCGCCCGCAGATCCCGCAGTGTCTCCACCACCTCCTCCTCGCTCTCCCCCAGGCCCAGCATCAGGCCGCTCTTGGTGGGGATGGCGGGAGCCAGGTCGCGGGCCGCCTGCAGCAGTCCCAGGGAGCGGGCGTAGGTGGCGCCGCGGCGCACCTCCCCCTGCAGGCGCCCCACGGTCTCGAGGTTGTGGTTGAAGCAGACCGGTCCGGCCTCCAGCACGCTGGCCAGGCGCCGGCGCTGGGCGGCCAGGCCGGCTTCGGGGTCGCTGTGACCTCCCCAGAAATCAGGGGTCAGCACCTCGATCGCCACGGTCGGATCGCGCCGACGGATCGCCGCCATCGTGGCGGTGAACAGGCCGGCGCCGTGGTCCGCCAGGTCGTCGCGGGCGACCGCAGTGAGCACCACGTAGCGCAGGCCCAGCGCCGCCACGGCTTCGGCCACCCGTTCGGGTTCGGCCTGATCCAGCGGCGCCGGGGCCTGGCCCTTGTCCACCTGGCAGAAGGCGCAGCTGCGGGTGCAGACCGGGCCTCCCAGCAGGAAGGTGGCGGTGCCGGCGGCGTAGCACTCGCCGCGGTTGGGGCAGCGTCCCTCCTCGCAGATCGTGTGCAGCCGCTGGCTGCGGACCAGCCCCTGCACCCGCTCGAGGCTGGAGGCGTCCCCGATCGGCCGTCGCAGCCAGTCCGGCAGGCGCTCGGCGGGGGCGATGGCGCTGTAGCGGCTGGCGTTCAGACCCATGGGCCCAGCGAGGGGGGGCGGCAGGGCCACGTTGTCATGGCCGAGGTGGGCGTGGAGAGGACATCCCAGGGATGGGCTGGGATGGGGCCCGGCGAGCCGGCGGGCTGCCGCTCACGGCATCGGGCGGCGTCCCTCCAGCGCCCGGGCCAGGGTGATGTCGTCGGCGTACTCCAGCTCGCTGCCCATGGGCAGGCCGTAGGCGATGCGGCTGACGCTGGTGAAGGGGCGCAGCAGGCGGGCCAGGTAGAGGCTGGTGGTGTCCCCCTCGACGCTGGGGGTGAGGGCCAGGATCACCTCCTCGATGCCGTCGCGGTCGACCCGTTCCACCAGGGGCTGGATCTGCAGCAGCTCCGGCCCGACGCCGTCCATCGGCGAGATCAGGCCGCCGAGCACGTGGTAGCCCCCCCGGAACTCGCGGGTGCGCTCCAGGGCCAGCAGGTCGCGGGAGTCGGCGACGACGCAGATCACCCCGGTGCGGCGCTCCGGGTCGCGGCAGATCTCGCACAACGGCTCGGCCGAGAGGTGGAAGCAGCTGCGGCACTGCCCGACCTGGGTGCGGGCCGCCAGCAGGGCTTCGGCGAAGGCGCGGATCTGCTCCTCCGGCTGCCGCAGCAGATGCAGGGCCAGGCGCTGGGCCGTGCGCGGACCGATGCCGGGCAGGCGCTCGAACTGGTCGATCAGCCGCGCCAGGGGTCGGGTGAAGCCGCTCAGAAGGACCAGGCGTCAGCCCCGAATCTAGGAACCCGGGCCCGGGCGGCGGGCCGCTCAGCCGCGGCGGCGCTGGAAGCGGGCGATCTCCAGATCGAGCACGCCGGGGTGAATCTCCAGCGACTGGGCGATGGCCTCGAGGCGCTGGCGTTCCTGGGGCTCCACCTGCCCATCGGCGCAGGCGACGTGGAAGGCGGCCCCGCAGAGCTCGCTCCACAGATCCATCAGCTCCTGGGTCACCTGGCGGGAGCTGCGTTCGGGGTGGGCCGCGGCGATCAGGCCGGCCACGAGGATGGCTCCGGCGTTGACGCAGGCGTTGAAGGGACGGCCATCCGGCAGCAGGTCCAGGGAGTTGAAGGGCCGGCCGGAGGGTTCATCGCCGATGTGTTCCGCGGTGGAGGCCTCCCCCAGCCGATCGAGCGCATAGGCATAGCTGAGCGGTTTGGAGACCGACTGGATCGAGTGGTGGCAATCGACATCGCCCAGGTCGAGCCGCTGACCGTCGACGCTGCACACCGACACGCCCCAGCGTTCGGGATCGGCATCCCGCAGGATCGGGATGTAGTCCGCGTTGCGACCGTGGTGATCGCCGGCCACCAGCTGATGCAGCGCGGCGATGTCGTGCTGGAACTCCTGCCATTCGGGAATCACCAACCGGCCCTGAATGGCCTTGCTGACCAGCAGCAGTTCCTCGCCCACGATCTCGATGAACCGGGCGAGATCGATCGGCTGGGTGCCCTGAAGATCCAGGGCGGTCATGGTGCTGCGCAGGCGCGGGTCATCGGCGCGCAGCCCGCTGGCGAGGATGCCCATGCGGATGCGTTCGGCGTCGCTGACCCCCGCTTCGGAGACCAGCGCGAACAGGGCCTGCATGCGGTGACCGGAGTCCATGCCTGGGGCGGAGGCGACGCGGCCCCGGAGGCTATGGGCAGCGGCCGGAGCTGGCAACCGGGCCCCAGCCGCCGCGGATGCGCCGGCCGATCGCCTCGGGGCTGAGCACCTCGCAGGCGGCGCCCAGCTCCGCCGCCGCCCGCGGCATGCCGTAGACGGCGCAGCTGGCCTCGTCCTGGGCGATGGTGTGCCAGCCGGCCCGTCGCAGCTCCAGCAGCCCGGCGGCTCCGTCGCGGCCCATGCCGGTGAGCAGCGCCGCCAGGCCGGGCTGGGGCCAGTGCTGCAGCAGGCTGCGGAAGAACACGTTGACCGAGGGGCGATAGGGCTCGTCGCGGGGGTCGCTGCGGTAGGCGAAGCGACCGCCGGCCTGCAGCACCAGGTGGTCGTTGCGGGCGGAGACGAAGACGCGGCCCGCCTGCGGGGTCAGGCCGGGCTCGGCCGGCTGCACCGGCAGGCTGGTGAGGCCATCGAGCCACTGGGCCAGGCCGGCGGCGAACTGGGCGTCGATGTGCTGCACCACCACCAGGGCCGCGGGGGTGTCCGCTGCCAGGGGGGCCAGCAGGGCCGCCAGGGCCTTGGGGCCGCCGGTGGAGGCGCCGATCGCCACCAGGGGCGGGCGCTGGGGGGCGGCGGTGGCGGCGCGGCCGGGGCGCTGGCCGCGCAGGCGCTCGATCGTGGTGAGCTTGTGCAGCAGCTCGCGACCGCAGTCCGCCACCGGACCCGTCAGCGGAGGCACCTGCACCACATCGAGGGCGCCGTGACCCATGGCCGCGAAGATCTGGGCGCTGGACCGCTCCACGCTGGCGGTGACGATCACGACCGGGCAGCGGGATCGGCTGCGGATCTGCTGGGCGGTGGCGACCCCGTCGAGGCCGGGCATGACCAGATCGAGCAGGATCAGATCCGGTTCATCGCGCTGCAGCAGGGTCAGGGCCTGCTGGCCGTCGCCTGCCACCCAGGCGACGTTGTGGCGGCCTTCATGCTCGAGCACACGGCGGATGGCCAGAACCGCCAGGGAGAGATCGTTGACGATCGCGATCCTCAAGCCGGGCCGATGAGCTGATGGATGGCGGCGGGCAGCGCCTGCTCGAGCTGACTGTCCTTGACGAGATAGTAATCGGCTCCGGCCTCCATCCCCTCCAGCCGGTCCTGTTCGGAGCCACGGGCCGAGCAGACGATGATCGGCAGGTGCTGCAGACGGGCTTCGCGGCGGATCGTGCGGATCAGGCTGAGGCCGTCCATGCCGGGCATGTCGACATCGGTGACCACGAGCTGGTGGTCGCCGTTGCACAGGACCTGCCAGGCCTCAAAGCCATCAGCCGCCCGCGCCACGCGGTAGCCGCGGGAGCTGAGCAGCCGCGCCTGCAGATCCAGGGCCAGGGGAGAGTCATCGACGATCAGCACGTGCGGGCTGACGCGGCTGTCCTGCTGCCAGGAGGGCACCAGCAGGTCGCTGGTCTGCAGCTGGGCATTGATCGAGGCCACCAGTTCGTTGGTGTCGACGATCAGGATCGGCTGGCCATCGCCCATCAGGGCCGCGGCCGAGATGTTGTCGACCTTGCCGAGCCGTGGGTCGAGCGGCCGCACCACCAGGTCCTGTTCGCCGAGATAGCGATCCACCACCACGCCGTAGACCTTGGCGTGGTCGCTGATCACCACCACCGGCAGGGTGGCGTCAGCGGGGTCCTCCTCCGGGAACCCCAGCACCCGCCGCGCCGAGATCAGGCCGATGACGACCCCGTTGAGATCGAAGCAGGGGCGCCCCTCCATCAGGGCGATCTGGCGGGGTTCGATCGCCACGATCTGGTCGAGACGGGCCAGGGGGAAGGCGTAGGGCTCGCCGTTGATCTCCACCAGCAGGGTGCGCACCACCGAGAGGGCCAGGGGCAGCTGGAAGTGCAGGCTGGTGCCGCTGCCGGCGGTGGAGCTGAGGCGCACGGCGCCGCCGACCTCCTGGGCCATGGCGCTGACCACATCGAGCCCGACGCCGCGACCGGAGAGGTCGGTGACCTGGGCGGCCGTGGAGAAGCCGGGCTGCTGCAGCGCCTCGCACAGCTCGGCCTCGCTGAGCAGGGCGGCCTGCTCGGGGCTGACCAGGCCGCGTTCGCTCAGCCGGCGGCGCACCTGGTCGAACTGGACGCCGCGACCGTCGTCGCTGATGGTGATCGCCAGCTGGCCGCCGCGGTGCATCGCTTCGACGCGGATCGTGCCGTGGGCAGGCTTGCCGGCGGCGATCCGCTGGTCGGGGGGCTCGATGCCGTGGTCGACGGCGTTGCGCAGGATGTGGGTGAGCGGAGCCTCGAGTTTGCGCAGGATGTCGCGGTCCACCAGGGTTCCCTTGCCGACCATCTCCAGCTGCACCTGCTTGCCGAGGCGCCGGGCCAGGTCGCGCACGAGCCGGGGGAAGGGCTGCAGCGCATCGGCGAAGGGGCGCATGTTGGAGCCGATGACCTCGCGGTAGAGCCGATAGGAGAGGTTGGTGGTCCGCAGGGCGTAGAGCTCGAGATCGCCGAGCCGCTCCGAGAGGGTCTCGCGGCAGTGGCGTTCGCTGAGGCGGGCCTTCTCCACCAGCGCCAGGCTGCCGGGGTCGTCGCGGCGGCTGAGCTGCAGGCGCAGTGCCTCGATGTCGGCCTGGAGTTCCTTCTGCCGTTCCCGCAGCAGGGCGAGGGAATCGGCGAAGGGTTGCAGCCACTTGGCCTCCACCAGCATCTCGCCGGAGAGGGCCATGATCCGGTTGAGGTTCTCGGCCTCGACGCGCACCACCCGGTCCGCGGCCGCGGCGGCACCCGAGCCGGCGGCGCTGGGCGGGGCCTCCTCGGACAAGGGCCCGGGGGCCGGGCCGGGCAGGGCTGGATCGGCGGGCCCGACGGCCGTCGACGGAGCCTGGGCGGCCAGGGGGGGCGCAGGGGCCCGTGGGGACTCGCCGGCGCTCCCGGCGGTGGCCTGGGAGGCGGCGGCCGGGGCGGGCGCCGCGGCGAGCAGCGGCTCCAGTTCGGCCTCCAGCTCGGCGATCGCCTCGCGGCGGGCCTCCAGCCAGTCGGGGATCGCGGCGGCCGGCAGCCGGCTGAGGTCGGCCAGCAGATCGATGCTGCGGAAACTGGCCGTGATGGCGGCCGGCAGCAGGGGAACGGCCCCGCTGCGGACGGCGACGAACAGATCCTCGAGCCGATGGCTGAGCTGCACGAGGGGCTGCAGGCCGACGATGCCGGCGGCGCCCTTGACCGCGTGCAGCGCCCGCATCATCCGGTCGCAGTCCTCGCCCGACTCGGGCTGCTCCTCCAGCACCAGCAGGGCCTGGTTGAGGGTGTCGATGCGTTCCTCGAGTTCCTGGCGGAACAGCTCGAGCGGGTCGATCTCGGCGGGGAAGTCGCTCATCGCCCGGCGATCTCCCGGGTCAGGGCCGCGAAGATGCGCTCGGCATCCAGCAGGGCGACGCTGCGGTTCTGCCACTGGAAGACCCCGCAGGAGAAGGCCTGGCTGGCTGCGGAGATGACCACGGGGGCAGCGCGCACATCGTTCTGATGGAACAGGTAGATGCCGTGGATCTCGTCGATCGGGAACACCCATTTGCCGTCGGGGGACCCGGCGACCGCCATGCGTCGGGGGGCCTTGGCCGCCGGACCCGCCGCCGGCTGCAGCTGCAGCAGTTCACTGAGCGAGGCGGCCAGCATGATCTCGCCGCGCACGTTGACCAGGCCGAGGAACAGGGGGCTGGAGCGGCGGGGCACCGCATGCACGATGAAGGGGGAGGACACCTCCAGGAACACGTTCACCGGCAGGGCGAACAGCTCCTCCCCCAGGCGGAAGATCATCACCGAGAGCGACTGGGTGCTGCGTACGACCGAGCCATCGGCCGAGAGTTCCCGGATGTCGTTGCCGCGCTTGGCATCGGCCAGCACGGTGGTCCACTCCTGCAGGTAGCCCTGGGGGGGCAGCCGCTCCAGCAGGCTGCGGCCGGCGGCCGAATAGACGGGGCAGTTGCGGCAGTGCACCCAGCTGGCGAGGCTGGGACAGGACGTGTCCCCGAACACGCCGATGTGATTCCAGCAGTCGTTGAGACCGGCGGCCGCCTCGGCCGGCTCGCTCGCGGTGTCGGGCCCGGGCGGGGAAGGCGGCGGGGCCTGGCCGTGCTGCGGCGGGAGATGGGAACCGTGGACCGCCGCGGTGAGGGCGCCCTCGGGATCAGTGGGCGACATGGAAGCGGGAGATCTCCTGCCGCATCGACTGGGTGGAGTCGTCGAGGGTGTCGAGGGCGCGGTTGGTCTCCCGCAGGGCGTCGGAGGTCTGCTGGGAGCCCTGGCTGAGCTGCTGCATCGCCTCGCTGATCTGCTGGGCTCCCTGGGACTGCTCCTGGATGCTCTGCCCCACCATCTCGAAGCTGGGGGTCAGGGCCTTGACCGCCTCGATCACCACCTCCACCTGATCGCTGATGCGCACCACGTCATCGACGGAGCGGCCGACGGTCCGGCTGAAGTGATCCATCTCGACCACCCCGATCGAGACGGCGCTCTGCATCTCCTTGACCATCTTCTCGATCTCCAGGGTGGCGACGGCGGTCTGGTCGGCTAGACGGCGGATCTCACGGGCGACCACGGCAAAGCCGGTGCCGTATTCGCCGGCCTTCTCCGCCTCGATCGCGGCGTTGAGGCTGAGCAGATTGGTCTGGTCGGCCACCTTGGTGATCGTGGTGACGACCGTGTTGATGTTGTTGGCCTTCTCGTTCATCACATCCAGCTTGGCGGTGATCGCGGCGGTGGCGCTGACCAGCTCGCGCATCACCTTCTCCATCTGATCGAGATCCTGCTGGCTGTGGCTGGCGGCGGCGGCGGTCTGCATCGCCTTGCCCTTCACGTCGTCCATGGTGGCCACCAGGCTCATCGAGGTGGCGGCGATCTGCTGGGCGGTGGCGGTGACCTCATTGGTGGAGGCCAGCTGCTCGGCCACCGTGGCTTCCAGCTCCTTGCCGGAGGCCGCGATCTGGGTGGTGGAGGTGGTGATCTGCACCCCCGAGGCCTGGATCTGCAGCACCAGGCCGTTGAGATTGCGCACCATCTCGTGGATGGAGTTCTGCAGTTTGCCGAGCTCATCGAGATCGCCCGTGTGGGGCAGATTTCGGCTCAGGTCGCCGGCGGCCACATTCTCTGCGACGCTGACCACCTCGCTGATGCGCGAGCCGAGCGGCCGGGCGATGGTGCGGGTGAAGTAGATGGCGGCCATCAGGCCGATGCCGGGGGCCGCCACCAGGGCCACGATCGACCAGAAGAAGGCGCTGCGGGCGTCGCCCTCCCCCTTCTGGGCGCTGTCGATGCCGTTTTGGTAGTTGTATTCGATGACCTTGTTGATGTCATCAGTGGCCTGTTTGAAGGAGTTGATCTCCTGGCCCGCCAGGGAGAAGATGCGGCTTCCCTGGGGGGTGTTGGCGGCGGGGAAGGGGGCATTGCCCACGGCGCTGATCGCGCCGAGCAGTTGCTTGTGATCGTTCTCCCAGACCTCCCAGGATCGCTTGAAATCGCTGTAGATCCGCTGCTCTTCGGGAGTGGCCTCGGCCTCTTCGTATTCCTTGAAGCCGCTGTTGATCTGCTTCCAGGCCCCGTCGATCCGCCGCAGCTGCTGCTGGCGTTCCTGCGCCGGGCTGCCGGGGGTGAGGATGGCGTTCTCAGCCGCGGTGATCTGGGTCTGGCCCTCGTTGATGCGCCACAGGCCGTCGATCGAAGGCAGGCGGTTGCTGCCCAGCTCGCGGATGTGCTCGCTGAGCGAGGCGGTGGTGCGCAGGCCCAGCAGGGCCACGAGCATCGTCAGTCCTCCCATGCCGAGAAAAGCGAGCCTCAGTTGAGACTCCATGGACTTCTTCTTGGCGCCGAAGGATTCGCTGGACACTGGAAGGATCGGGCGTCAATCCACTTTATGTGGAATCAACCGCGCTGCCCTGTCTCAACCGGCGGCCTGCGCCCCTGGGTGCCCATTGGTGATGCCTTCAGCCCAGTCCTTCCGGCGCGGGCTTCGCTGGCTGCAGCCGATACGATGGATCTCAACGCCTGCCCGCGGGTTCTTGCCGGTTCCACCTGCCAAGCCTGGAACGGCGCCGGCCTCGCTTCTGCTGCTGCTGTTCTCCGCCGGCGGCCAGCTCTATGCGATCGAGAGCAAGGATGTGGTGGAGGTCATTCCACGGGTCAGTCTGCGCCCGGCCATGAACCTGCCCTCCAGCGTCAGCGGAGTGTTCAACTACCGCGGTGTGGTCGTTCCCGTGGTGGATCTGGGCTCCCTGATCCACGGCTGCTGCAGCGGGCCCAACCTCAGCACCCGCATCATCATGGTCGCCGCGACGGGGGGTGCCGGGGTCTCCCGCACCGTCGGCCTGCTCTCCGAGGGGGTCACCGACACCCTCACCCGCCCGCTCAGCGCCTTCCAGATGTCGAGCCTGCGGGCCGGGCACAGGCCTTATCTGGGGGGGGTCACCCTCGATGAGCGCGGCCTGGTCCAGATCCTCCACCTGGAAGTCCTGCTGGCCGAGATCCTCGGCGAGCCGCCGCCGCCCCATCGCCTTGCCCCCTGAGCCCCCGATCGACGCCGGTCCCCTCGGCCTCTGGCTGGCCGAGCACTGCGGCCTCAGCGGCTCGGTGCTGGGGGCGCACCAGCTGCAGCGGGTGCTGCGGCAACGGCTGCAGGCCAGCGGCTGCCGCGATCCCCAGGCCTACCTCCAGCAGCTGCGCAGCAGCCCCGAGGAGCAGCAGGAGCTGGTGGAGCGGCTGGTGGTCAGCGAGACCTGGTTCTTCCGTGATCGCCAGCCCTTCGCCCATCTGGCCAGCCATGCACTGCGGCGCTGGCGGGCCGAACCGCTGCGCCCCCTGCGCCTGCTCAGCGCCCCCTGCGCCAGCGGCGAGGAGGCCTGGTCGATGGCGATCACCCTGCTGGAACAGGGCCTGGCGCCGCAGCGCTTTCAGATCGATGCGGTCGACATCAGCCGCGAGGCGATCCGCAAGGCCCGACGGGCCATCTACGGGCGCCACTCCTTCCGCGGCGTCAGCGACAGTGAACGCCGCCGTCATTTCCTCCCCGTCGAGGAGGGTGGACGGGCGCTCAGCTATGCCCTGCGTGCCGATCTGCGCCCCTGCGTGCAGTTCCGCCGCGCCAATCTGCTCAGCGGCCTGGCCGGTCTCCGCGGCCCCTACGACGTGGTCTTCTGCCGCAATCTGCTGATTTACCTGGAGGACCAGGCCGCCCAGGCCCTGCTGCAGGGGCTGGCGGCGCTGATGCCGCCGGGCGGCCTGCTGGTGGTGGGGGCGGCGGAGGGGCCCCGGGTGCCGCCGCCGCAGTTCCGGCCCCTGGGGCTGCCCTTCGTGTTCGGCTTCGAGCGCACCGGGCAGCCCGCCGCCGAGCCTGCCGTCTCGGGGTCCGTCCGTTGTTCCGGGGAGTCCCAGGGCTTGCTGCCGGCACCGCCGCAGCCTGTGGCGCTGGTGCCGCGGCTGCAGGGGCCTCCGGCCTCGGGAGCCCCTGGCCCGCGGGAGGCCGTGGCCTGGCGATCCCCCGCTGCCGTTGCCGTTGCCGTTGCTGGAGACGGGGCGGCTGGGGTGGGAGGCTCGCGTGCCTCTCGCGGGCGGCAGGGTCTGGCGCCCGGAGCTGCTGCCGCTCCGCATCCCTTCGGGCCGCTGGCCGCCTCGCCCCCCGGGGCTCCGTCGGTGGCGCCCGGCCGGTCCGGTGGCGCCGCCGGGAGGGCGCGGTCGGCGTCGCCCGGTCGCGGCGCTGGAGCGGCGGGGGACGCCTCGGGCATGACGCCGGATCCCGCAGCCCAGGACCGCAGGCCCCAGGCGGCTGCCCTGGCGGAGCTGCAGCGCAGGCTGGCCGAGGATCCCTGCTGCGACCGCAGCCACCTGGACCTGGCCCGGCTGCTGCTGGCCTGCGACCGCGGCGAGGAGGCGGTGGAGGCCCTGCAGCGCTGCCTCTATCTCAGGCCCGACTGCCGCGAAGCGCTTGAGGAGCTGATCGCCCTGAGCGAGCGCCTCGGCCAGCGCCAGCGCAGCCGGCAGCTGCAGGGGCGTCTCGCCCGCCTGCCGCGATGAGGGCCGGGATCCCCTGGTGGTCCCCCCGCGGCAGCTCGCCGCGGCTCGCGCGATCGGCGCGTCGGCTGCGCCTGCTGCTGAGCGGCCTGGCGGCGTTGCTGCTGACCCTGGCGCCGCTGGCGGCCCAACCCAAGGCTGCGCCTGCGCCTGCGCCCTCCCTGCGCACGCTGCAGGAACCCGGGACCTGCGTGATGGGGGTCTACCTGCAGGATCTGCGCGATTTCAAGTTCGCCGAGCGCAGCCTGTTCGCCTCCCTGCGTCTGTGGAGCGTCTGCCCAACGGCGCTGGAGTCGCCGCTGCGGGATCTGACCGTTCACAACTCCAACGATGCGGTGATCGGCGACGTCAAAAGCCGCCGCATGATCAACAACTCCGGCTATTTCCCCAACGTCCGCATTGTGCACTGGTCGGAGGCCACCGTCAGCGGCACCTTCTTTCATCACTGGTCCTCCAAGAACTTCCCCTTCGACCGTCACCAGGTGGTCTTTGAGTTCGAGACGGTCAAGGATGATGTCTCCCAGTTCGTGCTCACTCCCGACTACAGCCACTCCGGCTACAACCCTGAGATCGGCAGCCGCGAGTGGATCGTCTCCGATTTCACCCTCAGCGAAACCGAGCACCGCTACGCCACCAACTTCGGCCGGCCCGATCCCGAGGAAGCCGGCCGGGGCACCTACAGCCGCATCCTCGTCTCCGTCACCCTGCGCCGCGCCAAGGTGACCAGCTTCATCAAGCTCTGCACCGGCGTCTATGCCGCCGTGATCATCGCCGGCATGGCCTTTCTGATGGACATGCGCGAGCCCGACATCGTCAGCGGTCGCACCGGCCTGCTGGTGGGATGTCTGTTCGCCGCCATCGTCAACATGCAGCAGGCGGAGGCCACGCTCGGGCTTTCGGAGGATGTCACTCTCACCGACAAGATTCACATCATCTCAATCATTTATATCCTCGCCTCCAGCATGCAGGCCATGGTCTCCTATCTGCGCTGTGAAGCCGGTTACGCCGACCTGGCTCAGCGAATCGACCGCCGCATCTGTCTGCCCGTCTATCTGTCCAGCTTTGTTGTCATCAATCTGGTGGTGATCGCCTACTCGGCCATCATCGGCTGAGCGACCCCGGCGCCGTCCCGGGCGGCGCAGCTGCGGCAGCGGGGCCTGCGCCGTGCCGCAGGCCGGCCGCGGAGCCCGGGCAGGGCGCAGGGGAGAATGCCCCGGTCGCTCCGCCGCCTCCGCCATGGGACCCCTCCGCCATCTGCGACGCCTGCTGCCCGCGCTGAGCGCCCTGCTGCTGGTGGGCCTGCTGGGCTGCAGCGCCGCCGCCGCCGGCCTCAACTCCTACCAGAGCCCCGATGGCCGCTACGCCTTCCTCTATCCCACCGGCTGGACCCGGGTGCAGGTGAGCGGTGGTCCCAAGCTGGTGTTTCACGACCTGATCAACAGCGACGAGACCCTCAGCCTGGTGATCTCCGATGTCAGTTCCGACAGCGATCTCGACAGCCTCGGCAGCGCGGTGGCTGTGGGCGAGAAGCTGCGCCGCAGCGTGATCGCCCCCGAGGGCAGCGGTCGCCAGGCCGAACTGGTGGAGGCCCGCGAGCGTGAACAGGCCGGCCACACCTTCTACGACCTCGAATACAGCGTGCATCTCCAGGACCGCGACCGGCACGAGCTGGCCACGGTGGTGGTCGATCGCGGTCGCCTCTACACCTTCGCCGCCAGCACCAATGCCGTGCGCTGGCCCCGGGTCCAGGCTCTGTTCGAGCGGGTGATCAGTTCCTTCAACCTGTTGATCTGAGCCGCCTTGACGACGCTGCTTCTGCACAGCCAGCCGCCGGTCGCGGCATGACCCCTCGGTGACCGCTTCCCCGGCGCCTGCCCCCGCCCGCATCGCCGTGATCGGAGCTGGCCTTGCCGGCAGTCTGGCGGCCCTCGCCCTGGCCCGGCGCGGTGCGGAGGTGGTGCTGCTCGAAGCCGGTGCGGAGGCCGCCACCGCGCTCAGCTACGGCGGGGTGCTGGGCCCTTCGGCCTGCCGTGCCTGGCGGCAGCTTGAGCGGACCCATGGCCCCCTCGGCCTGCGGTCAGCCCGGGTGCTGCAGCACGACGGTCCGGCGTGGAGGCGTTCCCTTCCCCCGCGGCTGCAGCTGCTGCCGACCCTGGGCCTGACCTGCCTGCGCCTCGATGTCCCCACCCTGCTGCAGGCTCTGCCGGCGGCGCAGGCCGCGGCCGGAGTCGCCCGGCTGGCGCTGAGGGTTCAGCGCCTTCAGCCCGTGAGCGGGGGCTGGAGGCTGGAGCTTGCCGCCCCCTCCCTCGCCCCGTCCTCCCTGCAGGTGGAGCAGGTGGTGCTGGCGGCCGGGGCAGGCTGCCGGAGGCTCTGGCCAGCCCTGGGGCCCCGCCTGCGCACCAGCTGGGCCGGAGTGCTGCAGCTGGAGTCCGTCGACGCCACCGGCCGCTGGGCGGCGCCGCTGCGGCGGGGCTGGCTGGTGCTGCCGCGCCGCTGGCGCCGCCCGGCCCTGGAGGCCTCGGCCCCGCAGCTGACCCGGGCGGACTGGATCGTCGATGCGGGGTTGGTGCCCTTCGCCGCTGGCGCCCTGGCCGGCCAGATCACCCTGGTGAACCCGGGCGTCGATGCCGGTCCGGTCCCCGAGGCCGGCTGGATGGAGGCGCGCCTGCGCCAGGGGCTGGCCCGGATCGATCCGGCCCTGGCCGCCCTGCCCGGTCGCTATCGCCAGGTGGCCGTTCCGTTCTGCCCCGATGGCCAGCCCCTGCTCGGTCCCCTCCCCGACGCCCCGGGCCTCTGGCCCTTCAGTGGCTTCCGCGCCGCCTTCGGCGTTGTGCCGCAACTGGCCGAGCAGCTCGCCGAATCGATGCTGGGGCCGCGATCCTGACGGCAACGTCACGGATCCTCCAAGCTGGCCCCCATGCAGATGCACTCCCGGCTGCTGTCCCGCTGGCCTGGGTTCAGTGACCACACCCAGGTGGGCCTTGCCCTGGCGGTCATCGCCGCGGGGCTGGCGGGCTGGGCCGTGTTCTGGCCGGTGCCCACGGAGGTGAACGGTCAGGGTGTGCTGATCTACCCGGACAACGCCTGGCTGTTCGATGCCCGGGCCTCCGGCCAGGTGCGGCAGGTGCTGGTGCGGGTGGGGGAGCGGGTGCGGCGGGGCCAGGTGCTGCTCGAGCTCTACCTGCCGGTGCTGGAGCGGGAGGTGCAGCAGCAGCGCGGCAACCTGGCGGAGCTGGAGCGCCAGAACCGCGACCTCGACCGACGCGATGCCCTGCGGCTCGAGGCGGAACAGCGCCGCGTCGATGTCGCCCTCGCCAAATACCGCGATGACCGCCGGCGCTACGGCCAGCTGCAGGCCACCTTCAGCAGCAAGCTGCAGAACCTCGACTGGCTGGCCCGTCGCGAGGTGGTGGCTCCCCTGTCCCAGGAGGTGGTGGCCACCGAGCAGGGGCTGACCGCCACCAGCGTCAACCTCGATGAGGTGTCGATCAGCGAGCGGCGGCTGATCACCGAGCTGCAGCAGGTGAAGCTGGCGATCGAGACCGAAGCCCTGCAGCGCCGGTACCGCATCGATGATCTGCGGCGCCGGCTGCGGGTCAGCGAGGCCCGCCTGGCCTACGAAGGGCGCCTGCTGGCCGGCCGCGACGGCAGTGTGCTGGATCTGCAGGTGATTCCCGGGCAGACGGTGCGGGCCGGCCAGCGCCTCGGCACCATCGGCCGCACCGCCACCCCCACCTCGCGCACCCCCGCCCTGCAGGCGGTCTCCTACTTCGCCCCGGCCGATGCCCGCCGCCTGCCGCTGGGGCTGCCGGTGGAGGTGGTGCCGCAGTGGAAGGAGCGCAGCCGCTTCGGCGGTCTGGTGGGCAAGGTGACGCGGGTGCTCAGCCTGCCGGCCACCGAGGAGGACATCTCCACCACCATCGGCAACCCGCAGCTGGCCCGCTCCCTGGTGGAGAAGGGTCCGGCCATGCGCGTCGACATCGAACTGCAGCGCGATCCGGCCAGCAACGACGGCTACCGCTGGACCCTCTCCCGCGGCAGCGGCGTGTTCCCGGTGCGCGAGGGGCTGACCGTCTCCTCCCACGCCTATGTGGAATGGCGTTCGCCGCTCAGTTATGCGATTCCGGGCCTGCGGGCCCTTACCGGCGGCTACCGCAGCCTGCCGCTCGATCGCCGCTGGAATCTGCCGTTCCTCAACCAGCCATGAACGAACGCTCCCTGCTCTCGCGCGAGCTGCCCTGGCTGGTGGCCATGGTGGTGCTGCTGGTGGTGCTGTTCAACGCCAATCCGCCGGAGCTGTGGTTCTGGCTGGTGGTGCTGCTGGTGGTGTTCGGCTACCGCCTGGAGCGCTGGTGGTCCAACCGGCCCGGCCCCCCCTCCCGATGAGACGGTGCTCACCAGGGGGGGGCGGCGCCAGGACGCCGCGGCCGGGGATGGGCCGCCTGCTGCTCCAGGCCCTGGCCTGCGGCACCCTGCTGGCACCGGCGGCCCTGGCGGCGCCCCCGCCGCTGCGGGTGGGGGTGCTGGACGGGTCGCCCCCCTGCTCGTTTCAGCAGCCCGAGGGCCACTGGCAGGGCAAGGCGGTGCGGCTGTGGCAGCTGGTGGCCAGCCGAGAGCGTCTGCCCGATGTGCTGCAGGGCTACCCCACGGCCCGTGCGCTGCTGGAGGCCAGCCGCGCCGGCGCGGTGGACGTGGGCGTGGGCTGTCTCACCGTGTCCCCCGAGCGCCTCGGGCGCTACCGCTTCAGCCTGCCGTTCCAGGAGGCGGGACTGGCCGTGATGGTGCGCAGCGACCCGCTCGGGCCCGGCCGGGCGATGCTGCATGCCCTCGGCAACCCCCAGCTGCTGCGGGTGCTGGCGGGATACCTGCTGGCCATCGCCGTGATCAGCCTGATGGTCTGGGCGTACGAGCACCGCGGCCGGCCGGGAGACAGCCGCAGGGATCAGCTCCGCCGCTACGCCCTGGTGTTCCAGGTGCTGGCCTCGGGACCGGGCACGAACGTGATCGTCACCCGCATCGGCGGCCATGGCCTGGTGCTGCTCAGCTGGCTGGTGCGGATCATCGGGGCGTCGCTGATCGTCAGCACGATCACCCTGGATGTGCTGCGGCAGCCGCGGCGCACCGCCTTTGAGCCCGCCTCCCTGGCGGATCTGGCCGGGCGTCGGGTGGTGGTGCGGCAGGGCAGCGTCAGCGAGCAGGTGCTGGCCGAACCGCCCCTGAGCGGCCGGGCCCGGCGGCTGCCGGTGCGGGATCTGGAGCAGGCCCCGGACCTGCTGCTGGCGGGACGGGCCGATGCGGTGCTGGCCGATGAGCAGCAGCTGATCCACCTGCGCGACACGGCTCCCCCGGCCCAGCAGCGCCGGCTGCGGGTGACCCTGGGCGGGCAGCTGATGCAGTCCCAGGCCCTGGTGTTTTCGCCCCGCCTGGATCCGGCCCTTGAGGCCCGCATCAACCGGGCGATCAGCCAGGCCAAGCGCGACGGTCTGGTGCGCTGACGGGCAGGGTCGGCGCGGTGCCTCGAGGCCGCGGGGCTGGCTGGGCGGGCGGGCTTCGCCGTTCGCCCGATCCGGGGCGTTCTCCCGGGGTTCCGGCCCTGGATCCCGCGGCCGCTGCAGGCGGTGCGCCAGGAGCTCGGGCTTTTGCGCAAGAGGCGGAGTGCTGAGGCGTGCTGCCGCGGCGGAGCGCTGATCCGGCGGCATTGCACACAGGTTCAGGTGACCAATGGCACCAGAGCACGTCACCACCGCCGTGGCGGCCTGAGCTGTCCATCCGACAGCGCCATAGTGCCTGCACCTGATCCCGCCCGCCATGACGCCCCTGCCCTGCCGCTCCGGTCACCCGGCCCGCGCGCTGGCAGTCCTGCTGGCCCTGGCGGCGGCGCTGGGCGGCTGCGCCGCCCCGGGGGGCTCGCAGCGGGAGATCGGGGTCTACTCCGGCCGTCACTACAACACCGACAAGGCGCTCTATGACGCCTTCACCGCCCGCACCGGCATCCGGGTGAAGCTGCTGGAGGCCAAGGACGACACCCTGATCGAGCGGGTGCGTCGCGAAGGGGCGGCCAGTCCGGCGGATGTGCTGGTGCTGGTCGATGCGGCCCGGCTCGACAAGGCCACCGATCTGGGCCTGTTCCGCCCCACCCCCTCGGCGGCCCTGCGGCGGGATGTCCCCCCCGAGCTGCGCGATTCGAAGGGCCGCTGGTATGGGCTCACCCGCCGGCTGCGGGTGGTGATCGTCGATCCGAAGCAGGTGGATCCGGCCTCGCTGCGCACCTACGCCGATCTGGCTGCTCCGGCCCTGAAGGGCAGGCTCTGCCTGCGGGATCGCCGCAGCGTGTACAACCAGTCGCTGGTGGCGGACCAGCTGATCCAGCGGGGAGAGGCGGCCACGGCCGACTGGGTGCGGGGTATGGCCGCCAATGTGACGCGGCCGTTCTTCACCTCCGACATGCCGTTGATCCGCGCCGTGGCCAATGGGCAGTGCGGCGTCGGGGTGGTCAATTCCTACTACGTCGCCCGCATGCTCTCCGGCCGCAGCGGGGACGCCGATCAGACCCTGGCCCGCCGGCTGAAGGTGATCTTCCCGGATCCGGTTCACGTCAACATCTCCGGCGCCGGGGTGGTCCGCAGCTCCCGCAATCCCACCCAGGCGATCCGTCTGATCGAGTTCCTCGCCTCCCCCAGCGGTGGGCGGGGCTATGCCGAAGCCAACAATGAATATCCCCTGCGGGGCAGTGGGGACAACCCGATCCTGCGGGGCTTCGGCCGTTTCCGTCCCGCCAGCGTCTCGATCGAGCAGATGGGAGCGAAGAACGCGGAGGCGGTGCGGTTGATGGAGAGCAACGGCTGGCGCTGAGACGGGCAACCCGTCAGCCTGGCCCCAGCACCGCCGAGCCGATCGCCCCGATGTTCCTGCGTCACACCGCCCCCGACCAGGCGCCGCTGCTGGCGGCGGCGGCCATCGCCGCCTGCAGGCTGCCCGGAGGCTGGACGACGCCGCTGCAGCCGCGCATGCTGGAGGTGCTGTTCGCCCACCTGCTGGGGCTGGACCTCGATCTGGAGCAGCTGGAGCCGGCCCTGCCGATCCAGCTGGCCCTCGCCTTGCCCGATCCCGGCCAGCGCCAGGAGCTGATCGAGCTGCTGGTGACCCTGGAGCTGCTCTGCGATCCGATCCCCGAGGCGCTGCAGGCCTCGATCGAGCACTGGGCCGCCGTGCTGGAGGTGGAGAGCGACGCCCTGCGTCTGACCCGTGACCTGTGCAACCGGGCCGCCAGCCTCGCCACGGCCGATTTCTATCGCCTCAGCTGGATCGGCGAACTGGCCCGGGAGGATCCCGACCTGCCGCGGCTGCTGCAGCGCTACGGCACCCCGGCCTTCGCGCTCACGCTCGAGCCCGACCCCGCCGAGGCGGCCCGCTGGAGAGGGCTGCAGCAGTGCCCGGCCGGCAGTCTGGGGAGGGCCATGTGGGACTTCTACGACGAGCGCGGCTTCCAGCCGCCCGGCGAGGTCGGGGCGGTCAGCCCGGCCCTGGCGCGCCATGACTGGGTGCATGTGATCACCGGTTACGGGACCACGCCGCTGGGGGAGCTGCAGGTGGCGGGCTTCGATGCCGCGGCCAGCGACAGCCGGCCGGCGTTCCTGAATTTTCTCGGGGCGGTGAGCCTCTACGAGACGGGCCTGTTGCACAGCCTCGTGGTGAAGCAGCCCGGTCATGGCGTTCTCAGTGCCGCCGGAAGCCCTGAGCAGCTGGCCGAAGCGATCCGGCTCGGCCGGCTCTGCCCGGTGGATCCGCTGCACGAGGTGGAGTACTTCGCCATCGCCGACCAGCCGCTGGCCGCCATCCGCCGGGCCTGGGGGCTGGCCGAGCTGTGAACCCTCACTCCACCCGGAAGGTGACCGCCATGACCGCGGTGATGTCCTTGTCGACGGTGCTGGTGTCGTAGGAGCCGCTGTCGCTGGTTTCCGTGGAGTTGGGCGGGGTGATCTGGAAGGTGCCGGTCTCGGCGTTGGTGATCGCTCCGATGCTGCCGCCGGCTTCCCAGGCGATGGCCCGGGCGCGGTTGCGGGCATCGCGGGTGGCCTTGGCCAGCATGTCCACCCGTTTCTCGGCCAGCCGGGTGTAGGTGTAGGCCGGAGGCTGGATGGTGAGCGGTACGCCGGCTCCGATCAGGTCCCCCACCCGCGCGGAGATGGCGGTGACCCGGGCCACCTCCGTGCTGCTGATGCGGATGGTGCGCCGGCTGGTCCACTGGGTCGAGCGCAGCTCGTTGGTGCGGGGATCGCGCACGTCCTCCCGTTCGGCCTCCACCGTGCCGACCTCGATCTCCTCCGGGCGCAGTCCCTGCCGTCGCAGCCAGGAGAGGGTGCGCTGCAGCTGGGGCTCGAGGCCGAGGTAGGAGCTTCTCTGGCTGCTGCCCTGCTGCTTGACCACCAGCGACCAGTCCACCGAGTCGCTGGTGATCCGCTCGGTGCTGGCGCCGGTGACCGTGATCGTGTCATTGGCCTGGCGGATGCCCCTCACCAGCACCGCACTGGCCCAGATCAGCCCGAGGCTGAGCACGGCCATGGCGAACACCGGGGCCGGGGTGCGGCGCAGCAGGGCCCAGCTGCTGTCACGCCAGCGGCGCAGATCGCTCCGGCTGGGGCGCGGCAGGCGGGGACGCAGGGGCATGCCGTTGGCGGAACTGGCTTCAGGCTATGCAGGGTTGCGCAGGATGCCGACGCCGCAGCTGCCCCGGGTCACCGCTGCTGTCGCTGCCGGCTCCTCAGGCCTCAGCCCCGCTGGAACAGCAGCCGGCGGATCACCCGCTGGGCGATGTCGCCGTAACCCACCTCACCGGAGAGGATCTGGGCGATCCGCTGCGGGGCGGTGGGGCGCTTGACCCCCAGCTGGTACCCCACCCGCGGCACCCGGTAGAACACCTGGGCGATGCGCCGGCCCCAGGCCATCGAGTCGCCCCACTCGCGGCGCATGGTCTGGCTGTAGCCCGCCAGGGCCTCGCGCTCGCCGGAGAGCCAGGCGTCGACGGCATCGGCGGCCCGGCAGCCGCTGAGTAGCGACGGGCGCAGCCCCTCCGCCAGAAAAGGATCGCAGAGCGAGGCCGCATCCCCGACCGCCACCAGTCCGTCCCCATGCAGGGGGTGGTGGCCGTCCCAGAGCCGCAGCCGGCTGGGGCGGGCCTGCACGCTGGACGGATCGACCCCGAGGGAGGGCAGCAGCGCCGCCAGCACGGCGTCGGTGTCGGCCTCCTGCTGGCCGATGAAGGTGCCGACGCCGATGCTCCAGCCGCCCCGACGGGGAAAGGCCCAGCAGAAGCCGTGGTGCACCAGGCCGAAGTCGAAACGGGCCATGTCTCCGTCGTGCACCGCACCCTCGGCTTCGACCGAGAGGGTGGAGGCGAAGCGCGGGCGGGGGGGGCCGAGGCCGAGGCCGGCGGCGAAGCTGGATTCCGAGCCGTCGGCGATCACCAGGGCACGGGCGCTGTGGACACCGCCGTCGCTGTCGCGCACCTGCCAGCCGTCGTCGAGGCGCTCGATCGCCGCGGCCCGGCAGGGCTGCCGCAGCGTGGCGCCGGCGGCCACGGCCTGTTCGGCCAGGAAGGCATCGAAACGGGCGCGCTGCACGATCCAGAAATTGGAACTGCCGGGCAGCTCGGCGATCACCGGATCCTCCAGACACCAGCTGAAGCCGACCCGATCGATCACCTGATCGACGCAGGGGGTGAGCGGGAAGGGAAACCAGCGCTGCACCGAAGCGGCCATGCCACCGCCACAGGCCTTGCCCTCCCCGGGAGGGCGTGCTTCCAGCAGCACCACATCGCGGCCCCGCAGTGCCAGATGGGCGGCCGCGGCGGCGCCGGCGGCTCCGCCGCCGAGCACCAGAACCTCGGAGTTGCTCACACCTTCAGGATGTCGGCTTCCTTGTCGGCGAGATGGCGTTCCAGCTCGGCGATGTAGCGGTCGGTGAGCTTCTGGATGCGATCCTGTTCATCGCGGCTCTGGTCTTCGGAGAGGGAGGCATCCTTCTCCTGCTTCTTGACCTTGTCGATCGCCTCGCGGCGGATGTTGCGCAGCGCCACCTTGCCTTCCTCGGCATAGCGTGAGGCGAGCTTGCAGAGCTCCTTGCGGCGATCCTGGGTGAGCGGCGGGATGTTGATGCGGATGGTGCGGCCGTCGTTGTTGGGGGTGAGACCGAGATCGCTCATGGCGATCGCCTTCTCGATCAGGCTCATCGAGCCGGTATCAAACGGCTGGATCTGAATCGTCTGGGAGTCGGGGGTGGACAGGGTGGCCAGCGATTTCAGCGGTGTTTCGGCGCCGTAGTACTCCACCACGATCTTGTCCAGCAGCGTGGGGTTGGCGCGACCGGTGCGGATCGTGTTGAAGGTGCGCTGGGTGGACTCCACCGTTTTGCGCATGCTGGCTTCGAGGTCCATGGTCGGGCGGAGGGAAGGGGCGGACGGGGTGGGGTGCAGGGGCGGCGGGCTCAGCGGGCCGGCACGATGCGGGTGCCGATGGGGGCTCCCGAAACGGCGCGGGCGATATTGCCGCGGCCGAACAGGTCGAACACCACGATCGGGATGGAGTTGTCCTTGCAGAGGGCGATGGCGGCGCCGTCCATGACGCCGAGCTCCTCGCTCAGCACATCGAGGAAGGTGAGAGTGTCGTAGCGGACGGCATCGGGGAAGCGGGCCGGATCCTTGTTGTAGACCCCGTCGACCTTGGTGGCCTTGAACACCACATCGGCCCCGATCTCAGCGGCCCTCAGGGCCGCGGTGGTATCGGTGGTGAAGAAGGGATTGCCGGTGCCGGCGGCGAAGATCACCACCCGACCCTTCTCCATGTGGCGAATGGCGCGACGGCGGATGTAAGGCTCCGCGACCTCCTGCATGGAGATCGCGCTCTGCACCCGGGTCGGCACCCCGGAGCGCTCGAGGCCGTCCTGCAGGGTGATCGCATTCATCACCGTGGCCAGCATGCCGACATAGTCGGCGGTGGCCCGATCCATGCCGGCGGCGGAGCCTTTGAGGCCCCGGAAGATGTTGCCGCCACCGACGACGATCGCCAGCTGGGTTCCGCTCGCCACGACTTCGGCCACGTCGGTGGCGATGGCCGTGACGATGGCAGGATCAATGCCATAACCCTGATCCCCCATCAGCGCTTCACCGCTGAGTTTGAGTAGAACGCGCCTGTAAGCCATCGAACCGCGCTGACGGCCGAACAGTAGCAAGCGCTCTCCGGCACGCCCCGGCCCCGGCAGGGCGCTGTCGTGGAATCGCCTCCCACGCTCCGACCGGCCCGGTGCAGCGCTGAAGCGGCCGTGGAGGGCACTCCCCCCGCCCGGGCCCGTCCCGGTCGGTCCGTCGTCAGTACTCGATGCCGGCCTGCGCCTTGATGCCCTGCTCCCGGAACGGATGGCGCAGCAGTCGCATCTCGGTGACGAGATCGGCGGCGGCGACCAGCTCCGGCGGCGCTCCCCGGCCGGTCAGGGCCACGTGGGTCAGGGGCGGACGACGCTGCACGCCCGCCAGCACCTGCTCCAGATCGAGATAGCCCAGCCGCAGGGCCACATTCACCTCATCGAGCACCACCAGGCGCCGCTGCGGATCCTCGAGATAGTGCAGGGACTGCTGCCAGGCCTCCTGGGCCATCCGGCGATCGCGCTCCCGGTCCTGGGTCTCCCAGGTGAAGCCCTCCCCCAGGGCATGCCAGGCCAGGGCGTCGCCGAACAGGGCCAGGGCGCGGGCCTCGCCGGGCTGCCACCCCCCCTTGATGAACTGGATCACGGCGACCTGTTCGCCATGGCCGAGGGTGCGCAGCACCAGCCCCAGGGCCGCTGTCGTCTTGCCTTTGCCATCGCCGGTGAACACCAGCACCAGGCCCTTCTCCCGGCTGCGCTCCCCCACCCGCTGCTGCTGCACCTCCCGGCGCCGCTCCATGCGCCGGCGATAGGCCTCCGCATCCCGCTCCGGCGCCAGGGCGCCGCCGGGGCCGAGCTCCGCCGCCGTCCGATCGAGGTCGGCGGGGCCGTCGGCACGGTCGGCGCCGGACGCGCCGTCGGGGGCGGCAGGGGAGGGGGCAACCAAGGGAGGGGACGGCGCGGTCCTTCCACTCTGCTGCCTGGGCGCCGTGCAGCCCCGGGCGCCGCCGGCTCCGTCGCCGCGCCGTGGGGCGGTGTCGGCCTCCGTCGGCCTCAGCTGGCGGACTGCCGGGCCAGCGCCTGGTCCACCGCCCGCTGCTGATCGCGGCGGGTGATCCAGTGGTGGTACGTGCGGGTGTGGATCGCCACCGAGTGACCCATCATCCGGGCCGCCACGGTGTCGGGCAGGCCGATGTGGATCGTGCGCACCGCCCAGGCGTGGCGCAGGTCGTAGGGCGTCACCGCCAGGCCGTAGCGGCGGAACTGCTCCGACACCCGCTGCCCCACCTGCCGCAGGGTGGTGCGGTTCAGGTCGCGGGCCACCGGCGGCAGGCAGCGGGGGTCCCTCCCCAGCCGTTCGAGCTCGAAGCGCTCCACCCACTCCGGCTGGAACGGCCAGACCTGGTGCTCCCCGGTCTTGGTGCCCGGCAGCACCCGCAGCACCCGGTCGCCGCCCGGGGCCAGGGTGCTGAGGTCGGCGAAGAACACCTCGTGGTTGCGCAGGCCGTAGGTGGCCATCAGGCCGTAGACCAGCCGCCAGCCCGGGTTGGGGATCGCCTCCACCATCGTCAGGATCTGGGCGTCGCTGGGCAGCTGGCGGAAGCGGGCGGCATGCAGCCCGTAGCCGCCGCTGCGATCCCCCCAGTCCCGCGGCAGCTCCAGCCCCTCGCAGTCCGCCAGGGCCGCCAGGGCGGAGGCGCAGCGCACCCGGGCCGCGCTGCCGGCCGGGTAGCTCTCGAGGGTGTCCAGCAGCAGCTCCGGGCTCAGCCGGGTCCTGCCCTGGTCGGCGGCGATGTCGCGCAGCCGGTGCAGGTAGGGCTGGTAGGCGGCGACCCAGGTGCTGCGGCTGCCGGCGGGCCGGCGGCGGCGGCGCGGGTCGTCGCGGAACCGCTGGGCGAAGGCGGCCAGCCCGGCCGCCAGCTGGAGCGGGAGGGGGGGCTCCGGCCGCCGGCGGGAGCTGTCGCCGTGCCGGGTCGCCCGACCGCTGCGACCGTCCCCCGCTTCCCCGGGGCCGGGTGCCGGGGCTGGGGCGGTGGCGCCTGACGGCCCCGGATCCCGGCGTTGCCCGGCCTGGCGCCGCCCGGGGCTCCCGACCTCCGGGGAGGGCGGCTGGCGCGGTTGCCAGTCCTGCCAGCGGAAGCGACCGTCCTCCAGTGCGGCGGCCACGTTGCGCAGCTGGGCCAGGGCCGCCTCCAGCCCCTCCGGGCTGGCCGTCAGCCCGAGACTCAGGCGCTGCACCCGCAGGCCCTCCCCCTGCCTGAGCGGCAGCGGCCCGCGCAATCCCAGGCGGCCCCCGCGGCGCTCGATCCGCAGGGCCAGCCCCATGGCCGCCAGGGTGCTGTTGTAGGCGGCAAGGCGGGCGTCGAGGGCCTGGAGATCAGGGCGGCCTCCCGGCTCGACCGCGCTCGTGGCCACCGGGTCGATCGCCGCTGCGGAGCGTCGGGGGACCACGGGAACGCCGCTTTCAACCAGGCAGGGGGACCCTATCGGGCCCGGCCCCGCGGGGCCAGGGCCCGGCCCCCCGCCATCGACTGAGCCGGTTTCCCCGCGGCGCGGGCATGGAGGCCCTGCACCGGCCCGCTGCGGCGGCTTCCCGCCGGGATCCAGGCGCGGATGGTGCCTTCTGGCACAGGGCCGGGTGCAGCGGAGTCCCGCCGGTGGTGCCATCGCTCACCGCGGTCCGGGAGGGCACGGCGCGGGCCGGGAGCGCGGCGTTACGCTTCGCGGTTTCTCGTCGGGGACGGCATGGCCAAGGTCGGCGTTCTGCTGCTGAACCTCGGCGGTCCGGAGCGGATTCAGGACGTCGGGCCGTTTCTGTACAACCTTTTCTCCGACCCGGAGATCATCCGACTGCCGATCCCGGCCCTGCAGAAGCCCCTGGCCTGGCTGATCAGCACCCTGCGCAGCGGCAAATCGCAGGAGGCCTACCGCTCGATCGGGGGCGGGTCCCCGCTGCGGCGCATCACCGAACAGCAGGCCCGCGAGCTGCAGAGCAGCCTGCGTCAACGGGGGGTGGAGGCCACCTCCTATGTGGCGATGCGCTACTGGCATCCGTTCACCGAATCCGCCGTCGCGGACCTCAAGGCCGATCACATCGATGCGGTGGTGGTGCTGCCGCTCTATCCCCACTTCTCGATCAGCACCAGCGGCTCCAGCTTCCGCGAGCTGCAGCGGCTGCGCCAGGCGGACCCGGGCTTCGAGAAGCTGCCGATCCGCTGCATCCGCAGCTGGTACGACCACCCCGGCTACATCGATGCCATGGCCGGCCTGATCGCCACCCAGATCGAAGCCTGCGAGACCCCCGCCGAAGCCCACGTGTTCTTCAGCGCCCACGGGGTGCCCAAGAGCTATGTCGAGGAGGCCGGCGATCCTTATCAGAAGGAGATCGAGGCCTGCGCCCTGCTGATCATGCAGCGCCTGCAGGTGCGTCTCGGGCATGCCAATCCCTACACCCTCGCCTACCAGAGCCGGGTGGGTCCGGTGGAATGGCTCAAGCCCTACACCGAGGACGCCCTGCGTGAACTGGGGGAGTCCGGGGTGCGCGATCTGGTGGTGGTGCCGATCAGCTTCGTCAGCGAGCACATCGAGACGCTGGAGGAGATCGACATCGAATACCGCGAGATCGCCACGGAGGCCGGCATCGTCAACTTCCGCCGCGTGCCCGCCCTGGACACCGATCCCACCTTCATCCAGGGACTGGCCGATCTGGTGCAGGACGCCCTCACCGGCCCTGAGATCGATCTGGAGCAGGCGGCGCGGCTGTCCAATCGCGTCAAGCTGTACCCCCAGGACAAGTGGGCCTGGGGCTGGAACAACAGTTCGGAGGTCTGGAACGGACGGCTGGCGATGCTGGGATTCTCCGCTTTCCTGCTGGAGCTGCTCAGTGGTCGTGGTCCCCTTCACGCCCTTGGCCTGCTCTGAGTCGGGCCTGCGTCCGGGCCTGGCCCGCCTGGCCACCCTGCTGGCGCTGGCCCTGCTGCTGGCCGATGGCGCCGCCGCCCGGGCCCGCAGCCGTCAGGCCTGGCTGCGGGGCGTCTTCCCGGTGGCCAGCTTCGCCGGTTACACCAGCGGTTACGGCATGCGCTTCCACCCGATCAGCGGCGGCAGCCGCCACCACGACGGCATCGACATCGCCGCACCCCTGGGGTCCCCGATCCTCAGCTGGTGGGGCGGCACCGTCGTCGAGGTCATCGCCGACGGGGGGTGCGGCAACGGCCTGGTGATCCGCTCCGGCGACTATGAGCACATCTATTGCCACCTCGCCGGTGAATCGGACGGCAGCAGCTACCGCAGCGGGTCCGTCTGGATCGCCGTCGGCCAGCGGGTGCGCAGCGGTCAGCTGATCGGTCACGTGGGCCTCAGCGGCAGCACCACCGGCCCCCATCTGCACTGGGGCATCCGCTATCGGGGCGTCTCGATGAACCCGGCCCGCATCCTTCAGGCGATGGCGGCCAGTCGGCGTCGCGGCGGCGGCCCTTCGCTGGGCAGGGCTCCTAATGTTGGACAGTTCCGCTGAGGCGGAACCTGCCGCAGCCCTTGTCCGCCCGCCGGCCTGTGCGTCTGTCGCAGCGGTCGCCAGCCCGTCCACCTCCACCCCTTCTGTCGCCGTGACGCTTACGCCCCTCACCCCGGCAGCCGCCGCCGCGGAAGCCGCCGGCACCCCCGTCGCCGCCGACCGCAGTGCGGCCCGACAGCAGACTCCGCAGCGGGTCAGCGGGGCCTACGCCCTGATGGATGCCCTGCACCGCCACGGGGTGGACCACATCTTCGGCTACCCGGGCGGAGCCATCCTGCCGATCTACGACGAGCTGCACAAGGCTGAGGCCCGAGGCTGGCTGCGCCACATCCTCGTGCGCCACGAGCAGGGCGGCACCCACGCGGCCGATGCCTATGCCCGCGCCACCGGCAAGGTGGGAGTCTGCTTCGGCACCTCCGGCCCCGGTGCCACCAATCTGGTCACGGGCATCGCCACCGCTCAGATGGATTCGGTGCCGATGGTGGTGATCACCGGGCAGGTGCCCCGGGCCGCCATCGGCACCGATGCCTTCCAGGAGACCGACATCTTCGGCATCACCCTGCCGATCGTCAAACACTCCTGGGTCGTGCGCAATCCGGCGGACATCGGCCGGATCGTGGCCGAGGCGTTCCTGATCGCGGCCAGCGGCCGCCCGGGCCCGGTGCTGATCGATGTGCCCAAGGATGTGGGCGTCGAGGAGTTCGACTACGTCCCGGTCGAGCCCGGCAGCGCCGTGCCCCCCGGCTTCTCCCGGCCGCCCGCCCCCCGGCCCGAGGCCATCGCCGCTGCCCTGGAGCGCATCCGCCAGTCCCGTCGGCCGTTGCTCTACGTGGGAGGAGGCGCGATCTCGGCCGGAGCCCATGCCCCGCTGCTGGCCCTGGCGGAGCGCTTCCAGCTGCCCGTCACCACCACGTTGATGGGCAAGGGGGCCTTCGACGAGACCCACCCTCTGGCGGTGGGCATGCTCGGCATGCACGGCACGGCCTACGCCAACTTCGCAGTCACCGAATGCGATCTGCTGATCGCCGCCGGCGCCCGTTTCGACGACCGGGTCACGGGCCGGCTCGACAGCTTTGCCCCCCGTGCCCAGGTGATCCACATCGACATCGACCCGGCCGAGGTGGGCAAGAACCGGGTGCCGGAGGTGCCGATCGTCTCCGATGTGCGCCTGGCGATCGAGGCCCTGCTGGAGGCCTCCGCCCACGAGCCCCCCACCTCCCGCACCCAGCCCTGGCTGGAGCGCATCGCCAGCTGGAAGCGCAGCTATCCCCTGGTCACCCCCACCCCTGAAGGGGAGATCGCGCCCCAGGAAGTGGTCATCGCCCTGCAGGACCTGGCCCCGGAGGCGATCTACACCACCGATGTGGGGCAGCATCAGATGTGGGCCGCCCAGTTCCTGCACACCGGTCCGCGCCGCTGGATCAGCAGTGCCGGCCTGGGCACGATGGGCTTCGGCATGCCCGCCGCCATGGGCGCCCAGATGGCCTGCCCCGAGGCCCAGGTGATCTGCGTGGCCGGGGACGCCAGCATCCTGATGAACATCCAGGAGCTCGGCACCATCGCCCAGTACGGCCTGCCGGTGAAGGTGGTCGTGATCAACAACGGCTGGCAGGGAATGGTGCGCCAGTGGCAGGAGAGCTTCTACGAGGAGCGCTATTCCAACTCCGAGATGATGGGCGGCATGCCTGATTTCCAGGCCCTGGCCCAGGCCTTCGGGGTGCGCGGCATCCACATCGATGCCCGCGAGAACCTGCGACCGCTGCTGCAGGAGGCCCTCGCCCACCCGGGCCCCGCCTTCATCGACGTGAGGGTCCGGCGCAACGAGAACTGCTATCCGATGGTGCCCCCCGGGGCCAGCAACGCGCAGATGGTGGGTCTGCCGAGCCATCCTGAGCTGGCGATCGACACGGTGCGCCAATGCGGATCCTGCGGGGCGACCACCGCCAGCGCCCATCTGTTCTGCCCGGTGTGCGGCAGCAAGCTCTGAGCCCGTGGCGCGCCTGGTCGCTGCTGCTGGCGGCGGCCCTGGTTCTGGCCGGGATGTTCGGCCAGCCGCAGCCCGCCTCCGCCGCCACGGTGCTGCAGGTGCGCGATGCCTCCCTGCTGCAGGTGGGTGACGGCAACCGCAGCTTCCCCGTGCAGCTGGCGTGCCTTGCGATCTCCTCCGACACCCGCCCCGAGGCCCTCGCCTGGCTGCGTCGCGCCGTGCCCCGCGGCACGGCTCTCAACCTGCGTCCCCTGGGGGCCAGCGACGGCACCCTGGTGGCCCGGGTGAGTCGCCTCCCCAGCGGTGACGACCTCAGTGAGGGGCTGATCGCGGCCGGCCTGGCCGAAACGGCTCCCTGTGGCTGAGTCGGCCGCTGCCTTCCCCCCGTTCCCCGATCCGATGAGTCTCAACCGCACCGCCAAGGGCATCGTTCTGGTTCCCTCCCTGCTGCTGGGCGGAGCCTTCCTGGCGGCGGCGGCCTGGAGCGACGGTCCGGCCGGGGCCAACCGCGGCCTGGCCATCACCCTGGGGCTGGTGCTCCTCGGTTCGGGGCTGCTGGCCCAGCTGCTGCCCGAGCAGCCGACCACCGAAGCCGAACGGGGCTCCGACTGAGCTGCGCTCCCCACCGGGCTGCGGAGGGCCCTGGATCCTGCCGCCCCTTCCCCGGCTGCCCCGGCTGCCGGGCCCCTCAACGGCTGCCAGCCGCGCCTGCCGCACCCACAGTGGAGGGGGCGCTGCCAGCCCGCGGAGATGGATCGCCCCGAACCCCTGGTGTTGCCGTTCACGGCCGTCGGACTGCAGTCCCTGGCTGAGGTGGGCGGCAAGAACGCCTCCCTCGGAGAACTGATCCGCCACCTGGCGCCCCTGGGCGTGCGGGTGCCGGCCGGGTTTGCCACCACCGCGGCGGCCTATCGCCTGGTGCTGGAGCAGGGGGGACTGCGGGCCTCGCTGCAGGGGCTGCTGGAGGGCCTCGACAGTGAGGATCTGCCCAGCCTGCAGCGGGTGGGACAGGCCTGCCGGGAGCTGTGGCTGGCCACCCCGCTGCCGGTGGCGCTGCAGGAGGCCATCCTGGCGGCCTACCGGCAGCTGGAGAGCGGCAGCGCGCCTCCGGCGGTGGCCGTGCGCTCCAGCGCCACGGCGGAGGACCTGCCCGATGCCAGCTTCGCCGGCCAGCAGGAGACCTTCCTGCAGATTCAGGGGGAGGCGGCGCTGCTGCAGGCCTGCCGGCGTTGCTACGCCTCCCTGTTCACCGACCGGGCCATCTCCTACCGGCAGCTGCATGGGTTCGACCATCTGGAGGTGGCCCTGTCGATCGGGGTGCAGCGCATGGTGCGCTCGGATCTGGCCTGCTCCGGGGTGATGTTCAGCCTCGATACGGAGACGGGCTTCCGCGATGCGGTGCTGCTCACGGGTGCCTACGGGCTGGGGGAACCGATCGTGCAGGGGGCCGTCAATCCGGATGAATGGCTGGTGTTCAAGCCCACCCTGGAGCGGGGCCATGCCCCGATCCTCAGCCGCCGCCTGGGCAGCAAGGCCATTCGCATGGTGTTGCGCGATGGCGCCCCGGCCTCGGCCGACGAGATGCTGCAGACCGTGCCCGTGCCTCCCGCGTTGCGGGACCGCTACTGCCTGGAGGATGGGGAAGTGCTCAGCCTGGCCCGCTGGGCCTGCCTGATCGAACGGCATTACAGCCAGGAGCGGGGGGTGGACACCCCGATGGACATCGAATGGGCCAAGGATGGCCGCAGCGGTGAGCTGTTCATCCTGCAGGCGCGGCCGGAGACGGTGCAGTCCCGCCAGGAGACCGCCGTGCTGCGCCGCTGGCATCTCGAGGCGGGGGAGCGGCAGGAGCTGGTGAGCGGCCGGGCGATCGGGGCCTCGGTGAGCAGTGGTCCCGCCCGGGTGATCGCCGACCCCAGCGAGATCCAGCGCTTCCAGCAGGGGGATCTGCTGGTCACCCGCCGCACCGATCCCGACTGGGAACCGATCCTGCGGCGGGCCAGCGGGGTGGTCACCGACCAGGGCGGTCGCACCTGCCACGCGGCGATCATCGCCCGTGAGATGGGCATCACGGCCATCGTCGGCACGGGCGAGGGCACCCGCCGCATCACCGATGGCCAGGCGATCACCGTCAGCTGCTGTGAAGGCGATGTGGGCCATGTCTACCGCGGTGCCCTGCCCTTCCATGTGGAGGACCAGCCCGTGGAGGATCTGCCCCGCACCCGGGTCAGGATCCTGATCAACGTCGGCAATCCCGAGGAGGCCTTCAACCTCGCCCGCATCCCGTGCGATGGCGTCGGTCTGGCGCGGCTGGAGTTCATCATCGCCAACCACATCCGCGTGCACCCCCTTGCCCTGCTGCAGCCCGGGCGGATCGCCGATCCGGCAGAGAGGCAGGCCATCGAGCAGCTGACCCGCGCCTATGCCCAGCCCCAGGAGTACTACGTCGATCTGCTCTCCCAGGGCATGGCCCGGATTGCGGCGGCCTTCCACCCCAGGCCGGTGATCCTGCGCTTCTCCGATTTCAAGAGCAATGAATACGCCCGCCTGCTCGGGGGTGCCGCCTTTGAGCCGCAGGAGGAGAATCCGATGCTCGGCTGGCGGGGGGCCTCCCGCTACACCTCCGAGGCCTTCGCCGCCGCCTTCGCTCTGGAATGCCAGGCCCTGCGCCGGGTGATCGAGACGATGGGGCTGGACAACGTGATCCCGATGGTGCCGTTCTGCCGCACCCCTGAGGAGGGCGATGCGGTGCTGGCCGCGATGGCTGCCAACGGGCTGCAGCGCGGACAGCGGGGATTGAAGGTCTATGTGATGTGCGAGCTGCCCAGCAATGTGATCGCCGCGGCAGCCTTCGCCGAACGCTTCGATGGCTTCTCGATCGGCTCCAACGACCTCACCCAGCTGACCCTGGGGCTGGATCGCGATTCCGCCCTGGTGGCGGAACTCTTCGATGAGCGCCATGCCGCCGTCAGGGAGATGGTGCGCCTGGCGATCGTCGGTGCCCACAGGGCCGGGCGTCCCATCGGGATCTGCGGCCAGGCCCCCAGCGACTACCCCGATTTCGCCCGCTTCCTGCTGCAGCAGGGCATCGATTCGATCAGTCTCAACCCCGATGCCGTGGTGCCGATGCGGCTGGCGATTCATGCGATGGAGCAGGAGCTGGACGGGGCTTCCGGGTCGGAGGTCGCCGCCGGCGCTCCGGCCTGATTCGTCCTCAGGCCCCGTCGGCGGTCGTGGTCTCCGGCGGGCGCCGCAGGAACAGAAAGGTGTGGCGGGAGCCGGTCTCGGTCAACACGCGCCAGGAGCCCAGCGGTGGGCATGTCACCGGTTCGAATCCCAGCTCCAGGGGCACCGGCACGGGGTCGAAGGGGGCATGCCAGGGCACATCATCCCAGCCGAACACCAGCTCCCCTCCCGGGCGCAGGCAATGGAGAAAACTGCGGCAGGCCTGCTGCAGGGACTCCCTGTCGTTGAGGCCGTAGCCGAAGACGCCGTTGAACAGGATGAGATCCAGGCTGGCGGGCGGGATGAACCGGTCCGTCTCGGTGCAGGACCCCGTGATGCCGCCCGGGCCCGCATATTGCCGCGTCTTCACCGCCAGCAGCTCCATCACCCGGTAGTGGCGATCCCTGAACTGGCGGCGGTAGCCGCGGGTGTACCAGTCCGCCCCGATCGAGAGGATCTGCTGCACGTCGGCGCGGCCGGCGTAGTACGGATGAATGATGGTCTCCAGGACGCGGCGATCCTCGCTGCGCAGGCGCAGGTCCACCCCCATGGCCATCAGCAGCAGCCGGGAGTGATGAAGGAGACGATCCTTCAGGCGAGAGATCGGCATGGGGACGTCGTCGCTGCGGGCGGCACGGCTTGTGAGCCCCAACATTCACCCGGCGGCTGCGCGGCTGAGGACGCGCTGGACCAGCGCCGTCCCTGGCTGTCGCCGGCTCCGGCCCCTTGGGCGCAGGTCGGCTCAGGGCAGCGGCCCCTCCCCTCCGCCGGAGCGTTCGGCCCACTGCTCGGCCGCCAGGCGGTCGGCCTCGCGGCGGCGGCGCAGCAGACGGTCTCGCTCTGCCGTGCCGATCAGGCGGCCGACCAGGGCCAGGCAGAGCAGCAGGATGCCCACCGCCGGCTGGATCCAGAGCATCACCAGCCCGGCTGGGGCCAGGATCAGCACCAGGCAGCCGAGGGCTCCGCGGGTTTCCGGCAGACCGGCGCGATGCTCGCGGCGAACCGCCTGGACATGGCTGAGGCGGGAGAGCTGCTCCACCCGCTGCTCCGCCGCCTCCAGGGTCTCCGCCAGGGAGGAGAGCCCGGAGGGGGAGTGGGGATCCGGTCGGGCGCCATCCGCGGGTGATCGGTCGGGACGGCGGTCTTCGGGGGCCATGGCACGACCCTAGGGCGGTGTCCTCTTCGCGGCGTTCAGCCGTGCTGCCGCGCCAGCCGCAGCCCCGGCCCCGCCGTCTGCGGGGCGATTCCCCCGACTGCCGGCCGGGGCCCGAACAGACGCCAGAGCAGGGTGGCCTGGGTGGCGGTGCGCAGCAGCGACAGGATCGCCAGACCGATGCAGAGCGGACAGTGAAGCGGTCCCATGGGCAGCCGGCGGCCGGATCTGGGCCCACGATGTCACCTCCGGCGGCTTCTGCCGCCCTGCGGGCCTAGACAGAAAGAACCCTTACGCAAGTCCGTGCCCCCAACCCGTGGCGACGCCGGGCCGACGCTCTGGCGCCTGAGCGAAGTGAAGCTGCCTCTCGACCACGACGCGGCGGCTCTCGAGGAGGCCATCTGTCGTCGTCTGCGGCTGCCGGCCTCGGCCCTGCGCGGGCAGCGGCTTGTCCGTCGCAGCGTGGATGCGCGGCGCAAGCAGGCCATCCGGCTGGTCTACGTGCTGGATCTGGAACTCGACCTGACGCCAGCGCAGCGCAGGCAGCTGCAGCGGCGCTTTGCCGGAGATCCCCATCTCCGCCCCCGTCCCGATGACCGGTATCAGCCCGTGCTCTCGGCGCCGCTCCTGACGGCCCGTCGACCGGTGGTGGTGGGAGCGGGACCCTGCGGCTACTTTGCGGCCCTGCTGCTGGCCCAGATGGGGTTGCGCCCCCTGCTGCTGGAGCGGGGCCAGCCGGTGCGCCAGCGCACGGCGGAAACCTTCCGCTTCTGGCGCCGCCAGGGGCCGTTGCAGAGCGAGTCCAATGCCCAGTTCGGGGAAGGAGGTGCCGGCACCTTCTCAGACGGCAAGCTCTACAGCCAGATCAGCGAGCCCCAGCGTTACGTGCGCAAGGTGCTTGAAGAGCTGGTGGAGGCTGGGGCCCACCCGGAGATCCTGACGCGGCACCGGCCCCACATCGGGACGTTCAAGCTGGCCACGGTGGTGCGGGGCCTGCGTGCCCGCATCGAGGCCCTCGGTGGGGAGGTGTGGTTCGGGGCCCGCGTCAGCGAGCTGGAGATCGAGGAACGGGAGGGGCAGAGGTGCCTGCGGGGCCTGGTGCTGGCCGACGGCCGCACCCTGGCGGCGGATCGGGTGGTGCTGGCGATCGGCCACAGCGCCCGCGACAGCTTTGCGATGCTGGAGCGCCACGGGGTGGCCCTGGAGCAGAAGCCGTTCGCTGTGGGTCTGCGCATCGAGCATCCCCAGGCGCTGATCGACGAGGCCCGCTGGGGAGCCTGCGCCGGCCACCCCCAGCTGGGCGCGGCGGAATACAAGCTGGTGAGACCCGCGGCGGAGGGCCGGCGGGCGGTCTACAGCTTCTGCATGTGTCCGGGGGGGCTGGTGGTGGGGGCGGCCTCGGAGCCTGGAGGCGTGGTCACCAACGGCATGAGCCAGCACAGCCGCAATGAACGCAACGCCAACAGTGCGCTGGTGGTGCCGGTGAGTGCCGGGGATGTGGAGCCCTGGGCCCGTTATCCCGGCGATCCGCTGGCGGGGGTGGCCTTTCAGCGCCACTGGGAGGCGCGGGCGTTCATGGCCGGTGGCGGAACCCACTGCGCGCCTGCTCAGTGGGTCGGTGATTTTCTGCGTTCAGAGAGAAGTTCTGCGTCGAATGAGCCTGTTCAGGCGGTGCGGGGGTCGTATCAGCCCGGCCTGCAGATGGGGGACCTGGCGGACTGCCTGCCAGAGGAGGTGGTGAAGGCAATCCGGGAAGCGTTGCCTGGCTTTGATCTGACGCTTCCCGGATATGCCATGGATGGGGCACTTCTGACGGGCGTGGAGACGCGGACGTCATCCCCGCTGCGCATCCCCCGCCAGCCCGAAGGGCTGGTCAGTGTCAACACGCAGGGGCTGTATCCAGCGGGGGAGGGGGCTGGTTACGCCGGCGGCATCCTGTCGGCGGCGATCGACGGAATCAAGGTGGCGGAAGCCCTGGCGCTCAGCCTTCTTCATCCTCCGCACCCAGGGGCACCAGGCGGATCTGCTTGCGGCCGAGCTTGATCTCGAACTCGTCTCCGGGCTTGAGGTCGAGCATGGCGGTGGAAGCGCGGCCGACCATGAGGTTGCCGTTGAACTGAACCTTGGTGTTGTAGCTGAGCTTGCGGCCGGCTTTCCCGGCTTTGGGGGGGGCGCCGAAGTCGACCCCCTTGGCGTTGAGCAGGGCCTCGTAGAAGGCGGTGAAATTCAGCCGCTCGGTCCCGTCCTTTTTGGTGGACACATAGCCGCAGGCCCGGACCAGATCCGACTTGCTGACGTCGCCTTGCTCCTTGACCTTGGCAAGGAGTTCTGCACCGGTGAGCATGAGTGATGAATTGCAGCAAATGCATTTTCCACCTTCACGGCGCTATCCGCAACCTGCATACCCCCCTTGTGGGGGGTGATTGCGCAGGAATCCCTGCTCCCGTGTGTGATTCGGGCTCGATAGGTGGCCGCCGCCAGGTTCGTTGCAGGTTGGTCTCAGCTTTGCGAGACGATTCCGCTCCATTGCACGGCGCGAACCTGATCCCGTCTCCAGGAATGGAACAGTTGCGGCTCTGCCAACGTGCACAGCGGGCAGAGACTGAGTTGATCGCTGCGCAGGCCAGCCCGTTGCAGCTGCAGCACCGTGGCCGCGCGGATGTCGAGGCGGTCCCGCCCCGGTGTGTCATCCGGCCGTACGGCCCCCGCCTGCTGCAGGATCTCCAGGCCGTCGCTGCCGTTGCTGTCTCCGTCTGCTCCGTCGTCGAGGCCGGCGGCCACCTGCAGGCTGACGCTGCGCTCCACCTGGTAGCCCGCTCCTGAGACGGCGGGCCCGAGGGCCAGCAGCAGATCCTCACGGCGGCTGCCGGCCGCCTCCAACCGCGCGATCGCGGTCGGCACCACCCGGGCCGCCACCCCCCGCCAGCCGGCATGGCACGCCGCCACGCGGCCGCTGGCGGGGTCGGCGATCAGCACCGGCGTGCAGTCCGCCCCGCAGACCCAGACGCTCTGGCCCGGGCCATCACTGACCAGGCCGTCGGCGTCGGGCCAGGGGGCCGCCGGGGCCTGGCTCGCGGCCACCACGACACCGCCGTGCACCTGGCGCAGGCGATGCACGCTGGTGCCGGCGCTGATGGCGGAGACCAGCACCTCCGGCTCGCGGCCGTGCCACAGGCGGGTGAAGAAGCCGTGCTCAAACCCGGCCAGCAGATCCGCCTGCAGGTGGTAGCCGCCGTAGCCGCCGATCCAGGTCCAGCCGGGGAGGACGTTGAAGTGCGCGTCGGGGCGGTCGAAGGGGGCGGCAGCCCCGGGTTCAGCCATCGGGCAGGTCGCGCAGCATCCAGAAGCCCTCCAGCTGGGAGGCCTGCTCCGAACTCTGCACCGCGAGGAACTGCAGGCCGCCGGCGTGATCCCGGGCGGCCGCCAGGGCCGCCGCCGCCGCCTCGGCTTCCTGCTCCTCCAGGCTGGCCAGCAGCCAGCGGTCGTCCTGTCCCGCCTCCAGCACCAGCTGGCGCCCCACCACATCGAGGCGTACTGGTTCCAGTCCCGCCAGGAGGCCGGCGATCGCCAGGGCCCGCTGGCGGCTGAACAGGCGGATCCCGGGGATCGCCAGTTCCGGATCGGCCCCGTGCGGACAGGGCAGCAGGGCGCTGAACCCGATCGGCCAGTCGACGGCCTCGCCGAGGCCGCCGAGGGGCAGGGTGGCCCAGCCCCAGCGGTCGCCGCGGGCCGCCTCCGGCAGGGGAACCGGCACCGGTCGGATCGGCTGGGGCGCAGGTGCGAGCGGGCCGGCCTGATAGCCGGGCTCGGCCGGATAGACCTCCCGCTCGCGTTGCTGCAGCCAGTCCGCCAGGGCGTAGCAGCGGCGGCTGGGGATCAGCTCCAGCCCGATGGCCTCCGAGGCCCGCTGGACCATGGTGCGCATCGAGCCCCGCCAGCAGCGCAGCCGTCGGGGAGGTCCCAGTCCCTCATCGGCGGCGGCCGAGATGGCCTGCTCCAGGGCCTGGCGCAGCCATAGGGAGTTGACGCTGCTCGACGGACAGAGGCGCACCCAGCGGAAGTCGGGGGAGCCGGCGCTGGCCCCCACCTCCGGAGTGCTGCAGATGAGCAGTTCCCAGCGCTTCTTGCCGTCCTCCTCGAGGATCGGCCGGGAGTAGAAGTCGAGTTCCCAGTCGGGGCAGGGTCGCGCCAGGGGTTGGGCGGTGCTGCTCATCCGGCCGACTGCTCCTGTTGACGCAGCAGGGAGCGGGCCCGGTTGGCCCGGTCCTCGGCCTCGTTGAACAGCTTCTGCTTGTCCACCAGCCATTCCCCGGGCTGGCCCTCCAGCAGGGCGGTGTTCAGGGCGATGCGGCCGCGGCCGGGATCGAGCTCGGTGACCAGGGCCCGGATCACCTCCCCCTGCTCGAACACCTCGCGCAGGGAGCGCAGGGCCGCACCGGTGATGCTCGACTGGTGCAGCAGGCCGCTGACGCCGCCGAGGTCGACGAAGAAGCCATAGGGCTTGACCGAGACGATGCGGCCCTCCACCAGCTGGCCCACCTCAAGCTCGGAGAAGCGGGCGGCCGTGGCGGCCTTCTTCTCGGAGAGCAACAGCTTGCGTGTTTCGGGATTCACCTCCAGGAACGCCACGCCGATGGTGCGGCCCACCAGGGATTCGTGCTGTTCGCCCTCATTGAGCTGGGAGCGGGGGATGAAGCCGCGCAGACCCTCGAGGTCGCAGGTGACGCCCCCGCGGTTGAAGCCGTTGATCTTGACCTGCACGACGCGGCCATCCTTCTCCAGCTGGCGCACCCGGTCCCAGCTCTGGCGCAGGGCGAGGGCCCGGGCGCTGACCGTGACCATCCCGTCGGCGTTCTGCTCGCGGGTGACCAGCACCTCCACCTCCAGCCCCCTGGGGAAGCGTTCCTTGAGGTTGGTGATCGCCCCCAGGCCGCATTCGCGTTTGGGCATGAACCCCGGCGCCTTGCCACCGATGTCCACGTACACCCCATCGCTCTCCATGCCGATGACGACGCCCCGGACCACCTCGCCGGTGGTGCCGATCGGCTCGTTCTCATCGAGGGCCGCGAGGAAGGCCTCCTCGTCGAAGTCGAAGTCGTCCACCGTGCGGGAGGGCCGCGGCCCGTCGCTGCGGGGGGCGCCGCCGCCGGAGCTGGCCGGGCGGCCCTGGCGGCCGCGGCCGGGGTCCGGCCCCAGCAGGTCGGCCATCGTCAGGCCCTGCAGGTCGATGTCCTCGTCGTCATCGACACGGCGGGCCACTGCAGCGCCCGCAGCGCTGGTCGCAGTGACGGCGGCAGGGGGCGGGGGAGCGGACGGGGCCTGGGCCACAGGCGCGGCCTGGGGGGGCACGGCAGCATCCTGTTCCGCAGGCGCCGCCGCCGGCTCCTCCTTGCGGATCATCAGCACCTGGGGAGGGCGACGCACAACCGGCGCCCCCGGCCCGGTCCGCTGTGCGGGATTCCCGGGCTGTCGCGGCGTGGGGTTGCCGGATCCGGCCATGACCTCGATCGAAAGAGGGGACCCCTCACTGTAGGGATCGCGGATCTGCCAGGGTTCAATCGTGCCCGGATGCCGCGATGACCTCTCCCTTCCTGCATCAGCGGCATCTGCAGAATCTTGTTTGGCCCGAGCTGGCCAGACAGGCCGCCCGGCCCGGCAGCACGGTGCTCTGGCCGTTCGGCGCCACCGAGCAGCACGGTCCTCACCTGCCCCTGGCCACCGATGCCCTGTTCGCCGATGCCGTCGCCGACGCGGTGCTGGCCGCCCTGCCGGACGAGCTGCCGATCTGGCGCCTGCCCGTGCAGAGCCTCGGCTTCTCGCCGGAACACCACGGTTTCCCCGGTACCTTGAGCCTGCCGGCGGACCTGCTGATCGCCCAGGTGGTGGCGGTCGGGCAGCAGCTGGCCGAGGCGGGCTTCCAGCGGCTGCTGCTGTTCAACGGCCACGGCGGGCAGATCGCCCTGCTGGAGGTGGCGGCCCGGGAGCTGCGCCGCCGCAGCCCGGGGCTGGCGGTGCTGCCCTGCTTCCTCTGGCGCGGGCCGGAGGGGGTGGCCGAGCTGATCCCCGAGCCGGAGCGCAGCCGGGGACTGCATGCCGGCCTGGCGGAGACCAGCCTGATGCTGCGGCTGCATCCCGAGCTGGTGGTGCGCGGGCACGGGGTGGTGCAGGCGGACCGCGGCGCGACTCCGCCGGAACCGCCGCCGGGCTGGAGCCTGGAGGGGGAGGCCCCCTGCAGCTGGCGCACGCTCGAGCTCAGCCGCAGCGGGGTGATCGGTGATCCGGCCGGGGCCGGGGCCCCGCTGGGCGATGCCCTGCTGGAGCGCCTGGTGAGCGGGTGGAGGCAGCGGCTGGAGGCCCTGCTGCGCAGTGACTGGCCGCCGACTACCGCCGTGTGACCCTTAAAGTCGGCAGCAGCGCCGGGTTCAGAACTCCTATGCCGACCATCGATTCCCAGCTCCAGGATCCCGCCACCGCGATCGGCGGCGCCGACTCCGATGGCCTGCCGGACTTCAGCAGCGCTGCCTACAAGGATGCCTACAGTCGCATCAATGCGATTGTGATCGAGGGCGAACAGGAGGCTCACGACAACTATCTGGCGATCGGCACCCTGCTGCCGGCTGAGGCCGAGGAGCTGACCCGGCTGGCCAGGATGGAGCTGAAGCACAAGAAGGGGTTCACCGCCTGTGCCTCCAACCTCGGGGTGGAGGCCGACATGCCCTTCGCCCGTGACTTCTTCGCGCCCCTGCGTAACAACTTCCAGGCTGCTCTGGCGCAGGGAAAGGTCACCACCTGCCTGCTCATTCAGGCCATTCTGATCGAAGCCTTCGCCATCTCCGCCTATCACATCTATATCCCGGTAGCCGATCCCTTCGCTCGCCGCATCACCGAGGGTGTTGTCAAGGACGAATACACCCATCTCAACTACGGCCAGGTCTGGCTGAAGGCCAATCTCGACTCGATCCGGGGCGAGTTTGAAGAAGCCAATCGCGCCAATCTGCCGCTGGTGCGCCGCATGCTCGAGCAGGTGGCCGGCGACGCCTCCGTGCTGCAGATGGACAAGGAGGATTTGATGGCGGATTTCCTCTCCTCCTACCAGGAGGCCCTCACCGAGATCGGCTTCAGCTCCCGGGAGATCGCCCGTCTGGCCGCCGCCGCCCTGGTCGGCTGAGCCACGGCTCCGAGGCCCTGGGATTGCCCCTCAGAGGGCCGTGGCAGGATGCGCCTTCGGTGGACGGTGAGGCCTGGTCTGCAGGGATCACCGTCTTCCCTGTCATCTCCGCCCGTACCCGATGTTCGGCCTGATCGGTCACTCCACCAGTTTTGAGGCTGCCCGCCAGCTGGCTGATCGGCTCGGCTACCCGGAATACGCCAGCGGCGATCTCGACATGTGGTGCAGCGCCCCCCCCCAGCTGGTGGAGCGCTTCACCCTCACCAGCCCCACCGGCGCGTCGATCGAGGGGGCCTACATCGACTCGGTGTTCGTTCCCGAGATGCTGCGCCGGTTCAAGACGGCCAAGCGCAAGGTGCTCAACGCCATGGAGCTCGCCCAGAAGAGCGGCATCCACATCAGCGCCCTCGGGGGTTTCACCTCGATCATCTTCGAGGACATGAACCTGCTGCGGGAGCAGCAGGTGAGGGCCACCCGGCTGGAGTGGGAGCGCTTCACCACCGGCAACACCCACACCGCCTGGGTGATCTGTCGCCAGGTGGAGGAGAACGCCCCGAAGCTCGGCATCGACCTCTCCCGGGCCCGGGTCGCCGTGGTCGGCGCCACCGGTGACATCGGCAGCGCCGTGTGTCACTGGTTGTCACGGCGCACCGGCGTGGCCGAGCTGCTGCTGGTGGCCCGCAAGCGGCAGCCCCTGGAGGACCTGCAGGTCTCCCTTGGCGGCGGCCGCATCCTCAGCCTGGAGGAGGCCCTGCCGGAGGCGGATGTGGTGGTGTGGGTGGCCAGCCTGCCCGAAAGCCTGACGATTGAGACCGACCAGCTGCGCAGGCCCTGTCTGATGATCGACGGCGGCTATCCCAAGAACCTCGACAGCAAGGCCGCCGCCGAGGGTGTGCATGTGCTCAAGGGTGGCATCGTCGAGTTCCACACCGACATCGACTGGCACACCATCGCCCAGGCCGCCGATATGGCCAAACCCCAGCGCCAGATGTTCGCCTGCTTCGCCGAGGCGATGCTGCTCGATTTCGAAGGCCTGCACACCAATTTCAGCTGGGGTCGCAACAACATCACCCTCGAGGCGATGGACCGGATCGGCGCTGCCTCGCGCCGCCACGGCTTCCAGGCCCTCGGCCTCGAACCCGCGGCCTGCCCCAGCCTGGCGGGTTCCTGAGCCCTCCCTGCATCCGCCCTCTCCCCTGCCCCCTGCCCTTCTCCCCATGGCCCGCCGCGCCCTGCTGGATTTCGAGAAACCCCTGGTGGAACTGGAGGAGCAGATCGAGCAGATCCGCCAGCTGGCCAACGACTCGGAAGTGGACGTCAGTCAGCAGCTGCTGCAGCTGGAAACCCTGGCCACCCGCCGCCGTGAGGAGATCTTCAGTTCCCTCACCCCGGCCCAGAAGATCCAGGTGGCGCGCCACCCGCAGCGGCCCAGCACGCTCGATTACATCCAGCTGATCACCGATCAGTGGATCGAACTGCACGGAGATCGGCGCGGCTCCGATGACAAGGCGCTGGTGGGGGGGATCGGACGAATCGGCGAGCGATCGGTGCTGCTGCTGGGGCACCAGAAGGGGCGCGACACCAAGGAGAACGTGGCCCGCAATTTCGGCATGGCCTCCCCGGGCGGGTACCGCAAGGCGCTGCGGCTGATGGAGCATGCCGATCGCTTCGGGCTGCCGATCCTCAGTTTCATCGATACTCCCGGGGCCTACGCGGGCCTGCTGGCGGAGGAGCAGGGTCAGGGTGAGGCGATCGCCGTGAACCTGCGCGAGATGTTCCGGCTGCGGGTGCCGATCATCGCCACGGTGATCGGGGAGGGAGGCTCCGGCGGTGCCCTGGGCATCGGGGTGGCCGACCGGTTGCTGATGTTCGAGCACAGCGTCTACACCGTGGCCAGTCCCGAGGCCTGCGCCTCGATTCTGTGGCGCGATGCGGCCAAGGCCCCCGAGGCGGCCGAGGCCCTGCGCATCACCGCCTCCGACCTGCTGCAGCTCGGGGTGATCGACACGATCCTCAGCGAGCCTTCAGGGGGGACCCACTGGGCACCGCTGCAGGCGGCCGAGACCCTGCGGGCCGGGCTGCTCGCCCAGCTCGAGCAGCTGGAGGCGCTGTCCACCCAGGAACTGCAGGCGCAGCGCTACGCCAAGTTCCGGCAGCTGGGACGGTTTCTCGAGGGAACCGCCGCGGATGCCGCAGGGCCGGCTTAAGGTTTGCTTCCACTGCAGCGACTCCTTGCCCGTTGCCCTGATCACCGGAGCGTCCCGCGGCATCGGCGAGGCGGCGGCCCGGCGCTTCGCCGCCGAGGGCTACGACCTCTGGCTGCTGGCCCGCTCCGGCGATGCCCTCTCCGCCCTGGCCGCTGAGCTGGCTCCCCTCGGCCGGCGCATCGATCTGTGTTCTGTCGACCTGGCCGATCCGGCGGCCATCGCTCCCGCCCTCGACGCCCTCTGCCGTCGCGGACCCATCCCCGATGTGGTGATCAACAATGCCGGCGCCGCCTGGACCGGCCCCCTGGTCGAGATGCCCCTCGAGCGCTGGCAGTGGCTGCTGCAGCTCAACCTGACCAGCGTCTTCCAGGTCTGCCAGACCCTCGTGCCCTGGTTGCGTCAGGCGGGCGGCGGCCTGATCGTCAACGTCAGCAGCCATGCAGCCCGCAATGCCTTCCCCGGCTGGGGGGCCTACTGCGTCAGCAAGGCGGCCCTGGCCAGCTTCAGTCGCTGTCTGGCCGAGGAGGAGCGCGGCCATGGCATCCGCGTCTGCACCCTCACCCTCGGTTCGGTGAACACACCCCTGTGGGACAGCGAAACCGTCGACAGCGGCTTCGACCGCCGTGCCATGCTTGCGCCCGATCAAGCCGCTGAATCTCTGCTCTTCCTGGCACGCCAGCCCAGCAGCCAGACGGTTGAGGACCTCACCCTGATGCCGGCAGCCGGCGCCTTCTGAATACCGACATGACCTCCACTCTTCCCAACGCCCTCAATTCCAGATCGGCGTCGCCGTCTGTGATCCCCGCCGCCGTCAGTCAGCGCATTCGCCAGAGGTTGCAGCAGCAGGGCGTCTCCTTCTTTGCCAACGACAACATTGCCGATCATCTTCTGGAAGGGGAGATGGAGCAGCTGGAGACCGAGGTGGCCTCGCGGGTGCGCGAGCTGCTGCGCAGCCTGGTGATCGATATCGAGAACGACCACAACACCGAGGAGACGGCTGAGCGCGTCGCCAAGATGTATCTGCATGAGGTGTTCAAGGGCCGCTATCACCATCAGCCCAAGATCGCCAGCTTCCCCAACGTCAAGCAGCTCGACGAGATCTACACCGTCGGTCCCATCACGGTGCGCTCCGCCTGTTCCCATCACCTCGTGCCGATCCTCGGCACCTGCTGGATCGGCATCAAGCCCGGCGACCGGGTGATCGGCCTGTCCAAGTTCTCCCGCGTCGCCGACTGGGTGTTCTCCCGGCCCCACATCCAGGAGGAAGCCGTGATCATTCTCGCCGATGAAATCGAGCGGCTCTGCAAACCCCAGGGTCTGGCGATCCTGGTCAAGGCGCAGCACTACTGCATGAAGTGGCGTGGGGTGAAGGAACCCCAGGCGAGCATGATCAACTCCGTGGTGCGCGGCGACTTCCGCCACGACAGCAGCCTCAAGCAGGAGTTCTTCGAACTCGTCAAGCAGCAGGAATCCCTGCTGGTGCGCTGAGCGACCGGGCCCCTGGCCCCGCGTCGTCACATCCCCCGGGCCGGACCGCAGTCCAGTCCGGGGGGCTTTGCGTGCATGCGGGGTTCCGTACTCCGGCCCTGCTCCGCCTGACCGTCCCGCCGGCGGCCCTGCGCCCGAGCCTCCTGGGCAGCCCAGGTGCGGCATCACCCCGCGCCTCAGGCCGCTTCTCCCGACCGCTGCGGCGCGCTGCCGGGTCCTGGCCTGCCGCCGGGCCTGTCTCCGCCGCTCCCGCCGCTCGCCCTGCCGCTCCCGCTCAGGGGGAGCTGGCTGCCTGGGCCATCACCGGCCCGAGGCTGTTGGACTGGGCCCGCTGGCTGCCGTCCGCGCTCGGCACGGCGATCACCACCATCAGCTCGTAGGCGATGTCGTTGCGTTGAATCTGGTATCCGGGGCCGCTGGCGCCGGCGATCAGCTCCCAGCGCAACCGGCCGGGGGCCTTGCGGTACCAGTGGTAGGCGGAGGCGGGCAGGGCCTGCAGTCCCTGGGCATTCGCCTGCAGCAGCGCCCCCTCCACCGCCTGGCCCTGCAGCACGAGCTGCGAGAGGCCGTTGATCGATTGCTGCACGGCCGTCTCCAGTCGCTGGTCAGCGGCGATCTGACTGCGCAGGATGCGGATCTGCTGCTGAGGATCGGCGCTGAGCCCCGGCACGCACTGCAGGGTGCCATCCGCCAGCTGGCAGCCCACCAGATCCTGGGCCCGCAGCGCCGGACCCTGACCGGCCAGCACGACCCCCACCAGCAGCAGGGCCAGCTTTGTGGCCCCACCGCTCCGCCCCGGCCCCAGGAGCGTCGAGAGGCGGGGGCGCTGGCTCAGGAGCGGCAGGGGTGATCGGCTCAAGGATCTCAGGGGAACGCCCGCCGATCCTGGCGCCTTCCCTCCGGTGCGCCAAGCCCGGCCTGGCCATCGTCTTCCTGCTCGCCGTCCCCCCGGGGGGGCAGGTCCGTCAGCTGTGCGAACAGCTGGGCCACCCGCTCCAGGTTCTTCAGCCCGGGGGCCTCCTCCACGCCGCTGGAGAGGTCCAGGCCGTCGGGCTGGACCGCTGTCAGCACCGCAGGCAGCCGTTCCGGCGTCAGACCCCCCGCCAGCCACCAGGGCAGAGCCGGCCGGAAGGCCCTGAGCCAGGGCAGGGGAATCGCCTGGCCGCTGCCCCCCAGCTGTCCCGGCACCCAGGCATCCAGCAGCAGCCCATCCACCACGTCGCTGTAGGCCTTGACCCGCTCCAGATCCTGTGGAGAGCGGATGCGCAGGGCCTTCCACAGGCCCACATCCAGCCGGCGACGCAGCTCGGCGCAGCGCTCCGGGCTCTCCTGTCCGTGCAGCTGCAGCACCCGGTGGCCGCCGGCCGCGCCGAGCCAGGCCAGCTCACCGTCCTCCGGATCGGCCACCACCAGCACGCCGAAGCAGTCGGGCCGGGCGGCGGCGGCGGCGGCGAACAGCCGTGCCCGCCCGTCCGGGGCCACCCAGCGGGGGGACCCGGGCACCCCGATCACCCCGATGGCGTCCGCCCCCAGGCGCGCCACGGCCCCGGCCTGGTCCTCGCGGGTGAGGCCGCAGATCTTGACCGACGGTCGGGCCATGGCGGAACGGAACGGGAAGCCTGAGGCAGTTTCTAAGATCGGACCGTCAGGACTCCGGGCGACGCCGGATCGAACGGAGGTCGTTCACGTGGGGGAAGGCTGGGAGCTGTTGCGGATCCGGGGCATTCCCCTGCGGATCCACCCCACCTGGTTCGTCATCCTGGCGATCGCCACCCTGGCCTTCCAGGAGCAGTACCGCAGCCGCTTCGACCTCACCGCTCCGCTGGGTGACGCAGGCCTCTGGCTGATCGCCTTCGCCACGGCGATTCTCCTGTTCGTCTCTGTGCTGCTCCACGAGCTGGGCCATTCGCTGGTGGCCCTCAGCCAGGGGGTGCGGGTGCGTGACATCACCCTGTTCCTGCTCGGTGGTGTCGCCAGCGTCGAGCGGGACTGTCCCACCGCCCGCGGTGCCCTGCTGGTGGCGGCGGCGGGACCGGCGGTCAGCCTGCTGCTGGCTTCCCTGCTGCTGGGCTTCAGCCATCAGTTCAGCCATCTGTCGCCTCCGCTCGGGGCCATGGCCAGCCAGCTCGGGGTGCTCAATCTCGTGCTCGGTCTGTTCAACCTGCTGCCCGGTCTTCCCCTTGACGGCGGCCTGATCGTCAAGGCGCTGGTCTGGCAGGTCACCGGCAGTCGCCGCAAGGGGATCGAGGTGGCCAATGCCAGCGGCCGGCTGCTCGCCCTGATGGCCATCGGGCTGGGGGCGGTGCTGTTGCTGCGCGGCGCCGGCCTGGGGGGGGCCTGGCTGATGCTGCTCGGCTGGTTCGGCCTCGGCTCGGCTCGTAACCAGCGCCAGATGCTGGTGGTGCAGGAGGCCCTGCAGCAGCTCAGGGTCCGCGATGCCGCCCGGCGCCGCTTCCGCGTGCTCGAATCCTCCGACACCCTGCGGGACATCAGCCGCCTGCGCCTGCAGAACGGCACCGGCGCCGGGGCACCCGCCGCCGAGGATGGCTGGCCCGACTGGCTGCTGGTCTGCGACCGGGGCCGCTGGCAGGGAGTGATCGACGATGCCCCGCTGCAGGCCCTGCCGGTGCAGCGCTGGGATGTCGAGCGCATCGGCGACCACCTCCAGCCCCTGGATACGCTCCCGTCGATCCGGGAATCGGCGCCCTTGTGGGAGGCGGCCCTGCAGCTGGAGGACACGGGGACCACCCGCCTGCTGGTGCTCAGCGCCGCCGGCCTGCCCTGCGGCACGATCCAGCGGCCGGAGATCGGCGAGGCGGTGCTGCAGCGCCTGGGACTGCGTCTGCCGGAGACCCTGCTCAGCGCCGCCAGGCGCCAGAACAGCTATCCGCTGGGCCTGGCCCTCGGTCAGGTGGCCCGGGGGATGGTCAACTCCGGAGACGTGGCGCTGCCCGAGTCCTCCCCGTCAGCATCGGTTCCCTCGACGCGGTAGCGCGGCAGTTCCGCGGCGATCCGGGCCAGCTCGATCGCGCTCAGATCCCGCTCCTCCAGCCCCGACGCGGCCGCCATCGGCAGCCACCGCTTCGCCTGTTGCCGCAGCAGGGCGATCAGGCCGTCGGTGTCGATGGGCAGCGGCGCCAGGGCGGGGGGCTCTTCCCCGAACACCTCCCGCCAGAGGCCCGCATCGGGGGCCAGCTGGATGCTGCCGTGCTGCAGCAGGGCCCCATGCCGCCAGAGCTGGGCGCTGCCCACCCGCTTGCCGCCGTCGGCATGGACCAGATCCGCCGCGGTGCCGCTGGCGAAGCAGCTGGCGGGCTGCAGGCGGCTGTCGTCCCCTCCGGCGTGCAGGGGCAGGTCCAGGGCGGCGAAGCTGTGTCGCAGCCATTCGCAGGCCAGTCCGTAGGCCCGGCGGCGCTGGCGCGGTGGGTCGGGCCAGATCAGGGCGTAGGTGAGATCCGTGCCGTGCAGCACGGCACGGCCGCCGCTGGGACGTCGCACCAGCTCCAGCCGCCCCTCCCGGGCCAGCCGCCGCCAGGGCGGCGCCAGCTGCCGCTGGTGGTGCCCCAGGGAGAGGGTGGGCCGGCTCCAGCTGTACAGCCGCAGCACAGCACCGGCGCTGCGCTGGGCGCCATCGAGGCCCTGCAGCCGCTCCAGCAGCCAGGTGTCGATCGCCATCTGCCAGCTGCCTCCCAGGCGACTGGCAGGGATCCAGCGCACGGGGGGGGCGGCGCCCTGCGGCTGCCGGCAGCCCCGATCAGGGGAGCAGGGCCCAGAACTGGGGATCGAGCTCATAGCCCAGCACCGCGGCCATCTGCCCCAGGCTGCCGCGGCAGTCCACCCCTTCGGCGCGGCTCCAGGCATCGAGCAGGAACAGGCGCTGGGTGATCCACAGATCCAGGCTGCCCTCGGCGAAGCGGATGCCCTCGCTGCGGCTGAATCCGTGGGGCAGCAGCATCGCCACATGGCGGGTGAGCTGCCCGCGGCTGCGCTCGAGCAGCAGGGGCAGCCAGGGGTGCAGGGCGTCGGCGCGCAGGCACCACAGCCGCACCTCCGGGACCTCCGAGAGCTCCCGCGGATCGTCCTCACCCCGCGGCCAGTCCAGCTCCAGCTCCAGCTGGCCGCCATGGCGCAGCAGTTCAGCGACGGGAAGGGCTGCCCAGGGCTGCAGGGGGCTCAGGTCGAGCCGCTCCAGGCAGGCCTTCGGCACCGACACGGACGGGGTGGGCGGCAGGGACACGGCGGCGACGGATGGGGGGCGAAGGTGTCTCGGGCCGACGCAGCGCCGTCAAGAGCTGTGACAGGCCGGGCCCCAGCGCTGGACCGTAGCCAGCCGCCTCTGAAGAATGGGGCGGTTTCCTGTCTCAACAGCTCCATGGCGACCCCCATCACCCAAGCTGAAGTGCTGATCGCCCTGGTGGTGGCGGCCCACGCCGGCGTTCTCGCGGTGCGGCTCTGCTTCAGCCTGTTCAAGGCCTGATCCCGGCCTCCCGCGGGCGGCCCCATGCCCTTGGCAAGGTCGCCCCGGGTTGCTACAAGCAGAACGTCCCTCGCCTCGCGTCGGTGTTCCGCCCCCGCTCCCCCTTCCGCCGATCGCCCCAGGGCCGCAGCGGCGGGTCGATTCAGTCCGGAGGGAGGTCTGAGGTGTCGGTTCCCTCTGCGGCGACGCCCCTGTCGTCCGAGTCCAGGCCTCGTGAGCGTCACCGCCGGGGCGACCAGCACGGACCCGCCGTCGCTCCCGCCAGTGGCACCGTGGCCCTTTTCGGCACCGATGGCCAGCTCCTCTCCCTCTCCAGTGAGCGTCAGGAGCTGCTCTGCAGTGTGATCGGACTGATGGTGAAGCTGGGCCTGGTGGCCGTGGCCGGCGTCAGCCTGATGCGCCTCGCCGGGGCGTACCAGCAGCGCATGGAGCGCCAGGGCGAGATCAGCGCCGTGCTCGATCTGGAGATGGCCCAATTGGCCAAGGCCCGCCAGCGCTTCGACGACCTGTTCAGCGTCGATGGCGAGCAGCGCCTGATCCGCGAGCAGAGCCAGTGGATCGCCCCCAACCGTCTGCGGGTGGTCTGGCAGCCCTCCCGCCCCGCCCCCGCCCCGTTGCCAACTGTTGAAACCGCCAGGGCCCTGCCCGCCGGCCAGCAGGCGCGTCCGTAGGTTGGGCTGCCCTTCCCCCGCAGCCACCCACCGATGGTCCCGGTCCCCACGGACGTCTCCAGCCCCGGCCCCGCCGGCACCCCCGGCACGGTTCTGATCACCGGGGCCTCCTCCGGCGTCGGTCTGTTCGCCACCCGCTCCCTGGTGGATCGCGGCTGGCATGTGGTCATGGCCTGCCGCGACACCGCCAAGGCCCGTCGCGCCCAGGCCGCCCTCGCCATCCCCGACGCCTCCGTCACCCACCTGCAGGTGGATCTGGGCGACCTGGACAGCGTGCGGCGCCTGGTGGAGGCCTTCCACGCCACCGGCCGCCCCCTGGATGCGCTGGTGATCAACGCCGCCGTCTATCTGCCGCGGCTGAAGCAGCCGCAGCGTTCACCGCAGGGCTACGAGATCTCGATGGCCACCAACCATCTGGGTCACTTCCTGCTGCTGCAGCTCCTGCTCGACGATCTGCGGCGTTCCAGCCACCCCTCGCGTCGCCTGGTCACCCTGGGCACGGTCACCGCCAACTCCCGCGAGCTGGGCGGCAAGATCCCGATTCCGGCCCCGGCCGATCTCGGCCGGCTGGCGGGGTTTGAGGCCGGGTTCCGAGACCCGGTCAGCATGGCCGATGGCGGCAGGTTCAAGCCCGGCAAGGCCTACAAGGACAGCAAGCTCTGCAACATGATCGTCAGCCAGGAGCTGCACCGCCGCTTCCACACGGACACCGGCATCGTGTTCAGTTCGCTCTATCCGGGCTGCGTCGCCGACACCCCCCTGTTCCGCAACACCCCGCGGGCCTTCCAGACCATCTTCCCCTGGTTCCAGAAGACCATCACCGGCGGTTACGTCAGCCAGGCCGTGGCCGGGGAACGGGTGGCCCAGGTGGTCAGTGAACCGGCCTTCGCCGCCTCCGGCATGCACTGGAGCTGGGGCAACCGCCAGCGCCGGGATGGCCAGCAGTTCAACCAGGAGCTGTCCGACAAGGCCAGCAACCCGGAGACGGCCCGCAAGGTCTGGGATCTGTCGCTGAAGCTGGTGGGGCTGGCGTGAGGCGACCCCCGGCCATCCTCGGCATCGGCAAGAACTACTCCAGCCACGCCCGCGAGCTGGGTGAGGCCCTGCCGGCCGACCCGGTGCTCTTCCACAAGAACCCGGCCTGCGTCATCGCCGACGGTGAGCCGATCGTGCTGCCGTCGGTGGTGCGGGACACCGATCCCGGCGTCGACTACGAGGGGGAGCTGGCGGTGATCCTGGGCTGCGATGCCCGGGATGTGCCCGAGTCCGAGGTGCGCTCCGTGCTGTCCCATGTGGCGGCCGCCAACGATGTGAGCCAGCGCTGGTGGCAGTGGCAGCGCGGCGGCGGCCAGTGGTGCCGCGGCAAGAGCTTTGACAGCTTCTGCCCCCTGGGGGAGCTTCAGCCGCTGGAGAGGGTCCCCGACCTGCAGGATCTGCTGATCAGCACCCGTCTCAACGGCGAGCTGGTGCAGCAGGACAGCACAGCCTCGATGCTGTTCCCGGTGGCCCGGCTGGTGGCCGAACTCAGCCGGGGCACCACCCTGCTGGCCGGCACGGTGATCCTCACCGGCACGCCGGCGGGGGTGGGGGCGGGCCGGCTTCCCCCCCGCTTCCTGCGGGCCGGGGATGTGGTGGAGGTGACGATCAGCGGTGTCGGCCGGGTCCGCAATCCGGTGATCGACGGCTGAGGTGGTGGCCCCGGCGCCGGCCCGCATCCGGGCCTGCGGCGTTCATGGGGAAGTCAGGAAAGGGCAGATCGCGGAACTGTCAAGAGTGCATCTGCCGATGTCAACAATCGCCAACGTGGTCAGCATGGGACCAGTCGTGACTGGGAGGGACCATGGGACAACCGGCGTTGCCGCGTGCAGGATCCCCCGTCTATCGACTGGTCGAGCGGCCGGGCCTGCCCCATCCCTGCCTCGACGATGTCTACGACTCGCTCGATGCCGCCATGGGCGATGCCCTGAGCTGGTGGCAGGGATGTCGTGGGCCCTCGGGCAGCGGCTGCCTGCTGGGGGTGGAGGTGCGCACCCGCAACGGAGACTGGCGCACCCTGCAGCTCCAGCCCTGCCCCAGCCCATGCCTGCCCGGCTGCGCCTCGCTGCCGGCACGGACCGGGCCCTCCCGCTCCCCCACCGTCGCGGCGCCGCGTTCCAGCCTCAGGCCTGAAGGCCTCTGAGCGCCTCCTCTCCCTCCCCCACGGGGCTGACCTCCCTGCGGATCGCCACCATCGTGGGGGCGAACAGGAACACCGTCTCCGCCAGCCGCTCGGCCTGCCCATCCATGGCGCAGACCCCCCCGGAGACGAAGTCGATCGTCCGCTGCGCCTCGGCGCTGTCCATCGCACCCAGGTGCAGCACCACGGTGCGCTGCTGCTGCACGGCCCGCACCGCCTCGACCGCGTCGTCGAAGTGGGCCGGGGTCATCACCACCACCTCGGGTTGTGGGCTGCCGCCGAACAGATCCATGGGTTCCCCTGGCGATCCCACCACATTGGCGCCGGCGTCGCCGTTGCACCAGGGTCGACGCCGTTCAGGCCAGCACGGCGATGGCGTCGATCTCGACCCGGGCCCCCTTGGGCAGGGCCGCCACCTGCACGCAGGCCCGCGCCGGGGACACGCCGCTGCCGAACACCTCGGCATAGAGCGCATTCACCCGGGCGAAATCAGCAAGGTCCGCCAGGAAGACAGTGGTGCGCACCACCTGCTGGGGCCCCGCTCCCGCCGCGGCCAGCACGGCCTGCAGATTGGCCAGCACCTGGCGCGTCTCCGCCTCCACATCGCCATCCCCCACCATGGCGCCGCTGGCGGGGTCGAGGGCGATCTGGCCGGAGCAGTACAGCACGTCCCCGGCGCGGACCGCCTGGTTGTAGGGACCGACCGGGGCCGGGGCGGCCCCGGTGTTCACGGCGCTGGGGGTGTTGCTCATGCCAGGCGAAGATGGCGGACTGAGCCTATGGCCTCCCTGCGCCCCTCCTGCCTGAACCCTCCGATGGTGAGCGATGGCCCGCCCCAGCCCGCCGCCGTGGATCACGTGCGGCTGCAGGGCCTGTGGCATCGCTACGACCGAGCTGCCGACTGGACGCTGCAGGACGTCGACCTCAGCCTGCGCCACGGCGAGCTGCTGGGCCTGCTCGGTCCCTCCGGCTGTGGCAAGACCACCCTGCTGCGCCTGATCGCCGGGTTCGAACGCCCCTGGCGGGGGCGGATCCTCTTCGATGAGCGGGAGGTGGCCGGTCCGGCCCGCTTCCTGCTGCCGGAGAGGCGCGGCGTCGGCATGGTGTTCCAGGATCACGCCCTCTTCCCCCATCTCGATGCCTGGGGCAACGCCTGCTTCGGCATGGCCCGCGGCCAGGACCGCAGTCGCGCCCGCTGGCTGCTCGAGCTGCTCGGCCTGGACGGTATGGAGCGGCGCTATCCCCATGAGCTCTCGGGCGGACAGCGGCAGCGCCTGGCTCTGGTGCGGGCCCTGGCCCCCCAGCCCTCCCTGCTGCTGCTCGATGAACCCTTCTCCAATCTCGATGTGGAGGTGCGCCAGCGGCTGCGCTCGGAGCTGCCCCTGGTGCTCTCCCGCTGCGGCTGCACCGGTCTGATCGTCACCCACGATCCCCAGGAGGCCCTGGCCATCTGCGATCGGGTGGCGGTGCTCGAGGCGGGGCGGCTGCACCAGTGCGCCTCGCCCCAGCAGCTGGTGCAGGAGCCCGCCACGGCCTTCGTCGGGCGCTTCGTGCTGCAGGGCAACCTGCTGCCGGCCGAGCGCCGGGGTGACAGGGTCGCGACCAGCCTCGGGCCGCTGCTGCTGGAACCGGCCCAGCCCGGTTCACCGCCGCCGGCTCCGGCCTGCGGGACTCCCTCCCCGCCGGATCCGCCGACGGTGCTGCTCTCCGCCGATGCCCTCGATCTGATCCCCGATGACCAGGCCCAGGACTGGGTGTTCAGCCGGGAGTACCACGGGGATGCCTGGTGGCTGCAGGTGCAGAGCGGCGAGCGGCGGCTGCGCCTGCGGCTGCCCCTGGACCGGGGCGCCGGTCTCGATCGCGGTCAGCGCTGCCGCCTGGCCCTGCGGCCGGGAGCCTCCGCCCGGCTGTTCCCGGAGGGGCTGCCCCTGCGGGTGCCGCAGGCGGAGGCCGGCGGGGGATGAAGGCGGCGGATGAAGCCGCCGGGGGCGGGGAACAGCGAAGGACAGCGGCTGCGGACAGCGCGGATGAAAGGCGCCGATGAGGGGCCGGACGGTATCGCCGCTCGATGCTCGGGCCCGACTCAGCCGTTCCAGTCGTTGCGGCTGGCCCGCAGCTCCGCCAGCTCCTGCGCATCGCGCGCCCGCAGAAACAGATTCGTGCGCCGCTCCTCGGCCAGGCTGCTGGGGATCGTCGGCTCGTGGCGGCGCCGCTGGGCCTGCACCTCCAGCAGCCGGGCGCTCAGGGCCCCATCGTCGGGGCGCTGGCGGCTGGCCCAGCGCAGGTTGGTCTCGGTGTACTCATGGGCGCACCACACCCGGGTCGCCGCCGGCAGGGCCTTGAGCTGCTGCAGCGAGCGGTGCATCTGCTCCGCCGTGCCCTCGAACAGGCGGCCGCAGCCGGCACTGAACAGGGTGTCGCCGCAGAACAGCTCGCCGGTCTGCGCCTGCGCCTCGGTGTCCGACCCGCCGGCTGGGGGCGAGGGGGGGAGGTAATAGGCCAGATGGGCGCGGGTGTGGCCCGGAACCCCGAGCACCTGCACCGGCCGGCCCAGCAGCCGGAAGCGCTCTCCGCCGCTGACCCCATGGGTCTGGAAGGGAATCCGCTCCAGGTCGGCGCGGGCGGCCACCACCGCGGCCTCGGGCCAGGCCTGCAGCAGCTGCGGTGTGCCGCCGATGTGGTCGCTGTGGTGGTGGGTCTGCAGGATCGCCGTCAGGCTCAGGCCCCGCTGCCGCAGCCAGGCGATCACCGGCTCCGCCACCGCCGGATCCACCACCGCTGCCCGCGTCCCGTCGTGCAGCACGAACACGTAGTTGTCCCGCAGCACCGGGATGCGTCCGATCTCCCGGGCCGGCTCCGCCCCCGCCGGCCCCAGGGCGAAGGCCTCAGCCAGCGGATCCTGGGCGCCGGTGGCAGCGGGGGGGGCGGGGGACATCGCAGGGGCTGATCGGCGTTGCTCCATGATCGCGACTGCCCGCCCGCCCCAGTCGATCGCCATGTCGACGCTGCCCCGCTCCTCCCGTCGCCCGGCACGCCAGCCATGATCACCGTCGCCCTGGCCAAAGGCGCCCTGCTGCGCGAGTCGGTGGAGCTGTTCGCCGCCGCCGGCCTCGATTTCACCACCCTGCTCGATCCGGGCAACCGCCTGCTGATGGTGCCCAGCCGCTGCGGCCAGGCCCGGGCCCTGCTCGTGCGCAACGGCGACGTGCCGGTCTACGTGGCCTATGGCCAGGCCCAGCTCGGGGTCGTCGGCTACGACGTGCTGCGCGAGAAGCGGCTGCCCGTGGCCCAGCTGCTCGATCTGGGCTTCGGCGGCTGCCGCATGGCGGTGGCCGTGCTGGCCAGCAGCGGCTACCGACGCGCCCTGGATCTGCCGGCCCATTGCCGCATCGCCAGCAAGTTCCACCGCTGCGCCGCCGATTACTTCGAGACGCTGGACCTGCCGGTGGAGCTGATCCATCTCACCGGTTCGGTGGAGCTGGGCCCGATCACCGGCATCTCCGAGGCGATCGTCGATCTGGTCGCGACCGGCCGCACCCTGCGGGACAATGGCCTGGTGGCGATCGACGACCTCTTCCACAGCACCGCCCGCCTCGTCGCCCATCCGCTCTCCCTGCGGCTCGATCCCGGCCCCCTGGCGGAGCTGATCCAGCGCCTCGAAGCCCAGATCGGTTCCCCCTCCCGCCCCGCCGACAGCCCCTGATGCCCTCCCGCGATCGCCAGCGGCTGCTGCGGCTCCTCCCCTATCTCGCCCAGGACCGTCGCCGGCTGATCCTGGCCCTGCTGCTGCTGGTGCCCCTCGCCCTGGCCGGGGCCATCCAGCCGCTGCTGGTGGGACAGGCCATCTCCAAGCTGCGCGGCGAGCCCGTCCTGCCCTGGCTGCAGGGGATGCCGGCGGCCCAGGCCCTGCCCCTGCTGGTCGGTGGCCTGATGGTGGCGGTGCTGCTGCGGCTCTCCCTGCAGGGCACCCAGCTTTACAACGTGCAGGTGGTGGGCCAGCGGCTCACCGCCCGCATCCGCGACGACCTGTTTCGCCACGCCCTGGCCCTGTCGCTGCGCTTCCACGACCGCACCCCCGTCGGCAAGCTGCTCACCCGCCTGACCAGCGATGTCGACGCCCTGGCCGAGGTGTTCGGCAGCGGCGCCGTGGGCGTGCTGGCCGATCTGGTCAGCCTGGTGGTGATCGCCGCCACGGTGATCACGATCGAATGGCGGCTGGGCCTGCTGCTGGTGGTCTCCCAGCTGCCGGTCACCGCCGGGATCCTCTGGCTGCAGGGCCGCTACCGCCGCGCCAACTACCGGGTGCGTGAGGAACTCGGCCAGCTCAACGCCGACCTTCAGGAGAACCTGCAGGGCCTGGAGGTGGTGCAGATGTTCCGGCGCGAGGCGCTCAACAGCCGACGCTTCGGCCAGACCACCGACCGCTATCGCCAGGCCGTCACCGGCACCATCCTGTTCGACAGCTCCATCTCCGCCTTCATCGAGTGGGTGTCGCTGACGGCGGTGGCGGTGGTGCTGGCCCTCGGCGGCACCCTGGTGACCGCCGGCAGCATGGGCCTGGGCACCCTCACCACCTTCATCCTGTTCTCGCAGCGGCTGTTTGATCCGCTGCGGCAGATGGCCGAACGCTTCACCCAGATCCAGGGCGGCCTCACCGCCGTCGACCGCATCGCCGAGCTGCTGGAGGAGCCGATCGAGATTGAGGAGGCGGTCACCTCCGACGGGGACCGCCAGCCGCCGGGTGGTCGGGCGCTGCAGCCCGGATCAGCCCCGCCGGTCGCCGCCGCTCAGCTCCCTGTCGCAGGGACGCCCCGGCCGCTCAGGCCGCCGTTGCCCAGCGGCGAGGTGGTGTTCGAGAACGTCTCCTTCGCCTATCGGCCCGACGATCCGATCCTGCAGGACCTCAGCTTTCGCATCGCCCCCGGGGAACACGTCGCCATCGTCGGCCCCACCGGCTCCGGCAAGACCACGGTGATCCGCCTGCTCTGCCGGCTCTACGAGCCCCAGCAGGGTCGCATCCTGCTCGATGGCGTCGACATCCGCCAGCTGCCCACCGCCAGCCTGCGGCGCCGCCTCGGGGTGGTGCTGCAGGACACCTTCCTGTTCAGCGGCAGCATCGCCGACAACCTGCGCCTCGATGCCTCGATCGGCGATCCCGAACTGCAGCGCCTCTGCGCCGACCTCGGCCTGCAGCCGCTGCTGGAGCGTCTGGATCGGGGCCTGAACAGCGAACTGCGCGAGCGCGGCGCCAACCTTTCCTCCGGCGAACGGCAGTTGCTGGCGGTGGTGCGGGTCGCCATCCGCGATCCGGCGGTGCTGGTGATGGACGAGGCCACCGCCTTCCTCGATCCCTCCACCGAGGCCACCCTGCAGCGCGACCTGGAGGCGGTGCTGCAGCGTCGCACCGCCATCGTGATCGCCCACCGGCTGGCCACGGTCGAGGCCGCCGACCGCATCCTGGTGCTGCGCCGCGGCCGCCTGGTGGAGGAGGGCAACCACCGCGAGCTGCGCCGCGCCGGAGGTCTCTACGCCCGGCTCGCTGAACTGCAGGAGAAGGGGCTGGCGGCGCTCTGATCGGCCGGGGGCGGGGCCAGGGCCAGCTCCTGCTCCAGCCAGGTCTCGATCAGCCGGGCCAGCTGTGAAGGCATCTGCCACATCGGCAGATGGCCCGCTCCGTCCAGCTCCGCCAGCTGGTGCCCGGGGCAGTACCCCGCCAGATGGCGCACATAGCGGGGCATCATCACGCGATCGCGGCTGCCGCTGATCCACAGGCTGGGTACCGTCAGGGAGGCGGCCAGCTGCGGCAGCTGCCGCACCGCGGCCCGGCTGGTGCTGCAGGCCAGCAGTCCCCTCGCGGCGTGGCGTTCCGCCTGCAGGGGCGCCCGGATCGCGGCCGTGCCCGGCAGCGCTGCCAGCCAGGCGGGCCGATAGCGGATGAACAGGGCGCCGCTGCGCCGCACCAGGGCGAACGGCCGCGGCTGGTACACCCCGCCGCCCGCCGCCACCTGCACCAGACCCTGCAGCTGGTCCCCCAGCAGGGGCGCCGCATGCAGGGCCACGCTGCCCCCCAGGGAGTGGCCGATCAGCACCAGCGGCCGACCGGGGGCGCTCCGTTGCAGCTCCGTGGCCAGCCAGCGGCCGTAGCTGGTGAGGCTGGCCTGCAGGCCGCGGGGCCGGGGGCTGCCGCCGAAGCCGGGTAGATCCGGGGCCCAGAACTGCCAGCGCGGCGCCAGCTCCGCCACCAGCGGCTGCCACAGACGACCGCTCAGCATCCAGCCGTGCAGCGCCACCAGCAGCGGCCCGGTGCCACTGGGCGGTGCGGGGGCAGTGGCGGCGGAAACGCTCAGTGCGACAGCAAGCTCCGTCCGTCCACCCTGCCGCAGCGGCCTTCCCTTCCGGCAGGATCGTCAGACTGCGTAGCCCGTCCGCCGTCGTGACCCCTGACCGGGGGGATCCCGCCGGCGGTTGCGACCCGCTCCCGCCCGCCTCCCGCCGTGCCTGACAGCCCTGCCCCCAGCGACTGCGAGGCACTGACAGGTCTCTATGGCCCGGACCATCGCCTCTGCGCCACTCCCAACCCCGATCTGTCGGTGGTGCTCAGCTGTGAGCGGGAGATCGATCTGATCGAGCTGGAGGCGCTCTGTGATGCCGTGGGCTGGAGCCGCCGGCCCTTGCGGCGGGTGCGCAAGGCCCTTGACAACAGCCTGCTCTGCGTCGGTCTCTGGCGCCATGACCCGCGCCTGCCACGCCTGGTGGGCTTTGCCCGCTGCACCGGCGACGGCATCGTCGACGCCACGGTGTGGGACGTGGCGGTGCATCCCCGCTACCAGGGGGCGGGGCTCGGCAAGGAGCTGATGCGGTACGTGCTGGAGCGGCTGCAGGCGATGGAGGTGGATCGGGTGACCCTGTTCGCCGATCCGGATGTGGTGGGGTTCTATTCGGCCCAGGGCTGGGAGCTGGAGCCGCTGCAGCGTCGCTGCGCCTTCTGGTACGCCTCCTGAGCGGAGCCTCCCGCGGCCTGGCCGCCGTAGTAGCGGGCTGCCAGCTCCTCCGCCGGAACCCCCGCCCGCCAGGCCCGCCGCAGCCGCGCATTGGAGAGGCTGACCCGCCAGATGCCCAGCCGGCGCCAGCGGCGGCCATCGACCCGCAGGGCGGCGGGCAGCAGCTGCAGCGGGCCGAGGCGGCGCAGGCGCAGCACCAGATCCAGGTCCTCCATCAACGGCAGCGGCCGGAGGCCTCCTGCGGCCTGCAGCAGCGTGCGGGGCAGCAGCAGCCCCTGATCGCCGTAGGGCAGCCGGCGCCAGCGGCAGCGCAGCAGCACCGCCAGCTCCACCAGCCGCAGCCCTGGGCCGTCGCCGGCGATCGCCAGCCGGAAGGCCCAGGCGCCGTGCGTGCCCCGGTCCATGGCCTGCTGCACAGTCCGCTCCCAGCCCTGCGGCAGGCGTGCGTCGGCGTGCAGCAGCAGCAGCCAGGGGGCTGCGGTGGCCGCCACCCCCAGGGCCTGCTGGGCGCCGCGGCAGGGAGGGCAGCTCAGCACCCGGGCCCCCGCGAGCCGGGCCAGCCGGGCGGTGGCGTCGCGGCTGCGGCCATCGACCACCACCAGCTCCAGCGGCGGCGGCGAGGCCGCCGCCAGGTCGGCCAGCAGCAGCGGCAACCGGGCGGCCTCATCCCGCGCGGCGATCACCACGGACAGGGGCAGGGGTGGGGGCGTCATCGCCAGCGCTGCAGGTCGGCGGGGGTATCCAGGTCGTGGCGCCGGGCCAGCAGCCTCGGGGCGATGCCGTGGCGCTCCGCCAGGGTGAGGGTGGCCGCCAGCACGCCGTCGCGGCCCCAGGGGATCGGGGTGCCGGGAGCGATGAAGGGGGAGGGGGAGGGGCAGCGGCCCCCGACCAGCCAGTAACCCCCGTCCCAGGCGGGGCCGAGCACCCAGGCGGAGACCTCCAGGGCCAGGAAGGCGGCGGCGATCTCGGCGGGCTCCAGCTCCGGCAGATCGCTGCCGATCAGCACCAGGCGGCGGCATCCCTCGCGGCCGGCGCGTCGCCACTGGCGTTGCAGTCGGGCCCCGAGGCGCCCACTGCCCTGCAGCACGACCCGGTCCACCCCCAGCTCGCGGCCCCAGCGCTGGGCCCTTTGCGCCGCGAGTCCGGCGACGGCCAGCACCAGTTCGCCGTCGGCGAGGCGGGCGGGGAGCTGCTGCAGGGCACGGCGTGCGGCGGTGATGGCGTGGAGGGTGAGGCGCCGCTGCACGGCCGCCGCCGCGGCGGCTCCGATCCCGGCGGCCAGCCGGGTCTTGCAGCGTCCGGGGGCGGGCCAGCGGGCCATCACCACCAGCTGCCGGCTGCGGGGAGCCGGCATCAGCTGCGGCGGGGCAGTTCCGCCGGCACGACAGCGAGATTCAGGGTCTGGGGGCCGCGGCGCACGCGCAGCTCAAGCGGCTTGCCCACCTGGCCCCGGTCGACCGCCAGCTGCACCTCGGAGGGGTTGCGCACCGCATTGCCGGCCACCGCCTCGATCAGGTCGCAGGGCTTGAGTCCGCCGTTGGCGGCCGGGCTGGAGGGCATGACCTCCACCACCACCACGCCGTTGATCTCGGGCAGCCGGCATTCGTTGGTGGCGGCGTTGATCTCCCGCGCCAGCTGGGGGGTGAGGGCCTGCAGCCGCACGCCGATGAACGGATGGCTGGCGAAGCCGCGGGCCAGGATCTGGGAGGCGATCTGGCTGGCGGTGTTGATCGGGATGGCGAAACTGAGGCCTGCGCCCGGGGCCTGGCGGATGGCGGTGTTGATGCCGATCACCTGGCCGCGGTCGTTGATCAGCGGCCCGCCGCTGTTGCCGGGGTTCACGGCGGCGTCGGTCTGGATGTAAGGCACCCGCTGGCCCTCGCCGATGGCGTTGGTGCGCTGGATGGCGCTGATGATCCCGGCGGTGACGGTGTTGTCGAGGCCGAGGGGGTTGCCGATGGCGATCGCCCATTCGCCGGGTCTGACCCTGGTGGAATCCCCCAGGGGAGCCACGGGCAGGCGGCTGGCCACCACCTTCAGCACCGCCACATCGGTGAGCGGGTCGGCCCCGAGAACCTTGCCGCTGAAGCTGCGGCCATCGGGCAGGGTGACATGCACCTCGCTGGCCCCTTCGACCACGTGGGCGTTGGTCAGCACCACCCCGTCGGAGCGGGTGATGAAGCCGGAGCCCTGACCCTGCTGCTGCTGAATCGCGGGTCCGGCCCCGAACAGGCTGGCCAGCGGATTGACCGTGCGCTTGACGGTGTCGATGCGGACCACGGCGGGGCCGACCCGGTCGACCGCCTCGACGATCACGTTGCGGCCCGGCTGCAGCGGCGCTGAAGGGGCGGCATCGCTGAGGCGCACCTGCTCCCGCGCCGGGCCCCGCAGGTTCGGGAAGCGCTCGCCGCAGCCGGCCAGCAGCAGCAGCGACGCCAGGCCGAGGGCTGCCGTCGGCAGGGCCGGCAGGAGCGGCTGCGACAGGCCGCGGCCACGGCGGGGGCCTGGCAGGGCGGGAGGCAGGGGGCGGGGCATCGGGGGGTGGGAGGGAACGGGACCTGGATGGGACCGGGCTCCCAGCATGCCTATATTCACGAACCGGGTGGTGGGGCGCGTGCAAGAAGGCGAGCAGCTGTGGCAACAGGTCAAGCTGGAACTGCAGGCCAGCCTCAGCAAACCCACCTTCGAGACCTGGATCCGCCAAGCCACCAGCTCCGGATTCGAGGATGGTGTGCTGCGGCTGCAGGCCCCGAACAGCTTCGCGGTGAACTGGTTGCGGCGTCACTACGTGGCCCAGATCAGCGAACTGGCCTCCGCCATCCACGGCGCTGCCGTGCGGGTCGATTTCGAGGTGGGCGAGGAGGCGGAGGCTGCCGGCGCGGGCCGGGAGGCGGCGGCCGAGGCGGCGCCGCAGCCTGCAGAACCCCGTCGGGCGGCTCCGGCCGGGGAATCGGCCCAGCCGCAGGCGGTGGCGCGGCCGGCGGCCGGGCTGAACCCCCGTTATGTGTTCAGCCGCTTCGTGGTGGGGCCCAACAGCCGCATGGCCCATGCGGCGGCCCTGGCGGTGGCCGAATCGCCGGGGCGGGAGTTCAATCCCCTGTTCATCTGCGGCGGCGTGGGCCTGGGCAAGACCCACCTGATGCAGGCCATCGGTCACTACCGCCTCGAGATCGATCCCCAGGCGCGGGTGTTCTACGTCTCCACCGAAACCTTCACCAACGACCTGATCCAGGCCATCCGCAAGGACGGCATGCAGGCCTTCCGCGATCGCTACCGTGCGGCGGACCTGATCCTGGTGGATGATATTCAGTTCATCGAGGGTAAGGAATACACCCAGGAGGAGTTCTTCCACACCTTCAACGCCCTGCATGAAGCCGGGCGCCAGATCGTGATCGCCAGCGACCGGCCTCCCAGCCAGATCCCGCGGCTGCAGGAGCGCCTGATCTCCCGCTTCTCGATGGGGCTGATCGCCGACATCCAGGCCCCCGATCTGGAGACGCGCATGGCGATCCTGCATAAGAAGGCGGAGGTGGAGCAGATGGCTCTGCCGCGGGATCTGATCCAGTACATCGCCGGGCGCTTCACCTCCAATATCCGCGAGCTGGAGGGGGCCCTGACCCGGGCCGTGGCCTTCGCCTCGATCACCGGTCTGCCGATGACGGTGGAATCGGTGGCGCCGATGCTTGATCCCGCCGGCAGCGAGGTGGAGGTGACTCCCCAGCAGGTGCTCGACAAGGTGGCCGAGGTGTTTGCGGTGCGCATCGACGACATGCTCAGTCCGAGCCGCCGCCGCGCTGTCAGCCAGGCCCGACAGGTGGGCATGTACCTGATGCGGCAGAACACCAATCTCTCCCTGCCGCGCATCGGGGAGGCGTTCGGCGGCAAGGACCACTCCACCGTGATGTATGCGGTCGAGCAGGTGGAGAAGAAGCTCAACAGCGACCCCTCCCTGGCACGTCAGATCCAGCAGGTGCGGGATCTGCTGCAGATCGATTCACGCAAGCGGCGCTGAGGAGCGTTGAAGCGGCGCCCCGGGGTTCGGCGCCTCACGGGGGCGCTGTTCAGGGGGTCTGGGTGAGGGGGAGGCTGGGGTCCCGCCCCTCCACCTCACCGGCGAACACGCGGCTGGCGGTGATGTCCTCGGCTTCGATCGTCATCAGGTCGCGTTTGCTGAGGGAGCGACCCATGGAGACAAACAGGCGGTTGGCCTGGCGCATGCGGGCGCGATCGATCGCATTGCGGATCGAGCGGGCATTGGCGAAGAAGGGCAGCTGCATGCGCCGGGTGATGTAATCGGCGAAGGCCGCCTGGCCCTCCTCGCTGAGGCAGTAGTTTTCGCGCGCCAGGATCAGTCGGCCGATCGCCAGCAGCTCGGAGGCGCTGTAATCGGGGAAATCGATGTGGTTGGCGACGCGGGAGGAAAGGCCGGGGTTGGACTGATAGAAGATGTCCATCCGCTCCTTGTAGCCGGCGAAGATCACCACCAGATCGTCGCGGTTGTTCTCCATGACCTGCAGCAGAATCTCGATCGCTTCGGCGCCATAGTCGCGCTCATTCTCGGGGCGATAGAGATAGTAGGCTTCGTCGATGAAGAGCACCCCTCCCATCGCTTTCTTCAGCATCTCGCGGGTCTTGGGGGCCGTGTGCCCGATGTACTGACCGACCAGATCATCACGGGTGGCCGTGACCACATGACCCTTGCGCACGTAGCCGAGCCCGTGCAGGATCCTGGACATCCGCTCGGCCACCGTCGTCTTGCCGGTGCCCGGTGGGCCGGTGAACGACATGTGCAGGCTGGGGGGCGTGGTCTGCAGTCCCACCTCCAGTCGCGCCCGGTTGACCACCAGCAGGGCGGCGATCTCGCGGATGCGGGCCTTGACGGGCTTGAGGCCGATCAGCTCCCGATCCAGCTGGTCGAGCAGTTCCTGGATACCGGCGGCCTCGTAGGCCGCCTGCAGGTCGACCCGGTCGCCGTTGTCGGCCGGTTCAGAGGAGCTCATCAACCGCGGCGGCGAAACGGTGTTCGGCATCACCCAGCGGCGCGTCCTCGGCTTCGGGTCGCACCGTCAGGTTGACGTAGGTGCGGCCGAAACTGATGTCCGGGAAGCGTCCGGTCTGCTCGGAGAGGGACTCCAGCTTCTCGAGAAACAGGCGCGTGCTGTCGTAGTCGTCAAACTCAAGCCGGCACTCCAGACGGTCCGGACGCTGGCGGTGGTTCCAGGTGTGGTCCATGATCTGACGCTACGTCACGGCCCCTGCCGCGGCGGCATGGTGCTGTCGAGGCAGTCGGTGCGGGCCGTGGCCAGCCGTTCGGCCCAGGCCGTGGCATAGGCGGCATTGGCCTGCTGCTGAGCGGGGTCGCTGCTGTCGAGAGGATGGGGGAAGGTGCCGGCGATGGCGGCATTGGTGACGCAGAACATCGCCTTCTGGAAGCTCATGCAGATCTTCACCCGTTCGTCCCCGTCGCCGCGGGTGCGCTGCTCATACCAGGCGTGCAGCCGTGGCGGCAGGTGGCGGTACATGTCCTGCATCAGCAGGCTGGGGGGAATGCCGGCGCCCATGGTGGGCAAGGGATCGGCGAACAGGGCGCCGTAGGCGAACTGCCCCTTGTCGGGGGAGATCTGCTGGGCCTGGGCATTGAAGGACACGGTGCCGAGGAAGGGGGTGCCGCGCAGGAACACCGCCTCCACGTAGGGCACCGCTACGTCGACGAGAAAGGTGAGGCCTGCTTCTGCCGGCAGCACCGGGTAGGAGAGGCCGTTCAGCTCCACCGTGTAGGTGATCGGCTGGGCGGCGGCGGCCACCAGCCCCTGCATCAGGAACTGCACCACGTCAGGGATGGAGCGCACGCGCCCCTCGGCCTCGGCGGTGGCCAGGTCGCGGAACAGGTCGCTCATCACCCGCCAGAACAGGCCCAGGGCATGGGTCGTGGCGGCGACGCGGATCAGTTCCGGCAGGAATTCCGGGAACAGCCGCTGCAGCAGAGCCAGCAGCGGGTCGCGGCGGAGCTTGGCCGCCAGGATCGGCTGGCAGCGGGCGTTGAAGTCTGCGCTGTCGAGGTAGGCATCGAGGCCGCCGGTGCCATGCCAGAGCATGGCCTTCATGCAGTATTCGGCGTATTCGAAATTGATGCGATCGTGGTTGAGATGCTTCCAGATCCGTGCCGGGTTGATCTCGCCGTTGAAATATTTGTAGATCGGCAGAGGGTTGAGGAACTGGCGTTGGGCCTGGTCCACCAGATTGATGCTGTAGGCATCGAGCACTTCGCCGTAGCTGGCGAGCACATCCACCACCTGCAGCAGATGATCGGGGGTGTCCTGCAGCAGGGTTTCGCCGCGCAGCAGTCTGGCCTTGAGCTCCTCGGCACCGGGGGCGCTGCCGGCGTGGGTGAGCAGGGCAGGAATGACAGGCATGTCAGGAGATCCCCGGGGTGGTCAGGGCGGCAAGCAGGGCCGGCAGCTGGGCCATGGCGGTGGTGCTCGATTCGCTCAGGCGCCCCAGGGTGGAGGGCAGCAGGCCGAGGCCGATGATGGCCGTGGCGATGGCCATGGCGGGGATCGTTTCCCGCGGAGCCACCTCCACCAGTCGCACGTCGAGTCGGGCGTCCCGGCGGGGATCCTCGCTGGGCGGGGTGATTGCCAGCCGGCCGAAGAACGCCCGGTTGACCAGCAGCAGGAAGTAGACGGCGGTGAGTCCGGAGCCCACCATGCACAGCAGGGTGGCCAGCGGGTAGGTGTTGAGGCTGCCGCGGAACACCAGGAACTCAGAGATGAACCCGGCCATGCCGGGCAGCCCCGCACTGGCCATCACGCCGACGATCATCAATGTGCCGGTGAAGGGCAATCCCCGCTCCGGGTTGAGCAGACCGCGCAGCACCTCGAGATCGCGGGTGCCCGTCTTGCGGTAGACGACCCCCACCAGCAGGAACAACAGGGCGGAGATCAGTCCGTGGCTGACCATCTGGAACACCGCCCCGAGCAGGCTGACCGGGGTGGCGGCGGCGGCGGCCAGAAGCACGTAGCCCATGTGGCCCACGGAGCTGTAGGCCACCATCCGCTTCATGTCCCGCTGGGCGATGGCGGCCAGGGATCCATAGAGCACCGAGGCGGCCGCCCAGAGGGCCAGGGCGGGAGCCAGCACGGCCCAGGCCGCCGGGAACAGCCCCAGACAGAAGCGCAGCAGGCCGTAGGTGCCGAGCTTGAGCAGCACCCCGGCCAGCAGCACCGAGACGGGGGTGGAGGCCTGGGTGTGGGCGTCCGGCAGCCAGGAATGGAAGGGCACCAGCGGAATCTTGATGCCGAAGCCGATCAGCAGGGGCAGCAGCAACAGCAGCTGACTGCCGACCGCCAGGGAATCGGTGTTGATGGAACCGAGGCTGAAGTCGACCGTGCCGGTGAGCAGGGACAGGCCCAGGAAGGCCGCCAGGATCAGCACACCGGAGATGGCGGTGAAGATCAGGAACTTGGTGGCGGCATAGGCCCGGTTCACGCCGCCCCAGATCGAGATCAGCAGCCACAGTGGAATCAGCTCCAGTTCATAGAAGAGGAAGAAGAGGAGCAGGTTCTGGGCCAGGAAGGCGCCGTTCACCGCACCGCTGATCAGCAGCAGCAGGGTGAAATAGATGCGCGGCCTCTGGCTGATGTCCCGGGTGCAGATGGCGGCCACCAGGGTGAGCGCACAATTGATCAGCACCAGCGGCAGCGACAGGCCATCCACCGCCAGGGTGTAGTCGAGGCCGATCAGGGGCACCCAGGGGACGGCGATCTGCAGCTGCATGCCGCTGATGGCCGGGTCGAAGCGCAGGGCCACCGCCAGGGAACAGAGCAGCTGCAGCACCAGCACCGTGATCGCGATCAGGCGCATGCGCGGACCGGGGGCCTCGGCGGGCTGCAGCAACAACAGCAGGCAGCCGAGGGCGGGGATGAGCAGAAGAAGCGACAGCAGCATCAGCTGACCCCCCGCACCCAGGACAGGCTGCTGAGCAGCAGCACGATCGAGATCAGAGCGGTGAGCACGTAGGTCTGCAGCTGGCCGCTCACCCCGAGACGCAGGGACGCCGCGCTCGACATCGAGAAGGCGCCGATGCGGTTGACCAGGGCATTGACCACCTGGCGATCGAAACTGCTGGTGAGCTCGGCCAGTCCGGCGACGAAGGCCACGATCGTGGCGCGGTAGATCCGGTCGGTATAGAAGTCGTTGGCCAGCAGATCCTGCAGGGTGCGCAGGGGTCGGTAGACGGATCTGGACCAGAACTTATCGAGCGGCACGATCGCCCCGCAGACCAGTCCGAGCAGGCTGGTGGTCATCAGCAGAGCAGTGACCTGCCAGGCGAAGCCGGCGACGCCCCGCAGGGCCTCGAGCCTCAGCACGATCACCGGGGTGAGCACCACCATCACCAACAGACTCACCATCGGCAGGGCCATCAGCCAACCCACCTCGGGGGTGCGCCGGGTCTTGGGGTGGGGCGTGTCGAGGAACACCTGGCGGTAGACCCGAACCAGGTTGAACACCGTGAGCGCATTGGTGAGCACCACCACGGCGGCGAACAGGGGAGCCGATCGACCCAGGCTGTCGACCAGCAGGCCGAAGGCCCAGAAGCAGCCGAAGGGGAACAGTCCGGTGAGGCCGGCGGCCCCCACCAGATAGGCCCCGGTGGTGGCGGGCATGCGGCGTCCGAGGCCACCGAGTTCGGTGATGTCCTGGCAGTTGGTGGTGGAGATCACGCTGCCGACGCTCATGAACAGCAGCGCCTTGGACAGACCATGGGTGAACAGCAGCAGCAGCGCCATGAACGGCTGCTGCAGGGCGATGGCGATGAACACCAGACCCAGATAGGAGGTGGTCCCGTAGGAGAAGGTGCGCTTGAGGTCGATCTGGGCGATCGCGACGAGGGCCCCTCCCAGGGCGCTGATCGTGCCCACGGCCAGAAGCACGCGGATGGCCAGGGGCGAGAGGGCCAGCAGGGGCATCACCTTGAGCAGGACCAGGGCACCGCAGGTGACCACCACGGAGTTGCGCAGGATCGAGGCGGGGTTGGGGCCCTCCATCGCCTCATCCAGCCAGAGGTGCATCGGGAACTGGGCGCACTTGCCCATCGGTCCGGCCACCAGGCCAAGCCCCAGCAGGGTTCCGGCCAGGGGGGTGAGGCTGCCGTTGCTCAGGCTCTCGGAGCTCCAGATGTAGAGGTCGTCGAATTCCATCGACGGGGCCCAGGCCGAAAGGGCCACCACCCCCATCAGCAGCAGCACATCGCCGACGCGCTTGGTCAGAAAGGCATCGCGGGCGGCGGTGACCACCAGGGGCTGGGCGTACCAGAAGCCCACCAGCAGATAGGTGGACAGGGTGAGCATCTCCAGCAGGAAATAACTCATGAACAGGTTGCTGCTGAGCACCACACCTGCCATCGCCCCCTCGAAGAACCCGGCCAGGGCGTAGAACCGGGCCAGGGACCATTCCTTGTCCAGATAGCCGAGGGCGAACACCTGGCCGATCAGGCTCATGAAGGTGACCAGCTCGAGGGCCGCCAGGTTGGTGAAGGAGAGATCGAAGCCGATGTGCAGATCGAGATCGGCGGCCTGGAACCAGGGGAAGTCGAGGTGATGGGGGCCATGCAGCATCACCTCCCGGATCACCAGGCTGCCGTGCAGCACGGCCACCAGGGTGACCAGCAGGTTGAGGTAGGCGGCGGGACGGGGGCCGTTGCGGGGGAACAACCCCATCGCCCACGGCAGCGAGAGCAGCATGCCGCTGAACCCGTAGAGCGGGATCAACCAGACCAGCTGGATCGGGAGCGGCAGGGATTCGGGCAAGGGTGGAGAGGTCACACAGGCGGTCAGGACCGCGTTGGCAGGCGAATTTAGAAGATTCAACTGGCGCGCCCCAGCGTGGATCGTGACCTTGTCAGCGATTGAGGCAGAGCGGGCGGCGAGCCCAAGGGAAGCCGCCCGGGGGCGTCAGCGGTTCCTGGCCTGGCGTGGGCCGGCCTGGGCGTAGGCCCCGTAGCGCTGGCGGCGACGGGGGCCTCCGAGCTCCTGGAGCCAGGCGGCGAGCTCGGCTCCGTGGTGCTGTTCCTCCTCGAGCAGGGCGGCGAAGAAGGCCCCGTTCTCGGCATCACCGATCAGCTGGCAGAAGCGGGTGGCTTCGTCGTAGTGATCGATCAGCGAGGTTTCCAGTTCGGCGTTCTGCTCGAGCAGACCGATCAGGTCGGGGGCATGGGTGACCGGCCGCAGCTGGGAGGCCGCCGGTGCCACGCCGAGGGAGAGCATCTGGGCCACGATCCGCTCGGCATGTTCCATCTCCTCGACCGTTTCGGCGCGGAACCGTTCGGCCGATCGCGCGTCGTCCCAGAGATCCGCCAGACAGGCCTGGGTCATGTACTGCTGCACGGCGGACAGCTCCAGGCTCAGGGCCCGACCCAGATAGCCCAGGACGCGGGGGTGGAGGGTCTCGGTGCCCATCAGAGGCGGCGGACGGCGGTGCTGGCGTTGAGGGCGGGCTCGAGCTCGCTGTGGGGGCGGGCGATGATGTGGGCTGCCACCAGGCCGTCGCCGACCCGTTCGCAGGCATCGGCGCCGGCGCGCACGGCGGCGTTCACGGCGCCCGTCTCTCCACGCACCATCACGGTGACGTAGCCGCCACCGACGAACTCACGCACGATCAGGGTGACCTCGGCGGCCTTGGTCATGGCGTCCGCGGCTTCGATGGCCGGCACCAGGCCCCGGGTTTCGATCATGCCGAGGGCGATGCCTTTGACGCTGGAATCCATGGCGGGTTGGCTGCGGGTGTTTGGGGTGGTCGGAGGCGTGCCGCCCCTGCCGCCGCGGGCTGCCGCAGGGGCGGCGGAGCGGCGGGAGGGGGCGGCGCTGCGGGCTGGTGCACTGGAGCGCCCCGCCGGGCTGGAGGAGCGGGGTGCGCTGCTGGCGGAGGTGCGGGTGAGGCGACGGCGGCTGGGATCGGGGTCGGCCGCCGGCGCTGGGCTGGTCGCCGGTGGGGGCGCCTGCGTCGGGGATTCCTCGGCTGCGGGGGCCGGAGGAGGGGCTGCCGCATCGGCTCCGGGGGCGGAACTCAACGCGGTGGCCTCGGAGCTGTCCGCCGGGGGTGACGGAGGCAGGATTCCGATCGGGGCGGCGACGGCTTCGGCAGCCGCCGCGGAAGACCCCGCCGCTTCCGCCGCGGGGCCGGCCGGTTCAGGCAGCGGGGCTGCCGGAGCGTCCGGCTTGGGTGGTGGGGTCTCCGCGGCGGCAGGCACCGCGACGTCGCGACGGCGGGAGGAGGGACGGCGACGGGACTGGGCCATGGCAGGGAGCGGACGGGGGGCGGTGGACGGCGGAGCGGCGGGGCGGAAGCCCTCAGCCGTCTGGGGACCAGTGATCGATGATTCCGCCGATGGTCAGGTCGGTGAACAGGTTCGGGTCGCCGGTGGCGTAGCGGGCGGCGGACCCGCTGGCGGTGAACACCCAGTTACCCGGCGAGGCCCCGACGGGATCGGTGGCGACGCTGAGCTTTCCCTTGGGGGTGCGCAGGATGCGCAGCACCTGGTGCCCGAAGCCTTCCACCCGCTGGGTGCAGACGAGGGAGCCGACGACCTGCATGATCTCCATCAGCGACCTCCGGCCGGATCGGCGGCAGCCGTGGAGGCGGAGTTGCTGGCCGGGGCTGAGGCACTGCCGCCGGCGGCAAGGGCGGCAGCCTGGGCCTTGGCGGCATCGGGATCCCAGTGGTCGATGATGCCGACGATGGTCAGATCGCTGGGGTACGACTTGCTGCCGGCGGCTTCGCGGGCGGCCGAACTGCCGACGCAGATCACCCAGTCACCCGGGATGCAGCCCACGGCATCGACCGCCACCTTCTGGGTGCTGCCGTCGAGAACCACCTGCAGATGCTTGTGCTGGAAATCAGCAATGCGGTTGGTGGAGACGAGCGGTTTGACGACGCGGCAGATCAACATGTCAGTGGCCTCCCGGCTGTTCGAGAACGATCGAGGAGCCGATGGTCTCGGCGGGAACGGCACGGTCCCGGTCGCGCACGGTGAGCAGGGTGTGCAGCAGACCGTCGCGGCAGAGATCGGCGTAGCGGCTGACGATGGCCTCACGCACGCGCTCACAGTGGCGGATGGCCCGCTCGCGGGCCCCGGGCACGGCGCCGTGATAGTCGAAGCGCAGGACCACCGGAATCGGCAGGCCGCGTGAGACGTTCAGGGACGAGAAGATCTTGACTCCCACATCGAGGTCTGCAGCACCCTCTTCGAGGGTGTCCATGTAGGCGAAGTAGGTGAGGTTGCGCAGGTGGATCTCCTTGAAGCCGATGCCCACGCCGATGAAGCGTTCGGCATGGCCGGCATCGCTGTAGCTGCCGCCGTGGTACTGGCGGACGTAGTCGATCTGGGAAATGTTGTTCTCCAGCAGATGGGAGATCAGGCGGACCATGCCGGCATCGGGCCTGCCGGCGGCGGCCTGCTCCACCCGCTGCTGGATCAGGGCGCGAGCCTCGTCGGCTCCCAGCGCCAGGGTGTCGCGATGCAGATCGCGGGCATCAAGCCAGCTGTCGAGCGCCACGTTGCCGTCGGCGGCGGGCACGTGCACGCGAATGGCATCGGTGTCGGTGTCCATGCCGATCAGCAGCAGATCCACCGAGGCGCCGCAGCAGAAGCTGTTCTCCACGGCCTGCTGGAAGTCCTGCAGGCGCCGCAGCCCGCCGGCGGCAGCGGCTTGGTCGTTGCTGCCGTGAGCGGCACAGCCCTCATGGGAGGGGTCGTGAGAGCTGAAGTGGTAGACGACGACCTTGAGGTAGCGGGTGTCGGCGTGGGCGGGGTTGGGGATCGCTTCGCGGTAGCGGCGATGCTCGGTCTTCACCCAGCGGTCGACCGTGTTCTCGACATCGAACAGGGCGCCGGCATGGGGGCGGCGGCGCACGGAACTGACCGGCAGCCTCAGGGCGTAGGCGATGGCGTGGGCCAGCCGGCCATCGGCGCAGGGGGTGATGTCCAGCAGGTGGAAGCCGCACTCGAGCAGGAAGGCCTCGAACCGTTCGGCCCGGGCGCCGCCGGCTTCGCCGCCGAGGGGGTCGTCGTCGAAGAAGGTGCGGCTGGTCTGCTCATAGGCCTCGAACACGCACCAGGCGAACAGGGTGCGCATGTCCAGCTGGCTGGTCCAGGCGGTTTCCAGGATCCGCTCGGGCAGGGGCATGCCGAGTTCGGCCCGGGCCAGGGCCTGGGCGCGTTCGACGAAATCGGGCTCATGCTGCAGCGCCGACAGGCGCTTGAGCACCGGCACGATCCGATCGAAGGTGTGCTTGGTGCGTTCGTCGTAGGCCCTCAGACAGGCGTTGGCGCGGCTGTCGGTGAGGGGATGCTGCTCGGCGACGAGGGTCCGCGGATTGCTGGAGGGGCGGATCACGGCAGCCGCCACCGGACGCACCCGGCGGCCGTTGCGGAACCGCTGGACGGGTTCGCTGTCGGGGGAGGGCTGCGGGCGGGCACCGGAACCGCCGGGGCCTGGGCTGCCGGAAGCGCCGGCGGCGGCAGGACGCGGATCGCTGGCGACGGTGCGACCGGGGGGCTCAGGCCGGCGGCGGCCCCGGCTGGGAGCGGAGGCGGAGGACTGGCGGGCGGCCTGGGCCAGTTCCCGCTGCCGCAGCACCTTGTTGGCCTCTGCGTTCTCAGCTGGGGCAGCGGTGGATTCCGCCGTGCCGCTGCTCTGGGAGAAACGGCGTCGGGGAGCGGTGGGAGCCAGTGCGGAAGGCATCAGGTCCTGGCGACGGGGCATGGATTCCGGATCAACCGCGGGCGCCGCCGGAGACCGTGATCAGGGAGCCCTGGTCGGTGCTGCCGCTGGATCCGGTGATCTTGCTGAGGGGTTCGGAGATCTGCTCGTTGCGCTTGCGCTGGAACCCCGGCATTGCGGTCATCGGGCCGACGCGGGTGGGGTTGCGCCGACGGGCGGAACTGCCCTCGGTGCCGGTGACCCGCTCGCCGCGATCCCAGTCGTCGCCGGTGATCTTCAGCCCTGATCCCTCGCCGGTGACGCGGGAGGCCTGGCGTTCCTGGGGCTCGGAGGCCACCACCACCGGTTCGGGGCGGTTGCGGCTGGCCGGGGAGCGATCGAAGCGGAACTGCTCGGTACCGGTGACCTTGCCGGGGGCCATGCCGAAGGGGCCGGTGATGGCGTGACCACCGGTTTCGTAGGAGCTGCCGGTCACGGCACCGCTGCGCTCACGCTCCACCTGGGCGGCGCGGGCGGGGGACTGAACGCTGAAGCGCTGCCAGGGGGCGGCGCCGAGGGCCTGGGGGAAGTCGGCGTCGTCGCTGCCGGCGGCGGAGCAGAGGGCGGCCTGCTGATCGGCGCCCACGTAGGGGGTGCCGGTGACGTCCTCACAGGCACCGCGCTCGGCCCCGGTGAGGGAGGAAAGGCCCGGCTTGATGCCGGTCATGCGGTTGGAGTGGCGCACCGGGGTGCGTTCCCGCTGGGCGCGCACGGCGGCGGCGTTGCAGAAGTCTCCGGCCTGCTCGAGGCCGGCGTAGGGAGTGCCGGTCACCACCTTGCAGGTGCCGGGCTCATCGCCGGTGACCCGCTCGGAGCGGCCGGTGCGGGTGCCGCTGATGACCATGTTGCGGTTGGTGATGCTGAAGCCGACCTTGGGGGCCTCAGGCGCGGGGCGATCGCCGCAGAAGCCCTGGTACTGCTGGCTGCCGATGTACTCATCGCCGGTGATGAAGCGGCAGCTGCCGGGCTCGTCGCCGGTGACGCGCTGGTCGCGGCCCACATGGGTGCCGGTGATGGCAGTGCCCCGCAGGGTGTTGAGGGCACTGACCTTGGTGGCGGCCCGGCCGGGGGTGGCGGGCTCACTGCCCAGGTACTGGTCGCCGGTGAGCTGCAGGCCGGAACCGGATTCATCGCCCGTGACCTTCTCGGAGCGGCCGACGAGCACGCCGGAGACGGCCTGGCCGCCCACGGTCTGGCTGCGGCCCACCTTGCGCACGCCGGGGTTGACGGAACCGCACCAGGCGCTGGCCTGGTCGGCGCCGATGTATTCGGTACCGGTGATCGTCTTGCAGGTGCCGGGTTCGTCGCCGGTGACCTTCTCGGAGCGACCCACTTCGTTGCCGGTGACCCGGTTGCCGTGGGAGGTGGCACTGACCCTCACCTTGGCCGGCTGCAGCGGGGCGCTGGGCTGGCTCTGGCAGAAGGTCTGGAACACCTCGGCGCCGAGGTATTCGGTGCCCGTGATCGGTCGGCAGGTGGCGGCCTCGTTGCCGGTGGTCCTGACCGAGCGGTTGGCCTGGGTGCCGGTGACCACCTGGCCGGAGAGGGTCTCACTCACCCCCACCTTCCAGTGGGCATCGACGGCGGCGGGCTGCTCGGGGCCGCGGCGTCGGGGTCCGGTGGGGCGGGTGCCGGCGCTGCGGGCGGTGCCGGCGGAGCCGCCGCGGCTCTTGAGTTCGCGCACCTTCTGGGCGAGCTCGCGGCTGGTGAGGTCGGGATTGACGGTGCGGGCCACCGATGCGGTGCTCGAGCGGGAGGCAGCACTGGCGGACTTGCCGCGCTTGCTCAGGGCCTCACGCCGGGCGAGCACCAGGGCACGGCTGGGATTGTGCTGGGCCTGGGCCTTGCGGGCGCCGTTGCGGGGTTTGGAGGAACCCTGGGCCGGGCTGCGCTCGGGGGCACTCAGGCTCAGGCCGGGCAGCGGCGATGCGGCATGGGCCTCCTGACACTTGCAGCGATGCTCCCCCTGGGCCGGTGTGGGGCTTGCGGCGGCGCTGGCGGCCCCGGTGCCACGGGTGGTGCTGCGACCGAGCTCGGTGCGGGTGCGGTCCTTGGAGGTGCTGCCGCGTTTGCCGGAGCGGCTGAGGGAATGGCGTCGAGCCAGGGCGAGGTCGCGGCTGCTGTTGCGCACCGGGGAAGCAGCCCCGTTGCGGGGCCGGGCAGGTTCGGCGCGAAGGTCAGGGTTGGCGCGGGCGGCACGGCCGGCGGCCGGCCGGCTCGATGCCGATGGCGCCGGTGTGGGAGCCGTCGGTGCGGCGGGGGGAGCGACCGTGCGGGTCGGACGGGCATCGTCGGAGCTGCGCACCCGCATGGGAGAGCTGGTGAAGCGGCCTTGCGCTTTCTTGCCGCCACTGGTCAGGGCCTTACGGCGCTCCAGAGCTGCTTCACGACTGGATGTACTGGCCATGTCCGCCCGGCGAAGGAAACGTCAGAAAAAGGTGCAGCAAAGCAAGCCTGTCGATGCTCGATCGACCGCGGCTGCCACGAAGGGTATGGATAAGGTATGGATGAGAAATGCGGGTCCCAGAAGCTGGCTGCCGGGACCCTGGGGCCGAGACCGATCAGCGGCCTTCGAACACCACGAACGCCGCACCCTGGCTCTGGGTGTAGGCGTCGTAACCGACCAGGCGCACGTGATGGTCGGGGTAGGCGCGGTGGCAGGCCTCGAGTTCGCTGACGATCACGCCGAGATCCTTTTCACCGAAGAAGGGGAGCTTCCAGAAGGACCAGTAAGTGGCCATCGAGCGGCTGGGGTGGACGTGCTCGATCAGGGGGCTCCAACCCTGGGCGATGATGTAAGCGATCTGGTCGTAGATCTCGTCCTGGGTGAAGGGTGGCAGAAAGCCGAACGTCTCCAGGGTGGCGACTGTTTGGTAGTCACCCACGGTGCTCTTGAAGGGCATGGGGATCCTTGGGATGGGTTGTTCTTGAACTCAATCGATGGGCCAGACGCTGGGGAAACCGATGGATTTCCCCTGGCGTCATCGGCTCAATCAGTGGACGTCGAGCTTGTCAACGGTGTCGAACTCGAACTTGATTTCCTTCCAGGTTTCGAGTGCGATGGCCAGCTCAGGGCTGTGCTTGGCCGCTTCCACCAGGATGTCGCGACCCTCGCGCTCGATCTCACGACCGGCGTTACGGGCCTTGACGCAGGCTTCAAGAGCAACACGGTTGGCGGCGGCACCAGCGGCGGAGCCCCAGGGGTGACCGTGGGTACCACCACCGAACTGCAGCACCGAGTCGTCGCCGAAGATGGCGACCAGGGCCGGCATGTGCCAGACGTGGATACCACCGGAGGCCACGGCGAACACGCCGCCCATGGAACCCCAGTCCTGGTCGAAGAAGTTGCCGCGGCTGCGATCTTCGGGAACGAAGGATTCACGCAGCTGGTCGATGTAACCGAGGGTGGACTGACGGTCGCCCTCCAGCTTGCCGACCACGGTGCCGGTGTGCAGCTGGTCACCACCGGAGAGACGCAGGCACTTGGCAAGCACTCGGAAGTGGATGCCGTGCTTGGGATGGCGGTCGATCACCGCGTGCATGGCGCGGTGAATGTGCAGCAGCATGCCGTTCTTGCGGCACCACTTCGCCAGACCGGTATTGGCCGTGAAGCCACCGGTGATGTAGTCGTGCATGATGATGGGCTGGCCCAGTTCCTTG
>JAYKJA010000026.1:0-13049 GCA_035285905.1 Synechococcaceae cyanobacterium
AGGCGGTTCAGCCAGGCCATGCGCCGCGACCCGGGCGGCGGCACCGACACCGAATCACTGATCTGCAGCTCCACCCCCGGCGCCAGGGTGAAGCGATGCCAGCGGCTGGCGGCCTCGCGGCTGCCGCCGGAGCGGGAGGGAGAACGGGATGAGCGAGAGGAGGGGCTGGAGGACGAGCGACTGGGTGAGCGACTGGAGAGCGGCGAACCGAGCAGGGGCAGCAGCGAGGCGCTGCGCTCCAGCGACTCGGAATCGATTCCAGTCGGTAAAGCCATGGCGTCTGTGGCAGCTGGCGACGCCTCGGGAGAGGTGGACTGCAGGCTGCGCAGGTAATCGAGCGCCTCGTTGCGCTCCTCGCTGGCGACAGGAGAGTCGCCGCTCTGAGGCGAGCCAGCCGCCGCCGGGGCCGTCGCCGGGGCCGCCGCCTGGATGTCCGCCGCCATCGCCGCCAGCAGCGAGGAGGCGGGGCTGCCATCCCCCTCCAGCTGGTTGAGCTGCTGCTCCAGCTCGCCATCGGCCAGGCCGATCAGCGGAGCGATCGCCGCCAGACTCAGTCCGCGCCGTGCCAGGGAGCGGATCAGCAGCAGCTGCAGCAGATGGCGCCGGCCGTAGACGGCGCTGCGGCCCTCCCGGCCAGGTCGGTCGATCAGGCCCTGGGTGGCATACAGGCGCACCGTGCGCGGTGTGATCTCCTCCCCCAGGCGCTCGCCGGCCGCCGCCAGCAGCTCCTCAAGGCCATAGACCTCGGAAGCAGTGGGCAGCGGCGGGGAGAGAGGGGCGGAGTGGTCCATGGCTTCAGTGTCTCACGGTTGCAGTGCAAGCGTCAAGCGCTTGCATCGGGCCGTGCGGGGCGGATGGGGCTGGAGGCGTCCGGATCGGGCTCGATCGGATCTGGGGTGTGGATCCCTGGCGGGTGTCTCTCCATGATGCGGCCCGCGGACCTTCTTCAACGCACATGTCATGCGAAGGACGACCAGTGTCGATCGGTTCCGGCTGTTCTGCGACGCTCCCAACCGCTGGGGCACCCAGGGCTGCTTCCAGGTGCCAGCCGCTGGTCGTCAAGCCCGACCTCTCGCTCGGATCGCCGCGCGACGCTCATCCGGTGGAGATCGCGCTTGGCCATGCCCATCCGTCGCTGCGAAGCCGGCCAGCAGAGGACCTTCATGCAGCCCTGCGGCGGGGTGGCTGCTGCTGCTGATCCACAGATCTGCGGCGGGGGGCAGCCGCTGGAGGGCCATGGCTGCGGCATCCCGGATTCCAGCAGATGACCCGGCGGGCAGCGCCTTGCCGTTCCGATCCAGGATGGACAGGGTCTGGTGTCGTCCAGCACAGCTGCCGCTACCCACTCGGTGAGCCATTCGGGGCTTCCCCCTGTCCTTGCAGGCCAGCTCATCCCCTCAGATCCTGTGAGCGGCGTGGCACCCGGGCAGGCTGGCTCAGCCGGCGGACCCAGCCACGGCCTGCCGGGAGTTCCCGGACCCTGGCCTGGTTGGCGGCCAGCTTCTCTGCCACGGTCCGTCCGGCCCGATCTGCCTGACGAGCTGGGCCAATGCCAATGCCGGTAGCGTGGGGAGGCAGGCACACTGTTGCCGATGGCGCTGGCTCCTTACCACCCGGCCACCGATGCGTCCCAGCCCGCGCCGGAGCCGGAGATCGCGCCGCTGTGGTTGCCCTGGGATCTGCGGCTCAGCCTCGAGCAGTTTGAGCGGGTCTGCCAGGCCAATCCCGAGGCGGTGCTGGAACTTGCAGCCGACGGTCAGTTGATCGCCATGACGCCGACGGGAGGAGAGACCAGCAGCCGCAACAGCCAGCTGATCCTCGAGCTGGGTTGGGCGCTGCGTCGCTCAGGTCTCGACTACAGGCTGTTTGACAGCTCCGGTGGCTTTCGCCTCCCGGACGGCTCGGTGTTCAGCCCCGATGCCTCGCTGGTGCAGCAGGCCCGCTGGCAGGCCCTCAGCCCTCAGCAGCGCCGCGGCTTCCCGCCCCTGTGTCCTGATCTGGTGGTGGAACTGGCCAGTCCCAGCGACGAAGGCCCCCGCGGCATCAGCGCCCTTCGCCGAAAGCTGGATCTCTACCAGGCCAATGGCGCCCAACTCGGCTGGCTGCTGCTGCCCGAGGAGCGGGCGGTGGAGATCTGGCGGGCTGGCCAGCAGGGCATGGCCGAGCGCCTGGAGAACGCCGCCCGGCTGGAGCCCGGCGAGCCTTTCGCGGGGCTGACGCTGGAGCTCCAGGAGATCTGGACCGTCTGAACCCGTGCGCCACTCCACCCTCTCCGATCCCGGGGCGAAGCAGGCGTGGCGCCTGCTCAATCAGGAACCCACCGGCTGGTTGTCCATGATCCGCACTCTCCCGCCCGACGCCAGAGCCGACGACAGACCGCTGCTGATCGCCGTGCCGAACGCCAAGCGCGGCCAGGCCCTCGTGCTCGCCCCCTCACCACCGAAGCTGGAGGCCCGATGGTGATGCTGGGCAGGCCACCCAGCTGTCAGTCGGATTTGCCCAGCCGTGTCGATGCCTGGGACCTGCCGTTGCCCCGGCCTGGTCAGGGCGCCAGTGCGGCTCTCTCCAGCTGCAGAGGGATGCCTGCCAGGCAGGTGGGGCATGCGCAGACCAGCGGTCGATCGCCATCGACCTGGTCCTGAACCTCTGCAGGCCGGGTGGCTTCGTCTCCGCGAGACCATCCCATCCCTGCCGAAGGGGGGGCTCGGATTGAACGGATTGCCCCCGGCCACGAGCGTCCCCGGGAAGCCGCCCCTCTCCGGGAAGCCGGCCTTCCCGGCGGCTCCGTGAACCTCAGGGTTTGCAGGGTTCCGCATGTCCTGTGCCTGCGCTTCGGCCAGCCCCACCGGCGCTCGCGGCGTCCAGCCACCTCCGCAGACCCGGGCAGCCCGAGAGCCGCGGTGCGGGGGCCCGGGCCGGGAGCGAGCGGGCAGCCGCTTGCGTCTCTCCGTCCTTCGCACGATCGGGGCAGTTGAGGGGGAACGGTCGCGACAGGATGACCCCATGCACGATTCCCCCTTCTCGCTCCCCCCTCCGTCTGCCCGGAGGACCCTCCCCATGGCCCACAGCGACCGCTACGACCGGGCCCTGGCCTGGGCGGCCCAGCTGCACCGCGGACAGTTCCGCAAGGGCAAGGCGGTGCCCTACATCTCCCACCTGATCAGCGTCAGCGCCCTGGTGTGGGAGGACGGCGGCAGCGAGGACCAGGCGATCGCCGGCCTGCTGCATGACGCCATCGAGGACAGCGGCCAGGACCATGGCTCGATCTGCGAGCGCTTCGGTTCGGCGGTCGCTGACATCGTCGTCGCCTGCACCGATACCTCCGGCCCCTCCACGGCGGATGCGCCGAAGGAGCCCTGGCTGCTGCGCAAGACCCGCACCATCGACTCCCTCACCCGCAAGCCGGCGTCCTCCTGGTTGGTGATCGCCGCCGACAAGGCCCACAACGCCCGTGATCTGATGATCGATGCCGGACGGGATCCCCGCAGCTGGGATCGGTTCGCCCCCGGGCTGGATGGCTCCTGCTGGTACCTGTGGAGCCTGCACCGGCAGCTGCAGCAGCTGCTGACGCACAGCCGCTCGGTGGAGATGCTCGGCTCCTGCGTCGAGGCGATCCTGGCGATGCCCGAGGTGCGGCAGCGGCTGGAGCAGGGTCAGAGCGCCCAGGAGTGGGTGGCGGCTTACCTGCAACGCCCCCACACCCATCCGCAGGAGACCTGAGCCGCCCCAGGCGCTACGTCACTCCCAGGTGCTCTGCGATCCGCCGCAGCAGCGCTTCCAGCCGATCCAGCCTGGCCTCCAGGCTGTCCTGTCCGGGCCTGCTGCCGGCGGTGGGCGCTGAGGCGATCGCCGATCCGGGACCGGGCCGTGGTGCGCCGGTCGCGGCCGCCGCCACCGTTCCGCCGGGGGGCGCGCCTGATGCGGCGCGCAGCCTCGCCAGCAGCTCCGGCTTCTTCAGGCCGCTGTAGCCCTTGAGCCCCCCCTCCTTGCAGCGTTGCCGCAGTTCCGGGACGGTGAGGGCATCGAGCCCATCGGGGGGCAGCACCGCATCCAGCTCCCGCAGCAGGCGGGCATCGGCCTGGGCGAGCTGTCGCAGGTTGCTGCGCAGCGCGTCAGCGATCTCGCCCATCGCCCGACTCGCTGGAGGCAGGCGCGGCTTCAGCGGCTGGCGGAGCCAGTCCCTGTGCGGGATCGCTCTCCAGGGCCTGCCGCATTGACTGCTGCCTGAGTGAGAGGTCCTGGAAGCGTTCCTTGCCCTGACGCCAGCGGTTGAGGAAGCGGATCACGGCCTGCACCAGCCGGGCGATGCGGCCGCCGCCGTTGTAGGCCCTGGGGCCCACCTGGTAGTCGGTGAAGGCCTGGCTCAGCTCATCACCGGACTCCTCCAGGTGCTCCACCACATCGGTGACGATCTCGAGCATCGCGTAGGCCTCGGCCCGCACGCTCGCCTCCCGGGTGGCCAGAGCCCTCAGCCGGACGGTCAGTTCGCGCAGCTGTTCTCCCTGACGCTCGGATCGGCTGCGATGGATGCCGCGGCTGATCATCAGGCTTTTGTAGTTGCCCCGCAGCTCCAGATAGAGCGTCTCCAGCCGTTCGCGATCCAGGGCTGAGGGATTGCTGGGATACGCCGTGGTGGGAGGCGGGGCCAGGGGGGGCATCCGGGGCGGCAAGTCAGGAGGGTCTGCCCTCCATCTTCGTCGAAGGCGGCTGTTCGCGGCGGAGCGATGCCAAACCCTGCAGCCCTGGCCTCTCCGGCGGAGGAGTGGGGTCTGACCCAGCGCATCATCTCCGCCTGGTCAGATCCGCCAGCGGCCTGTCACCCCCTTTCCCTCTCCAAGCGGGTCCTACATCGGCGACGCGGCGGCCCTCGAGATCCTGGGCTCGGAGCACCAGCACCAGCTTCTCTCTGACGAGCGCCGAGAGAAACCTGGCAGATGTCGTCCGGAGGGTGGGCACGACGACACAGTCGATCTCCCTGCTGCGGGGAAGCCTCTGAGACTTGATGTCCTGCCTGGCTCCAAGCGTCTCTTCCAGGTCATCCTCCAATTTCCTGAGTCACTTGTAGCCTGCATCGCTGTGAGTCATGAAAGCTCTGTCTCCGCCTTTCAGGACATCGGAAACAAGCTCCCAGTTGGCTTCAAAGGCAGATTGCTGGCGTTGATCATCGTGCAACCGTGCTGGGGAGAAGTCGGCCTTCCGCCCATCGCCGACCCGGCAGTCGCCCATGTCCTCCGCCAGCAGCACAGGCACCCCGAGGGCATGCGCGTCTCGGATCTTGCCGTGGCTTGCCAGATCGGCGAGGCGGCTGGCCAGAAGCAGGCTGCACTCCTTTCTCAGGACGACATCACGCTTGTCCTCTGTGAGGAGAAACAGGTTGAGATCTCTGTGGCGATGGTGCTGTGCCTGGATGAATGGCGCTCCGAACTGCGCGGCTGAGGCCCGGATCGGGCAGCTCGGCTCGCCCCTCCCAGGCAACGCTGCGCCAGGCCCTGCCTCGGAGTGGATCCGGCGCTGGCCAAGGCGCAGCGGGCCGGGCTGCGGATGGGCCGCCGTCGCGTCGTCCTTCGCAGGACCTCTTCCAATCGTCGGGCTTGCCCCAGCAGAGTGGGCCGATGACCCAGTCCCCCCTGCGCTGCCACCTGCTGATCGGCCCCCCAGGCAGCGGCAAGACCACCCTGGCCCGCGACCTGGCGCCGCTGATCACGGGTGAGTCCGGTGAGCCCGCCCTGGTGCTCTCCACCGACGCCATCCGCGCCGAGCTGTACGGGGATGCGGCCGTCCAGGGCCCCTGGGATGAGATCCGCTCGCTGTTGCTGAGGCGCCTCCACGAGGCGGTGGAAGCGGGTCGGCCGGTGATCCTCGATGCCACCCATGCCCGCAGGCCCTGGAGGCTCTTCTACACCCAGCACCTGGCCTGTTCCCGGCCGCTGGAGTGGATCGGCTGGTGGCTCACCACCCCGCTGCCCACCTGTCTGGAGTGGGCGCGTCGACGCGAGCGCCCCGTGCCGGAGGCGGTGATCAGGGAGTTCCACGCCGCGATCAACCATCGCCAGTTCGGCCCCTGCCGGGCCGAGGGCTTCGCCGCCATCGTCGAGCTCGAGGCCTCCCGCGGCGAGGCCGATGCGGCCGTGCTGCCCCTGGCCCTGACCAAGCTGGAGGGGCAGATCCGCAACGCGGTCAACCGCGACCGCGGCAAGCTCGCCCGGCGCCATCGCTATTCGCGGCTGCTCGATCTGGAGCGGCTGCTGTTTCTGCTGCGCCTGCTCACCAGCTTCAACGGGCTGGAGAGCAGTGATCCGGCCACCGCCTCCGCCCTGGCCGGCGTGTGCCTGCCGGAGCCGCAGGGAGACCTGGCGGAGCGGGCCGCCGCCTACCTCAGCCGCTGGAGCGAGGTGCACGGCGGCAACAGCGAGATCTACAGCGACGTGGAGGCCCTGCGCGGGGATCTGGCCTGGCTGGAGGCCAACGGCTTCACCGGTCTCGACTGGCCGAGCGACCCTCCGATCGACCCGGGGAGCGTCCAGGAGCCGGTCGGCGCAGGGGTGAACGGGGGCTTCCATGCCCTCTCCGATCCGGCTGTGTTCCGCCGGGTATTCACCCTGCTGCGCCACATCCTCAAGCAGCCCTTCGATGCCCCGTCCGCAGGCGGCACGGCGCCGGGCATCCCCCTTTATCAGCACCTGATCGATCGCCTGGTGGAGATCGACGGCAGCTACGCGGCCGATCAGCAGTCGGTGCTGCGCAACGACCTGCGCCATCTGCTGCAGCCCTATGGCTTCAGCCCGGAGATCCGGGGCCGGCCCGCAGGCCGCCGCCACGGCTACGCCATCGGCACCGCACTGCTGTCGGCGGATCAGTTGCTGGAGGTGCACAGCCTGCTCAGGGCCTCGATGGATCGCCTCAGCGACGCCTCCCAGCAACCGCTGCTGCAGCTGCTGGAGGATCGTCTGCGCCGCGCCGGCGTGCTCGATGGCCGCCGCGTCGGCCGCAACCATGGCCGCCGCGCCCTGGCGCATCGTTCCTTCACCGAGGAGCGCAGCGGCACCCTGGCGGCGCGGGACCAGAGCGAACGGATCGAGCGGGCGATCAAGGAACGCCGCCGGGTGCGATTGCGCCACCTGCCCGATGCGATCACCGACGAGCAACGGAAGCAGGGGCAGGACGGCAGTTTCCGCGCCTGGCCGCTGCAGCTGCTCTTCCACAACATCAGTTGGTACCTGGCCTTCGAGTTCGATGCCATCGGCACCTCCGAAGGTCTGATCCGCACCCTGCGGGTGGACCGGCTGGTGTTGCTCGGCCTCGACGGCCATGTGAGGCGCAGCCAGGAGAGCCGGCACGAACGGGCGATGGCCAGGCTGGAGCAGCTGCTGCACGTCTGCGGTGGCCTCTGGTTCGGCAATGACCTCGCCGCCCAGCTGGCGGTGATGCCAGCGGCGGAGGCTGCCGCAGAAGCCGGCGGCACAGCCCGGACCGGACAGAGCGCCGATGGCCGGACCCTCCCGGGCCGAGGCAGGGCTGGGACCGACTGGGCCGACACGCTGCGCTTCTCCTGCACGCCGCAGGTGTTCCAGCTGATCCGCGAGGAGCCCAACCGCTTCCCGCCGGAGCACACCGCCTACTCCAGGCCGATCCCCGGCCTGTCCAGCTGGAGCCAGGGCCCGCTCGACAGGCTCGCCGCCAACCCCGCCACCGACAGCCATCCCTACCCGATCGAGCTGCGGCTGCCCCGCTGGACCCTGGCGGAGGACTGGGATCTGCGCACCTGGCTGTTCCGCTGGGGCGCCGGGGTGCGCATCGAGCAGCCGCTGGCCCTGCGGGAACAGCACCGGCAGCAGGCCCGGGGGGTGGTGGAGCTGTACGGCAACGACCCGGAGACCCCGGGCCAGGGCTGAGGCGCGCTGGGTGTCCGAGGGAGGAAGCCCGGGGACGCCAGCCCTGCCGTCGCGGCGGACCTCCCGGGTTCCGGAGCCTGGGACACACCGGAGCCCCGGGGGGCAGCCCGGTCCCCGGCGCAGACGCCCTGATGCCGTGCTCGCCCTCGGCGCCAGGGCGAGCCGGAGGACCTGTCCCTACAGCTGAGCGAGCGCCTGCTCGAGGCCATAGATCACGGCCATCAGGAAGGGCAGATCGAGGGTTTCGATCGTGTCGCCCGGTTCGTGATAATGCGGGTTGCGCATGAAGGAGGTGTCGGTCACCATCATCGCGTTGTAGCCCGCATCCCAGAACGGGCTGTGGTCGCTGAGCCGCACATCCGGCATCTGCTCTCCCCGGAAGGGCACCGGCAGGGCCCTGGTGGACACATGGCTTGCCATCACCTCGCTCAGACCAGGCAACAGATGGGCGGCCTCACTGTTGGCCACCAGACCGATGAAATCCCCGCGATCACCGAACACCTCCCGCATCGTCTCCAGGGGGTAACTCTGCGTTTCGGAGGTGTAGCCGAGCATCTCCAGGCTGACCATCAGATGCAGGGCCTGTCCCTGCTGAATCAGGTCCCGGGCCAGGGCTTTGCTGCCCAGCATGCCCCATTCCTCCTTGTCAAAGGCCACCAGCCACAGCGGCCGCTGCGGCGGCCTGGCCGACCAGCGCCGGGACAGCTCCAGCAGGGCGGCCACGCCGCTGGCGTTGTCATCCGCGCCGGGGGAGTTGAAGGGGCCGTCGTAATGGGCGGCCACCAGCACCGGCTCCAGCTCCGGGTTGCGGCCGGGCAACTTCTGGATCAGGTTCACGCCCACATCGGGCCCCTCATCGAAGCCGTGCTCCTCCACCGGTCCGCTGAGCTGCAGCTGCTCGCGGATGAAGCTGCGCACCGCCAGCAGGCCGAGGGGATCCCAACGGGCATGGCGCGGCCGCGCCAGCTGCTCCAGATCGGCCAGAAGACGCTGCTCAAAGGTGGACGATCCGTTCATGGTTGCCTGCATCAGGATGGACCCAATCCTGGTGCCTCCAGCCCTGACAAAGCTCCCCTCTTGCGCGAAGGACGGCCGCCGCCGGTCGGGCGATGGTCGGGTGGCGGGCGTACCGAAGCCCGGCCGCAGGCGAAATGCCGGACGCGCTGCGGCCGGACTGGGGCCGCGGGCCCGGAGGCTGCGTGGACACCCGTCTGGCGCCGCACCAGCCGCGGCCGCCGGGTGGGGGTTCCGCGGCGGAACAGAGCCCCGGGACAGGCAGGCTGGCTCGCCCATCAGGCCGCGAGAGCCCCCGGGGTGATCCGCCTCCGCCCGATCCTCCTGACACTCTCTGGATGCGAAGACGCGCAACTCTGACGAAGGCACGCAGTCATGTTGTAAGGATGTAGCGCGTGACATGAAGCGCTGGCGGATGGCAGCGAAAGTCCCGCACAATCGCCGCTGATGCTGCCTGCGCGACCCCTGAAGGTGCACCCATTCTCTACTCAGAGGATTCTCTGTTCTCCGATCTCGCAGCAGCGGAGTTCCCGGCCGGAACCGCTGGCCGCCAGCCCAGCGCGGCTGGCCCCGATCCGCCCCCCAGTCTCCTCACGCTTCCCTCACTGGGGCTGCCGCAGAGAGGTTCTGCATGCAGCGGTCGGCCTGAGGATCCGACGTGAGCGTCCCTGAGCATCCCACTCCCCCCGCCTGGATGCCGCTGTCCGGGGATCCGCTGGAGACTCCCCGGGGATTCCTCAGGCCGGGCATGCGCAGCATGGCCCATCAGTTCCTGCCGGATGCGCAGAGTCTGGGTTCGGCCCTGGCCCAGATCGGTACGTTGCTGCACTTCCATCCGCTGGGAGTGGAAGAGGATTGTTATCAGTTCGTCGGCCAGCTCAGCCTCAACGACCTGCCGCTGCTCTCCTACAGCGGTGCCGGCATCCATTGCGAGATGGAGCCCCATCAGCAGCTCATCCTCGCCGCCTGCTTCGAGGGAAGCCGCCGGGTGCAGGATCCTCAGGGAGAGCTGACCAGCTCCCCAGGAGGTGCCGTCCTGCTGCCCGTCGGAGCGGGGCGTCGCACCTACAGCTCCAGCGCCGCCGCCAGCGCCGTGGCAGTCAGCCTGGATCCCGGTCGCCTGGCGCAGGTGGCGGCGGCGATGGGTGGCCGGCCAGGGGACCCGGCCCTCGATTCACGCGGCTTTTCCCACTGCGGCCTGCGGGCGTTTCCGCCCCCAGAGGCCAGGCTGTTCCATGCGCTGCTGTCGCACATCGATGACTGCGCCGAGCTGGATCCCCAGCTCCCCGGGCAGCTCGGGCTCGATGATGTGCTGCTGCGTCTCGTGGCCCTGAAGATCAGCCCGGCTCTGCTGGCGGAGCGCCAGGCGGATGGGGCGCGGCTGCAGGGGCGTGGCGGAAGCACGGCCTTTGATGAGCTGATTGATGACATCCGAGCCAACCTTGATCAGCCGCTGCGGTTGAGCGATCTCGAGGCCCGCAGCTTCTATTCACGCCGGTCTCTGCAATACGCCTTTCGCGAGAGACTGGGCACGACCCCGAGGCAGTGGATCCGCGAACAACGCCTGGTCAAGGCCATGGAGACGCTGCAGAGCCAGCCCCCGGGTGTGCCCCTCCGCGCCATCGCCCTGGCCTGCGGCTATCGCCACTTCAGCCAGTTCAGCACCGATTTCAAGCGCCGTTTCGGCCTGACCCCCTCCCAGGTGCGCCGGCCCGAGCTGCGCTGAGCGCGCCCCGGCAGGGCTTGCAGCCCGGGAACCAGCCGCACGCTTCCACCATCCCCTCAGCCCTGCTCCCAGCGAAAGTTCTGATCTTCCCAGGAGGTGGGATCCTCGATCGGCTCGAGATGGGTCAGCACATGGGTGCGGGTGAGGGTCGTGGCGATCTCATGCTCCAGGCGCTCACACAGATCGTGCCCGCGTTGCACGCTCCAGGCACCGGGGACCAGCACGTGAAAGGAGACGAAACGCCGCGAACCGGCCACGCGGCTGCGCAGGGCATGGAAGCGGATCTGGTCGGATTCATGGGAGGCGAGCAGCTGCTCCAGCTGCCGTTGCTCCTCCTCCGGCAGGGAGCGATCCAGCAGGCCGGAGGCGGTTTCCCGCAGCAAGGTCCAGCCGGTGCCGATGATGTGGATCGCCACGGCGATCGCGATCAGCGGATCGAGCACCGTCCAGCCGGTCAGCTTCACCAGACCGATGCCCACCACCACCCCGGTGGAGGTCCAGACGTCCGTCAGCAGGTGCTGGGCATCGGCGCGGAGGGTGATCGAGTGAAAGCGCCGGGAGGCCTTCAGCAGCACCCAGGCCACCGCAGCATTGAGGGCTGTCGCCAGCAGCGAGATGGCCACGCCGAGGCCGAGCTGCTCGAGTGGCTGGGGCTGCAGCAGGCGGCCGAGGGAGGTCTGGAGGATGGCGATGGCGGCCAGCACGATCAGCACGCTCTCCAGGCCGCTGGAGAAGTATTCCGCCTTGAAATGACCGTAGTGATGGCGCCGATCGGCAGGCTTGGCGGCAAGGCTGAGCGCCCAGAGGGCCGCCAGTGCAGCCACCAGGTTGACGCCCGATTCCATCGCATCGGAGAGCAGCCCCACGGAGCCGGTCAGCCGCCAGGCCCAGGTCTTGAGCGCGATCGTGGCCACGGCGGCGGCCACCGACAGCAGCATGAAGGAGCGGGCGGAGGCAAACACGATCGGGGAGGGCCGCAGGCTCCAGTGTGCTGAAAGCCTGCCGGATGCCGGGCCGCGCCGCGGGTGGCGGCCGATCCGGCCGCATGTTCAGCGCTCGAGCTGGCGCCAGAAGCCCCATTTGGCGCCATGGGCCTCGCGGATCCGCCCCATGAAGCTGGTGTGGCTTTCGAAGCCCTGCCAGTCATCGATGCGGGCCTCGAGCCGTTCGCACTGACGCAGATGCTCGGCGGCATAGCGGTAGCGCTTGGAGCGCCCCATCGACAGGGCGAACAGCACCATCGAGCGCAGCAGCAAGGTGGCGGCCAGAGGGTGGTCGGCGCTGAGCCGTTCCGCCGCCGGTTCGTAGATCTCGTAGGCATCGCCGCACCACTGCTCCCAGTGCTCGATCACGTAGCGAGAGGCCCGTGCCAGGGAGGGCCACCCGACCAGGAACTGCAGCGCCGCCAGAGGCAGCGGGTGCTGTTCCACCAGCTGGAAGGCCTGGGCCTCGGCTTCGACATCGGCGAAGTCATCCAGCCGCTGCAGGTACTCCCGCAGCAGTGGCATCGAGAGGGTCCGGCTGAACACCAGCCAGCGGTGCTGCTGGGCCGCCTCCCCGCGGCCGAGGGCCTCGAGCACGGCGATGCGCATGGCGTGCCACTCCTCGGCGGGCATGATCCCGGTCGCGCTGGCGGCCCCGTCGAGCACCGTCAGGGCCTGCTCGGCCCGGCCGGCCGCGAGCAGATGGCCCGCCACCTCGGCGGCGGTGTCCGGCCAGCTGAGCTGGGAGGGATCGAACAGTTCCAGATAGGCATCCAGATCTCCCCTGCCCCGCACCAGCTGCTCCATCGTGTAGCGATCGACCCCGCCGCGCTCCAGCAGGGCCTGTTCGAGCTGCCGCAGCCCTGCGGGCCCCAGCAGGGGCTCCAGGGCTGGGATCAGCCCCTCGAACTGCCCGTAACCGTTCTCCTGCATCAGCTCGACCGCATGGGCCACCAGGGACTCCCGGCTGAGCGCGGCGGCCGAGCAGAGGCTGGCGAGGGCCTTCACCCCCCGATCGAACAGGGAGAGCACGCTGCCGGTGGAGTCGGAGCAGCGGTCGAGCACGCCTTCGCTGAGTTCCAGCAGACGCACCTGCAGCTCCACCGCCTGAGCGGGATCGGAGCCGGCGATCGGGCCGAGGATCGCCTGCTGCTGGGCCTCCAGCTCGGCCAGCAGGGCCTTGCGTCTGGAGGAATCGAGGTAGGTGGTGGAGCGGGAGATGGCCACGAGGCGTTTGCGCACCTCCTGGGCAGCCCCATCGGCCCCGGCGGCGGCGGCCAGGGCCAGGCGCAGGCGCCGCTGGATCACGGCATTGCCGGCGCTCACCTCGATCAGCAGCTCCGCCAGGGTCGCAGCGCCGAGGGTTTGCAGATTGGCGGCGTTGAGGGTGCGCTTGGCGGCCATGGCCAGGGCGGAGCTGGCTGGAGAATGGCG
>JAYKJA010000027.1:0-36789 GCA_035285905.1 Synechococcaceae cyanobacterium
GAACACCTGACGGGGGCGGTGATCGCAGCCATCAGCCGTGGCCTGGGGATCCGCCAGCAGCCCATCGAGCAGGGAATAGTCCGCCCGTTGCGCGAACTCCTCGAACGTGGCGACAGGGGCTGTGGTCAGGTCGGAGGTCGGCTCGTGGGTCGGGGCGGCTTGCGGCACGGATCTCAGAGGGGTGGAGCCGCCTGGGGCTGGCCCTGAGGCGGTGATCTTCATCCTGGCGGGCTGCCGCCGTCGCCGTCGGCGCTCAGGCGGCGCGGTCCGCCCGGCGCACGACACGGACCCGATTAGCGTGAGTCCAGCCGGCCTGTCCGATGCCCTACCAGGAGTTGCTGCGCTTCCTGGCCCCTGCGGCGGCGGATCGGGTGCGGCGGGAGCCGGTGATCGAGGCGCTCATCGCCGATGCGGTGTCGCGGATCGCTCAGACGCGGGGCTACCGGCTCCGCGGCAGCGATCTCCTGGGCGTCCGGGGCCGGCACTCCTCGCACCAGCGCGTCACCTGCATCGAAGCGCCGGTGCGTCATCCGGCCGGATCCCCGAGGCCGGTGCGACTTCGGACACAGCCGCAGCGCGTCCCGGCAACACCCTTCACATCACGGTCCTGAACGGCCCTCTCCGCGCACTCCTGCCATGACCACCAGCCCCATTCCCTCGCCACCAGCGCTCTCGGCTGAACATCAGCGACTGCAGGAGGCCAACCAGGGGGTCAGGCACTGGCGCCGGTGGGGGCCGTACCTGAGCGAGAGGCAGTGGGGCACGGTGCGGGAGGACGACAGCGCCGACGGCAACGCCTGGGACGCCTTCAGCCACGACCAGGCCCGCTCGCGTGCCTATCGCTGGGGCGAGGATGGCCTGGCGGGCATCAGCGATGACCAGCAGAGGCTGTGCTTCGCGCTGGCGCTGTGGAACGGCAGGGATCCAATCCTCAAGGAACGGCTGTTCGGCCTGACGAACAGCGAGGGGAATCACGGCGAAGACGTCAAGGAGTATTACTACTACCTCGACTCCACGCCGACGCATTCCTACATGCGTTGGCTCTACAAGTACCCCCTGAATGCCTATCCCTACGACGATCTCGTCGCCACCAACAAAAACCGCTCGCGGCTGGAGCCGGAATACGAACTGATCGACACGGGCATCTTCGAGGATCAGCAGTACTGCGACATCGAGGTGGAAGTCGCCAAGGCAGCCGAGGAGGATCTGCTGGTGCAGATCGGCGTGCACAACCGCTCCGCCGAGCCGGCCGCTCTCACCGTGCTGCCCACCCTGTGGTTCCGCCGCACCTGGACAGGCGACGCCGACAGGCCGCTGGCCAGGGCCGCCGCGGGCGCCGGCGGCGAACCCGTGATCGAGGCGCAGCATCCAGAGCTGGGAACATTCCAGCTGCATTGCCGCGGCGCGGCCGAACTGGTGTTCACCGAAAACGCCACCAACCATGAACGGCTCGACAACCAGCCCAATGCAACGCCCTACACCAAATGCGCCTTCCATCGCTATGTGATTGAGGGCGACCCGCAGGCCGTCAACCCCGCACGGGAGGGGAGCAAAGCCGCAGCCATCTACAGGCTGGTGGTGCCCGCAGGCGGCTCGGCTGTGCTGCAACTGCGGCTCGCCCAGGGCGGCGGCGACGCCTACGGCGATTTCGACGCCACCCTGCGGCAGCGGCGGCAGGAGTGCGACGCCTTCTATGCCGCAATCATGCCGTCAACCCTCGACAGCGAGCGACGGCGGCTGTTCAGACAGGCCATGGCGGGCATGCTCTGGTCCAAGCAGTTCTACAACTACGACGTCAGCCGCTGGCTGCAGGAGCGCGGAGTCGATCCCCTGGATCGCTCCCGGAGCGGGACGCAGCGCAATGGCGACTGGCCTCACATGCACATGGCGGATGTGATCTCGATGCCGGACAAATGGGAGTATCCCTGGTTTGCCGCCTGGGATCTGGCCTTCCATGCCGGCGCCTTCACCGTGGTCGATCCGCAGTTCGCCAAGCAGCAGCTCAGCCTGATGCTGAGCCATCGCACTCTGCATCCCAACGGCCAGATTCCTGCCTACGAATGGAATTTCAGCGATGTCAATCCACCCGTGCATGCCTGGGCCACCCTGGTGGTCTATCAGCGGGATGCTGCCCTGACGGGCCAGCCCGACCGCCCATGGCTGGCGACCAGCTTCCACAAGCTGGCCATGAACTTCACCTGGTGGCTGAACCGCAAGGATGTCGATGGCAACAACGTCTTCCAGGGCGGCTTTCTGGGGCTCGACAACATCGGTGTCTTTGATCGCACCGAATCCACCCAGATGGGCGGCACCCTCGATCAGGCTGATGGCACGGCCTGGATGGCCCTCTATGCCCAGAACATGCTGCGAATCGCCGTGGAACTGGCGATGGAAGACGATAACTACGAGGACTATGTGCAGAAGTTCCTGCTGCATTACCTCTCGATCGCCGACGCCATGATCAACCGGACGGATGGCGAAGGGATGTGGGACGACGAGGACGGCTTCTTCTATGACGTGCTGCGCCGCCAGGATGGCAGCTCAGCGCGCATGAAGATCCGCTCGATCGTGGGGCTGCTGCCGCTGTGCGCCGTCTCGCTGTTCGACCAGGAGGTGATCGAACGCTTCCCCGAACTGAGCACCCAGCTCAGCCGCTTCCTCGATCGCCACCCAAACCAGCCGCGGCTGCTGCATGACACGCGCCTTCCAGGCCACAACCAGCGGCACATGATGGCGATGCTCGATCAGCACAACCTGCGCCGTGTGCTGGCGATCATGCTCGATCCCGAAGAGTTCCTGAGCGAACACGGCATTCGCTCCATCTCCAGGCGGCACGAGAGCGATCCCTGCCGTTTTGTCCACAATCAGCAGGAGTATATCGTCCGCTACCTGCCTGCCGAATCGGATTCGGGGCTCTATGGCGGCAACAGCAACTGGCGCGGGCCGATCTGGATGCCGATCAACGTCATCATCATCCGGGCACTGGTAAATTACTTCATCTATTACGGCAAAGACTTTAAGGTGGAGTTCCCGACCGGCAGCGGTCAGTGGCTCAACCTCTATGAGGTCGCCGAACAACTCACCGAGCGGCTGGCATCGATCTTCCTGCCCGATTCCGAGGGCCGCCGCCCCGTGTTCGGCAGCCAGAACACCTTCCAGAACGATCCACACTGGCAGGATCATCTGCTCTTTTACGAGTACTTCCATGGCGACAACGGCGCCGGCATCGGCGCCAGCCATCAGACCGGCTGGACCGGGATGGTGGCCGCAATCATGAACTATTTCGCCAGCCACGATCAGGACAGCGTTCTGCAGATGGGCCCCTATGCGTGAGCTCCCTCTCGCCATCGATGCTCAGGATCACCCGTGTGACGGCAAGTCCGGTTGATTCCAGCAGGCCATTTCACGTCCACCCATCTCCCTGCCTGATTCAGGCGCCAGCTCCGGCACTGGTCATGGGATGTCGGCAACCGGCGCCCCTTCCACGGACTCTGTGGCCATCCCGATGACCGGACACTTCACCCGTTCAGACTCCCCGAACGGCCTTGCTGACACCTGATCCCGTAACAGTGGCCAGGACCTTCCCCAACGCGCTCCGGACTGCGCGATCGAGGTGGCTACGGCTGTCTTGTCCCTGCAGCCACCTCTCCAGGCGCAACACGGACGCCCTGGGCTGAACACCGCACCAACGGCGAGGGGGCAGTCGCTGCAGTAACGGTCGGCAAGGGACGGATGGCCCCAGGCCGCGCCCCAGGCCTCAATGGCGAGGGACCACCTCGCTGCCCTCGCCTTGCTTGTCCTCGATCACCGCAGCGGCGATCACAGCCAGCAGCTGTTCCATGCGCACCAGGCGCGGTTCCAACTGCTGTTCGAGCTTCTGCACCAACCGTTGCTCCAGGGCCAGCAGCTGGCTCTCGATCACCCCGGCCGTGAGGCTTCCCGCGCCTCCACGCGCTGCCTTGGCCGCGGTCGGCCAGGCCCCGGTGCGGCAGACCTGCTCGATCACCGCCCAGGTCGGCTTCTTCGGCGCCTTGCCGATGCGCTCCTCCAGCCACAGCTGGGCTTCAGGCAGCTTGCCGAACCGCAGCTTCAGGGCCCTGAGCTCGCACTCCTCCTCCGGCAGCAGACCCTGAGCGGCCGGCAGGACCGGAGCAGCAGGCGGCTCGGGCCGGTCGTCAGCCGCCCCCGCAACCCCATCCACCATCTGGCGCACGGCGGTGTTCTGCTCTGCGAGGGTGCGGAACAGATCGGCATCGCTTCGGGCCATGCGGGCCATCAGCTCCGCAAAGCGCGCGCTGAGCTCAGTCATCGCGCCGCTCCCCGCCGCGCCGCAGCAGGCTGCGCATCCGCTCCAGCAACTGGTTGATCTGGAACACCGACCAGAAGCCCGCCTCCTGCTTGGCGACCTCCAGTTCATCGAGCAGGGCGTCGAGGGCCTGCTGCCGGCGATCGAAGGCCTCCAGCTCCCGGTGCATCTCCTGGGCGATCGCCATCGCGTCAGCCTTCTCCTGCCCGATCAGCGCCAACCGTTCCTCATACCTGCGCAGAGTGGCCAGGAAGCTGTCCCGGGATTCCGAGAACTCCCGCGAGCGCCGCAACAACTGACCGCGCGATCGGCTCAGGGCGGCATGGCTGTTGCGCAGCGCCGCGTAGTGATGGGCGATCTGTTCACGGCTCAGACCGGCAAGATCCCGGGGGAAATCGGTGGTGGAACGAATGCCCCGGCATTCCACCACGGGTTGGAGGGCTGGCGGCGGGGTGACGGCAGCCAACTCCAGCTGCACCGGTGCTGCCTCGCCAGCAGCGCCATCGGAGCCTGCATCCAGAACTGGCATGGAGTCGAGCGAGGGTTGCATGTTGTCGCCCATGGCGCAGCTGGGGCTGGGGGCTGGGTGTCCACCTCTACTGCAACTGCCGGCGTGCCATCAAGCCATCGAACACCTATTCAATTTCGGCATATTTCGGCATGCCAACGCCCTTTCAGCTGGCCTCCCCTCCGCTGCCGCCCCCCCGTCAGCCGACCAGGGAGCATGGAGGCCGCTCCAAGCCACCCCTCCCGCGCCGTGGAACCGTCCGCCGGGCGCCGACTGCGGCGCATCGCCCTCTGCCTGCAGTACGACGGGGCCGCCTTCCATGGCTGGCAGCGTCAGCAGGGGCTTGGCAGCGTGCAGGAGACCCTGGAACAGGCGATCGCCAGCCTCGATCCCGAAGCGCCGGCCCAGGTCGTTGCCGCCGGACGCACCGATACCGGCGTGCATGCCGCGGCCCAGGTGGCCCACTTCGATGCGGCGGGACCGATCCCTGTGCAGCGCTGGCCGGCGGCGCTCAACGGTCGCCTGCCGGCCAGCATCCGGGTGCGGGCCGCCGCAGGCGTGCCCCCCGACTGGCACGCCTGCTTCAGCGCCTGCCATCGCCGCTATCGCTACACGCTTTACAACGGACGCCGCCCGAACCTGTTCCTGGCGCCCTGGAGCTGGCACCGCTACCAGCGACGCCTCGACGACCAGGCCATGGCCGAGGCCCTGCACTCCCTGCTCGGACTCCACGATTTCTCCGCCTTCCAGCGGGCCGGCAGTCGCCGGGCCCATGCCCGCACCACCGTGCAGGAGGTGGCCCTGGAGCGGCAGGGCGACCTGGTGGTGCTGGAGATCCAGGCCAGCGGCTTTCTGTACGGGATGGTGCGGCTCGTGGTGGGCCAGCTGGTGGCCCTGGGCGAAGGGCGCCTCTCGCCGCAGGCCTTCGATGACCGCTGGCGTCAGCGACGCCGTGCGGAGGTGAAGGAGGCGGCCCCACCCCAGGGGCTCTGCCTGCTGCGTGTGGGATACCCGAGCCCTTTGTTCGAGGAGAGCGGCTGCTACGATTGCCAGCCGCGGTTTCAACTGGGCTCGCAGGATTCTCCGCCCTGAACCGGCTCTCAAACCAGAGCTGAAGACAGGTGGAGGGATCAGGGAGCCCGGGATGCTAGGCCTGGCCTTCAGGCCATGGGTCCGCTTCCGGTGACGGGGTAGGGTGCCAGAAGCCATGCCGCTCCTTGCCGGCCTGCCGGGATTCCCTCCCTCCAGCCACCGGTGTCCATTCAGGTGCCATGAACAAGACAACCCTGCCCACTCCGGATCTCCTCGAACGTCGCTGGTACGTGGTGGACGCCGCTGATCAGACGCTCGGACGCCTGGCCAGTGAGGTCGCCTCGATCCTGCGCGGCAAGAACAAGCCCACCTACACCCCCCACCTCGACACCGGCGATTTCGTCGTGGTGATCAACGCTGAGAAGGTGCGGGTGAGCGGCAACAAGCCCACTCAGAAGCTGTATCGCCGTCACTCCGGCCGCCCCGGTGGCCTGAAGACCGAAACCTTCGCCCATCTGCAGAGCCGCCTGCCCGAGCGGATCGTGGAGAAGGCGATCAAGGGCATGCTTCCCCACAACTCCCTGGGGCGCCAGCTGTTCCGCAAGCTCAAGGTCTACCGCGGCGATGTGCATCCCCACGCCGCCCAGCAACCCCAGCCCCTCGCCCTCGATCCCGCCGCCTCCGCCTCATGAGCAGCTCCTCTCCTTCGGTCGTCTACTGGGGAACCGGTCGCCGCAAGACGGCAGTGGCCAGGGTCCGCGTCGTTCCCGGCACCGGTTCGGTCACCATCAACGGCCGCCCCGGCGACAACTACCTCAACTACAACCCGGTCTATCTGGCGGCCGTCAAGGCCCCCCTGCAGACCCTCGGCCTTGAGGCCCAGTACGACCTGCTGGTGAATGTGCGCGCTGGTGGCCTCACCGGTCAGGCCGATGCGATCAAGCAGGGTGCTGCCCGGGCGCTGTGCGACCTCTCCCCCGACAACCGCAAGCCGCTCAAGGTGGAAGGTCACCTCAGCCGCGATCCGCGTGCCAAGGAGCGTCGCAAGTACGGCCTCAAGAAAGCCCGTAAGGCTCCCCAGTTCTCCAAACGCTGATTCCGGAGTCTCCCCGGACACTCCGCCCCATCCCCTCCACCGTCATGCCCAAGGCCGACATTCACCCCACCTGGTATCCCGATGCCAAGGTGATCTGCAATGGAGAGGTGGTGATGACCACCGGCTCCACCCAGCCCGAGATCCACGTGGATGTGTGGAGCGGCAACCACCCCTTCTACACCGGAACCCAGAAGATCCTGGACACCGAAGGCCGGGTGGATCGCTTCATGCGCAAGTACGGCATGGCCTCCTCCGACTCGAGTGCCAGCGCCGCCGCTGCCCAGCCTGCTGACAAGGCCAAGGCCTGAGTCCGCGCCCTGCCGCCATGGGCCGGGGGCACTCCTCGGTCCATGGCTCCCTCACGGCTGACCCTCTCGCCTGAACGTTTCCGCGCACCCGGGGCTCCAGGGTTTCCAGGCCCCGGGATTGCTGTGTTCAGCCATGTTGCCCCCGCCCCGGGAGCGGACTCCCGCTGATCGCCAGGCGCCACCAGTTCCGGCCCCGCACCCGAGTTCCTTCCCCGCCGTCCTCCCGAGTCGATGGATCGTGCTCTGCTGGCCCAACGCCTGGAGACGGCCTCCCGCACATTCCTCACCCTGGAGCGCCAGCTCGCCGATCCAGCCCTGGTGGGTGATCCGGCCCAGCTCCAGACCCTCGCCCGCGAACGGGCCCGGCTTGAGCCGATGGTCGAGGACTACCGCAGCCTCGAACGCCTTGAGCAGCAGCAGGAACAGGCCCGCTCCCTGCTGCGCGAGCATCGCGATGACCCGGAGCAGGCCGATCTGGTGGCCCTGGCCGGTGAGGAGATCGCCGAGCTTCAGGTGCGGATCGACGCTCTGCACCAGCGCCTGATCCTGGCCCTGCTGCCGCGGGATCCCCGCGACGACCGCAGCGTCATGCTTGAGATCCGCAGCGGCGCCGGTGGCGATGAGGCCTGCCTCTGGGCCGGAGATCTGGCACGCATGTACGAGCGCTATGCCCAGTCCCGGGGCTGGCGGGTCCAGGCCGTCAGCGCCTCGGAGGCCGAGCTGGGGGGATACCGGGAATTGATTCTGTCGATTCAGGGGGAAGGCGTTTACAGCCGTCTCAAGTTCGAGGCCGGGGTGCATCGCGTGCAACGCGTGCCGGCCACCGAATCCCAGGGCCGCGTGCACACCTCCACCGCCACCGTGGCCGTGATGCCTGAGGCCGATCCCGTCGAGGTTCAGATCGACCCCACCGACCTGGAGATCTCCACGGCGCGCTCCGGAGGCGCCGGAGGCCAGAACGTCAACAAAGTGGAAACGGCCGTGGACCTGCTGCACAAGCCCACCGGCATCCGGGTGTTCTGCACCCAGGAACGCTCCCAGCTGCAGAACCGCGAACGCGCCCTGGAGATTCTGCGGGCCAAGCTGCTGGAGCGGCAGCTGGCCAAGGCCGCCGACGAGGAGCGCAACGCCCGCAGGGCGCAGGTCGGCAGCGGCGATCGCAGCGAGAAGATCCGCACCTACAACGCCAAGGACAACCGGGTGACCGATCACCGGCTGGGCCGCAATTTCTCCCTCGACCCCGTGCTCCAGGGGGAACTCGATGACGTGATCGAGAGCTGCATCGCCGCCGAACAGAGTGCCCGTCTCGAGGAGCTCACCCTGCAGGCGACCGGGGGGGGCTGAGCAGCGGCGCTCCCGCCCGGCCCCACGAACGGAGTCAGGCCCCGATCAGATACTTCTCCCATTCGCTGTTGAGTCCATGCCCCATGCGGCGTCCGGCCTCGAAGCTGAGGCTGCTGAGCGGGCGATAGGGGTCCTGGCGCAGCGCCATGCCCGCCTCCCGCGGGGTGCGATTGCCCTTGCGCGTGTTGCAGGGCAGGCAGGCGGTCGTCACGTTCTCCCACAGATCCCCGCCGCCCCGGCTGCGGGGCATCACATGGTCCACAGAGAGCGGCTCGCCTTGGAAGCCGCAGTACTGGCAGGTGTGACCGTCACGCTGCAGCACATTGCGGCGGGTGAGCGGCAGGGGCTTGTAGGGCACCCGCACGAACTGGCGCAGCCGGATCACCGTGGGCAGCAGCAGATCGGGACGGATGGGCTGGTGGGAATCATGCTCCAGTCCTTCGGCCTTGCCTTTGATCAGCATCACCATCGCGCGGCGCCAGGTGGTGATGTTCAGGGGCTCGTAGGAGGCATTGAGAACGAGCACGGCGCGTGCGTGGCCCATGCCCTTCCGGCGTGTGATCTCATGCTAAAGATCCGATCCAGGCTGGGTGGTGTCCGGAACGACCGAAGCCGCGTGCGGTCAACCGCCACCGCCTGCCCCCAGTAGCGTGCTGCGGCGATGGTCCTCCCCTCTCCGACCGATCTGGCCGTCCTTCTGAACGGGGTGCTGCGGGGAGATCCGGCGCCCGGCCCGCCCCGCGGCGTCCGCATCGATTCACGCCGCGTGTCCGCGGGGGATCTCTTCTTCGCCCTGAGCGGCCGCCAGCACGACGGCCATGCCTTCGCCGCCGCCGCCCTCGAGGCCGGAGCCGCTCTGGTGGTGGTGCGGCGGGGCTGGTCCGACAGCGCCGCAGCCGCCGGCGCCGGGCCGGCGCTCGAGGTTGACGATCCCCTGGCCGCGCTGCAGACGCTGGCGGCCTGGTATCGCCGCCTGCACATCGGCCGGGTGGTGGCGATCACCGGCAGCAACGGCAAGACCGTGGTCAAGAACGCTCTCACCGCCCTGCTGGCCGGCCGTTGGCGGGTCGCCGCCAGCCCCGGCAGCTGGAACAGTCAGGTGGGGGTGCCCCTGGCGGTGCTCTCCGCTCCGGCGGGCACCGAGATCGGCGTGTTCGAGGCCGGCGTCTCGGCGCCGGGAGAGATGGAGCGGATCGCCGCCATCCTGCAGCCGGATCACGGCATCCTGGTGAACATCGGCCTGGCCCACATCGCCGGCTTCGGCCACCGGGAGGTCACGGCGCGCGAGAAGCTGCGCCTGTTCCGCGATCTGCCACCCCAGGCCTGGTTGATCCTGCCGGACGACCCCCTGCTGGCCGGGCTTCCCCTGGCCTGCCGGCGGCTCAGGCCCGGCCTGGAGGATCCCCGCGAGCTGGAACGCCGCGCCTGCGCCGTGGGCACCGCCCTCACCCTCGACTTCGGCGGGAGGATCGAGACCCTCACCGTGCGCACCCGCTCCGGCCCCCTGCTCGATGACCTGGTGATCGCGATCACCGCCGCCCGCCGGCTGGAGGTGGACGTGGATGCCGTGCTGGCGGCCCTGGCCGACCATCGCTTCGGCCCCACCCGCATGGAGACCTGGCGGACCCCGGAGGGCATCACGATCGTCAACGACACCGCCTCGGACGATCCCCTCTCGGTGCAGGCCGCCCTGGAGGCGGTGGCCGCCAGCCCGACGGAGGCCGGCCGACGGCTGTTCATCTTCGGCGGCATGAACGAACTGGGGGACCGGCAGGCCGGCGAGCACGCCCTGATCGGACGCCTGGCGGCGGAGCGGGGGTTCAGCGAGCTGCTGCTGCTGCCCCATCCGGCCCGCGGGCACACCGCCGCGGCCTGGCAGGCGGCCCGGCCCGGCTCTCCGCCGCGGCTGCTCGCCGACAACGTCGAACTGCGCGAGACCCTGCGGGGGCTGGCCCGCCGGGGGGACACCCTGCTGTTCAAGGGGCCGGCCCGTCAGGGGCTGGCGGCGGCAGCCAGCGCCATCTGGGAATCCATGGCTCCCCGGCGCTTCCTGGTGGACCTCGATGCGATCCGCGGCAACATCGCCCGCTTCCGCGCCCTCTGCGGCCCCGATGTGGCGATCCTGGCGGTGCTCAAGGCCTGGGCCTACGGCAGCGATCTGGGGCGCATGGCCGTCGCCCTGCAGGAGAGCGGCGTGGACTGGATCGGGGTCTCCGCCGCCGACGAGGGGGCCACCCTGCGCCGCGAGGGCATCCACCTGCCGATCCTGGTGCTGCTGATGGACGGCGCAGAGGTGGACAAGGCGGTGCGCTGGCGCCTGACGCCGGTGGTCTATTCCCTGGCCTTTGCCCGCACCCTGATCGACAGCCTGCGCGAAAGCCAGGCCAGCTGTGACGTGCACCTGGAGATCGACAGCGGCATGGGACGGCTGGGGGTGGCCCCCCACGAGGCCCTGGCCGCCGCACGTCTGCTGCGCGGCTCGGGCGTCACGCGCCTCACCGGCCTGATGACCCACCTGGCCAGCGCCGACGACCCCTCCGCCGATGCCGACACCCAGGCCCAGCTGCAGCGCTTCGAGGACGCGGTGGCCGCCATCCGCGCCGAGGCGGATGCGGAGGCACCGCCCCTGCTGCTGCATGCCGCCGCCACCTCCGGTGCCGTGCGCTTCCCCCAGGCCCGCTACGCCATGGTCCGTCTCGGCCTGGGCCTCTACGGCATCCATCCCTCCGCCGCGGTGGCCGAGGCCATGGAGCTCAACCTGGCCGTGGCCTTCGTCAGCCGGCTGGCCCAGGTGGCGGTCTGGCCCCGGGGTCAACGGATCGGCTACAGCGGCACCTACGCGATCGAGGCGGAGCAGCAGCGGGTCGGGATCGTGGCGGTCGGCTACAACGACGGCGTGCCCTGGCGCAGCTCCAACCGCGGCGAGGTGATCGTGCTGGGCCGGCGGGTGCGGGTGCTGGGCCGGGTGTCGATGGATTCGATGGCGGTGGACCTCGATCCGGTGCCCGAGGCCGCCGTCGGCGATGAGGTGCTGATCCTGGGGGCCCATGAGGGGCAGGAGCTGCGGCCCGAGGCCGTGGCGGAGCAGGCCGGCACGATCCCCTACGAGCTGCTGGTGAACATCGACAGCCGCCGGGTCCAGCGTCTGTTCCGGGGCGATGGGGCCGGAACCGCCGACCCTTCAGGTAAGCTCGCTAGGCCGCTGGAGAGGTGGCTGAGTGGTTGAAAGCGGCTCCCTGCTAAGGAGTTACAGGAGGCAACTTCTGTCGAGGGTTCGAATCCCTCCCTCTCCGTTCCCCGTCTGACGCCTGCCCCTCATCCAGGGACGGCGTCATCCGTCATCCCCCCAGCACCCTGTTCAGCGCCGGCAGGCCTGCAGCAACTGTCCTGCCAGGTAGGGCAGCAGGTTTTCGTCCCTGGCGTTGAGGCTGCCGCTGGCGTAGATCACCAGCAGAAACGGGTCCGCCCCATCGGCTTCCACATAGGCCGCGTCGTGGCGAGCCTGGCTCATCCAGCCGGCCTTGCTCCACAACCGGGCCTCCAGGGGAAGCCCCCCGCCGACGAAACCATCCACCTGGTTCTCCGGGTCCGCCGCCCGCTGCTGCGGATCGAGCGACCGGGCCAGCAGGCCGGCCATGCGCAGGCAGGCCGGCGGAGAGAGCAGCTCTCCAGCCAGCACGGCCTGCAGCATCCGGGCCGTCGCCTCACTGCTGAGGCGATTGCGATTGCCGAGGTCCTCGCCGTAGAACTGCCTTTCGCGGCCGTAGGGACCATCGCCCCAGGTCTTCTGGCAGGCATTGCAGCCCTCCAGCTCCGGCCAGCGCAGCTGCTGCAGCCAGGCGTTGACCAGCTGCCGCTGGCTGGCCCAGGCCTCCAGGCGGTCCGGCGGCAGATCGGGACCGCTGCTGGTGCCGCTGAGCAGATCCACCACCAGGCCGGTGGCATCGTTGCTCGAGTCCCGGATCATGTCGGCCAGGGCGCGGCGCAGTTCCGCTCCGTCCTCCAGCAGCCCTTGCTGCAGCCAGGCTTCCGCCGCCACCAGATACACCAGCTTCACCACGCTGGCGGGGTAATGCAGGCGGCGTCCCTCCCAGCTGGCGCCGCGGGGCTGCAGGGGGGGCTGCGGCTCACGGCCGACCCGCTCCAGCCTCTGGCCCAGGGGCTCGCTGTAGCGCAGCCAGGTGATCGACAGCTGCTGGGACAGCCCCGGCCGACCCTCCAGCTCCAGAGCCCGCACCAGATCGACCAGCCTCTGGCCCATCCCGGGATCGTGGCTGTAGAACGCCATCACAGCAGCGGAGTCGAACCGTGACCTTAGGCAGCGGTGTAGCGATCGCCCTGACGGCAGGCTCCATCTGGCGGCTGCGGGCATCGCTGGACGGCTGGAGCCGCAGCGGAGGCCAGGGCCTGGCCACCCAGGTGGCCGCCGGCAGACACCTGCGGCTGTGTGAGACGGCGGCCCCGGACGCCGGGCGCGTGCGTGTGCGGTTGCTGGAGGACGGCTACCCCTGCTGGCTGGCGGTCAACGAGCTCAGGGCGCAGGCGCAACCCTCCCGGCGCCCCGAGCTGCCACGCCTGAGCGAAGCGGAGATCAGCCGCCGCCTGCCGGCGGTGCTGGCCTTCGCCGAGCGGGCCCGCCAACAGCCCAACCGCTACCTGTGGGGCGGCACGCTGGGGCCCGATTACGACTGCTCCGGCCTGGTCCAGACGGCCTTCGCCCAGGCCGGCATCTGGTTGCCCAGGGACGCCTATCTGCAGGAGCGCTTCTGCCAGCCGGTGGCGGTGCGCAGCGGGGAGACGGCTCTGCTGCGGCCCGGCGACCTGCTGTTCTTCGGCACGCCGCGGCGCTGCACCCATGTCGCCCTGCATCTCGGGGACGGCCGCTACCTGCACAGCTCGGGGTTGGAGCATGGCCGCAACGGCATCGGCCTGGATGATCTCCACCCCCGGAACCGCGATCCGGTGGCCTGCCATTACCGGGCCGAACTGCGGGGGGCCGGCCGGGTGACCCGCAGCCACGACGGCTCGCCGCTGCCGGACTGAACGGCACCGCCGGACCCCTAAGTTCAGAGCTGCCGGCCCGGAGATCCCCATGCTGGAATCCGCTGCGCAGGAGCTCAGCCCGGCGCCGACGCCGTCCGGCTCAACGCCGGAGCTCTCGGTGGTGGTGCCGGTGTTCGATGAGGCCGCCAGCCTGACGGCACTGGTGGATCAGTTGCTGCAGGCCCTGCGACCGCTGGGGCGGAGCTTCGAGCTGGTGCTGGTCGACGACGGCTCCCAGGACGGCAGCCCCTCCCTGCTGCGGACCCTCAGCCAGAGCACCCCCGAGCTGGTGGCGGTGCTGCTGCGCCGCAACTATGGCCAGACAGCGGCGATGGCGGCGGGGTTCGCCACCAGCCGCGGCGACGTGATCATCACCCTGGACGGGGATCTGCAGAACGACCCGGCCGACATCCCCCTGCTGCTGGCCCGGCTGGACCAGGGCTTCGACCTGGTGAGCGGTTGGCGCCACCAGCGCCAGGATGCCCGGGTGAGCCGGCTGCTGCCCTCACGGCTGGCCAACCGGCTGATCGCCCGCGTCACCGGGGTGCGCCTGCACGACTACGGCTGTTCGCTCAAGGCCTACCGCCGCGAACTGCTGCTCGACCTCAATCTCTACGGCGAACTGCACCGGTTCCTGCCAGCCCTGGCCTATATCGAAGGGGCACGGATCTCCGAAGTTCAGGTCCGCCACCACGCCCGCCGCTTCGGCCGCAGCCATTACGGCATCGACCGCACATTCCGGGTGCTGATGGATCTGCTGACGGTCTGGTTCATGAAGCGCTTCCTGACCCGCCCGATGCATGTCTTCGGCTTCGCAGGGCTGGTCTCCTTCGGCATCGGCCTGCTGATCGGCCTCTGGCTGGTGGGCGAGAAGCTGCTGCTCGGCAGCGACATCGGCACCCGACCCCTGCTGCAGATGGCGATGCTGGCGATCCTCAGCGGCGTGCAGCTGTTCGGCTTCGGCCTGCTGGCGGAACTGCAGATGCGCACCTATCACGAAAGCCAGGGGCGGCCGATCTACCGGGTGCGGGAGACCCTGCGCCACGGTCGGGGTTCGGCCCCGGGGAACGGGGCAGCCGGCCTGCTGCGGTAGGGCGTGATCGCGGCGGCAGCGGCAGCGATCACCCGCGGATCCACATCCCGCAGGCCCCGGCGCAGCAGGGGGAGATTGGAGGGATCGCGCCAGCGCTCCGCTGCGGCCAGGGCTCGCAGCCGCTGCTGGGCATCACCGCCCCACCAGCGCCGCAGCAGCTTCCTGTAGGCCCTGCGTTCGGCGGCGGTGCGGGGCAGAGGAGGCAGGGCATCCAGCGGGGCTGCCCCCGAGGCGGCCTCCGGGCCGGCAGGCGGGCCCTCGGACGCCGCCGCCGGCGGGGCAGGCAGCACCCGACTGCTGATCTGGGCGCGGTTGAGGGCCGCCACGGCGGCGGTGTCGGTGGAGCGGAGCAGCACAGGACGCCGACGGGTGACCAGCCAGAGGCTGAGGACGACGAGGGGAAGCAGGGCAGCCCAGAGGGACGGGGGCATGGCGGCAGCTGAACTTTTATGTCTTCGCCTGGGACGCCCGCAGGCTCCGCATGACGTGCTCCGTACAGTACCGGCGGTTCTTATTGGCTTGTGCCATGACTGGTGATTTCGCCGCTGCCTGGTTGCCGTCGGTTTTCGTTCCCATCGTGGGAATTCTCGGCCCGGCGGTGGCCATGGCGTTGCTGTTCAACGTGATTGAAGCCCGCGACTGAATCCCCCGTCGCCCGCTGACCGGTTCCGCCTTCATCATTTCGGCATTTCCCATTCCATGACTGTCTCCCCCGTCGCTGATCCGACCGTCGGCAATCTGGCCACCCCCGTCAACAGCAGCTACTTCACCCGGGCCTTCCTGGGCGCCCTGCCGGCCTACCGCCCCTCCCTCTCCCCCAACCGCCGCGGCCTGGAAGTGGGCATGGCCCATGGCTTCTTCCTGTACGGCCCCTTCGCCATCACCGGCCCCCTCCGCCTCACCGAATACGCCAGCACCGCCGGCCTGCTGGCCACCATCGGCCTGGTCTCGATCCTGACCGTCTGCCTGTCGATCTACGGCACCGCCGGCCAGGGCCCCAGCGTGCAGCCCCCCGACGCCACGATCGACAATCCCCCCGCCGATCTGTTCACCAAGGCGGGCTGGGCTGAGTTCGCCAGCGGCTTCTGGCTGGGTGGCTGCGGCGGTGCCGCCTTCGCCTGGTTCCTCGCCAGCACCACCCTGGTGGCCCCGCTGGTGAAGATCGCCGGCGGCGTCTGGAGCGTCGGCTGATCATCCAGCCCTGCAACGGAGCGGCTGCGGCCGCCCCCGGCGCAGACGCCCCCTGAGGACAGCGAGGCCCCGCGGCTCTGCCGTGGGGCTTTTTCGCGTTAGCGCACGGGCCGGCACCGTCCCCCGTGGCCTTACGTTGGCCTCTGTTGCTGCCACCGGGCGGTCCCGGCCTGCTGCGTGACCCTGAGGCTCACCAACACCCTGACCCGTACAAGGGAGGAGTTCATCCCGCTGCAGGACGGTCAGGTCAAGATCTACTGCTGCGGCGTCACGGTCTACGACCTGTGTCATGTGGGTCATGCCCGCAGCTATGTGGTCTGGGATGTGCTGCGCCGTTATCTGACCTGGCGTGGCTACGCGGTGACCTTCGTGCAGAACTTCACCGACATCGACGACAAGATCCTGGCCCGCGCCGCCCGTAACGGCGAGACGATGCAGCAGGTCAGCGAACGCAATATCGCGGCCTACTACCAGGACATGGATGCCCTCAACATCCTGCGTCCCGATCGCATGCCCAGGGCCACCCTGTGCCTCGATGGCATCCGAGCCATGATCGGCGAACTGACAGAGCGGGGCGCCGCCTACTCCTCCGACGGAGATGTCTATTTCTCCGTGCTGCGTCAGAGCGACTACGGCAAACTGTCGGGCCGTGATCTGCTCGCCCAGAGGGAGGGCGCAGGCGGCCGCGTCAACGAGGTGGAGGAAGCCCGCAAACGCCACCCCTTCGACTTTGCCCTGTGGAAAGGAGCCAAACCCGGCGAGCCCAGCTTTCCCTCCCCCTGGGGTCCTGGGCGGCCGGGTTGGCATATCGAATGCTCGGCCATGGTCCGCCAGGAGCTGGGGGAGACGATCGACATCCACCTGGGCGGCGCGGATCTGATCTTCCCGCACCACGAGAACGAGATCGCCCAGTCCGAGGCCGCCACCGGCAAGCCGCTGGCGCGCTACTGGCTGCATAACGGCATGGTCAACGTGGGGGGGGAGAAGATGGCCAAAACCCTGGGCAACTTCACCACCATCCGCGACCTGCTGGCCCGCGGCACCTCGCCGATGACGCTGCGGCTGTTCGTGCTGCAGGCCCAGTACCGCAAGCCCCTGGATTTCACCTCCGAGGGGCTCGAGGCGGCGGCGACGGGATGGAAGGGACTGCAGGCCGCCCTCAACCTCGGCCGCAGCCATGGGGCGCTGCTGGGCTGGACGCCCGCGCCCGCCGCCCCGCCGGCCGCCGGGCCCTCTGCCGGTCTGGACGCCGGGCTCAGCGCCTCCCGCGAGCGCTTCATCGCGGCGATGGACGATGACCTCAACACCTCCGCAGCCCTGGCGGAGCTGTTCGAGCTGGCCCGCCCCCTGCGGGCCCTGGCCAATCGCCTGCGGGTGGGCGAACCGCCCACGGCGGCGGACCGAACGGCCCGGGAGCGCTGGCAGCTGTTGCAGGAGCTGGCACAGGTGCTCGGGCTGGAAGTGGAGGGCGAGCGTCCCGACCCGGCACAGACCCCAGGATCCGCTGCCGCCGGCGCCCCGCAGCCGCAGGATCACGCCCAGCCGGGCCAGGTCGCCGGCGAGAGCCCGGAGGACTCCGCCATCGCGCAGCTGGTGGAGGAGCGCCGGGCCGCGAAGGCCGCCCGCGATTACGCCGCGGCCGACCGCATCCGCGAGCAGCTGCGAGCCCAGGGCATCGAGCTGATCGACAGGCCCGGAGGGGAAACGATCTGGCTGCGCAGCTGAGCCCCGCTCCGCTCCCGCGTCGGGCCGCGGCCTGCATCAGCCCAGGATCAGGCCAGAACGCCGGCGGCCCGGCCAGCCCGGCTCTCGCCGCCGGAGCCAGACCTGCCGGGGCGGAGTGGGCCCTGGCTCAGCCGGGCGAGGAGCCGCCGGGCCCCGGGCCGGTCCGCTCCCCACCGGGCTGCGGCTGGCCCTGCATCATCCGCTCGATGCGACGGATCCGCACCACGGTGGTCTGCCACACCTCCAGGCGCAGAACGGCGGCACTGTCCCCGGCCGACGCGGCGCCGCGGCAGGTCTCCACCAGGGCGTCGAGATCCTCGCCGCGCTCGAAGGCCTCCCACAGCTCCCGTTCCAGGCGGGCCCGTTCGATGAAGTTCCAGCGTCGTAACCAGAGCATCGGGTCAGGGGCAAAGGGGCTGGCCAGGCCGGGGGGACGGCACGCCCCAGCATGATCGCCGGCGGCCGATGGCGTGGCTCGGGCAGCTGGGGCGTCAAGAGGGCGCGGTGGGAGACTGGCTGGCGCCTGCGCCGTGCCACCTGTGAAAGCCCTCGCCGTGCTTGGGTCCACCGGGTCGATCGGCACCCAGACCCTGGAGATCGTCGACGAATTCCCGGATCGCTTCCGGGTCGTGTCCCTCACCGCCGGTCGCAACCTCGACCTGCTGGTCGATCAGATCGTGCGCCACCATCCCGAGGTGGTGGCCCTGGCCGATGCGGACCACGTCGCCGCCCTGCGGCAGCGGCTGGAGGCTCTGGATCCGGCCCTGCGCCCGGCCCGCCTGCCCGAACTGCTGGGGGGCAGCGAGGGGCTCTGCGCCGCCGCGGCCTGGGCCAGCGCCGACCTGGTGGTCACCGGCATCGTGGGATGCGCCGGGCTGCTGCCCACCCTGGCCGCAATCAGGGCCGGCAAGGACATCGCCCTGGCCAACAAGGAGACCCTGATCGCCGCCGGTCCGGTGGTGCTGCCGGAGCTGGAGCGCAGCGGCAGCCGCCTGCTGCCCGCCGACTCGGAACACTCAGCCCTGTTCCAGTGCCTGCAGGGCACCCCCTGGGCCGATACGGCGCGCCTGTCCACCGGAGTGCCCACGCCGGGGCTGAGGCGAATCCAGCTCACCGCCTCCGGCGGTGCCTTCCGCGACTGGCCCGCGGCTGATCTGGCCAAGGCCACCGTCGCCGATGCCACCAGCCATCCCAACTGGAGCATGGGCCGCAAGATCACGGTCGACTCCGCCACCCTGATGAACAAGGGTCTGGAGGTGATCGAGGCCCACTATCTGTTCGGCCTGGATTACGACCACATCGAGATCATCATTCACCCCCAGAGCATCATCCACTCGATGGTGGAACTGGCCGACAGCTCGGTGCTGGCCCAGCTGGGCTGGCCCGACATGAAGCTGCCGATCCTCTACTGCCTCAGCTGGCCCGAACGCCTGGACACCCCATGGCGCCGCCTCGATCTCACTGAGGTCGGCCAGCTCAGCTTCCGCGCCCCGGATCGTCAGAAGTATCCCTGCATGGAGCTGGCCTACGCGGCCGGGCGGACCGGGGGCACCATGCCGGCCGCCATGAATGCCGCCAACGAACAGGCCGTTGCCCTGTTCCTGGAGGAGGCGATCCCCTTCCTGGCGATCCCCGAACTGATCGAACGGGTCTGCGACCGCCACCGCACCGGCTGCGTCGCCCAACCCTCGCTGGAGGACGTGCTGGCGGTGGATGCCTGGGCGCGTCAGGCCACCCGCGAAGCCTGCGCCAGCCTCCACAGCCGCGTGCAGGCGGCCCTGCCCGCATGACGCCGCCGCCCGCTGGGGCCGGACCGCAGGCGGCAGGGAGAGAAGGCCCGCGGGTGCAGCATCACCTGCTGCTCTGCGCTGCCCCCAGCAAGCCGCTCTGCTGCAACGATCCCCTGCGCGGAGCCGCCTGCTGGCAACGGCTCAAAGCCCTGGTGCGGGACCTGGGCCTGGAGGATCCCCGCCGCCCCGAGGGGGTGGTCTGGCGCAGCAAGGTGGACTGCCTGCGCGTGTGCAGCGGCGGTCCGGTGCTGCTGATCTGGCCCGAGGGCATCGTCTACGGCGAACTCACCCCGGAACGCCTGGAGCGCATCGTGCGGCAACACATCCTGCAGGGGCAGCCCATCGACGCATGGGTGGTGCGTCGGGTGCCGCTGGCGGGGAGCGCCGCGGAGCTCAGCCGTGGGGAGAGACCTCCAGGACCAGATAACGCAGCAACCCCAGCCGGCTGAGCGCCTGCAGCAGGCGGTTGGTGCGGCGGTCGGCAGGATCGCTGGCCAGCAGGGAATGGCGCAGCAGCACCGGATAGGTCGGCAGGGTGCCGGCGGTGATGTCGCGACAGGAGAAGGGGGGCCAGCCCAGCTCCCGGGCCAGGCGCTGATAGGTGCGCAGCCGGACCACGTTGGTGCTGCCATAGGTGGAGCGCTCGTCTGCGCGGCCCGCGACCCCGGGCAGGGCACTCAGCAGCGCCAGCGCCTCACTGGCCACGAAATCGGAAAGGGCCAGCCGGCCCCCGGGCCGCAGCACCCGGGCCACCTCGGCCAGGAAGGCCCGCCGGCTGCCGAAATGAAAGATGCATTCCACCGCCAGCACCACATCGAAGCTGGCGTCGGCGAAGGGCAGGCGGCAGGCATCCCCCTCCACGAAGCAGACGCGGTTGCCGTGCAAGGGCTGAACCTGGCGGCGGGCGATCGCCAGCTGGCGGGGATCGATGTTGAGGCCGGTGAGGCTCAGATCGCGATGCTGGGCATTGAGGTGCATCAGCGTGCCCCCCACTCCGCAGCCCACATCCAGCACCGCCTGGCCCGACTCGACCCGGGCGGCCTGACAGACCAGGGCGCAGAGCGCCTCGGCGGCGTCGGCGAAATCCGCCGGGGTGCCCAGGGCGGAGGCGGGATCGGGCCAGTAGCCCCAGTGCACGTGGCGCCCGAACAGCTGGGCGTCCAGGGAGGCCTCCTGGCCGGCCGCTGCCGCCTCCAGCCGGGGCAGCAGACGATCGAAGTAGGGCAGGGCCGGCCGATCGGCGGCCCCGGGAGGAGGGAAGGGGGGCTCGCTCACGGTCCGGGGGGGGGAAAGGACAGTTCCGCCGGGCAGGCCGGCGGTCCAGGCGACGCTGCCGGCAGGACGCCTCAGCCGATGGGGAAACCCGAGGGATCGGGCAGCGCCTGCCAGGCCTCGATCTCCAGGGCGTAAGCCGCATGGCGCTGGATGGCGTCGTCCATGAACAGAGCCACCCGCACCGGGGTGTCCGGGCCGGAGGAGAAGGAATGCATGGCCACCCCGGTCGTGATGCAGCGCAGGGATGCCAGCTGCAGGTCGCGGCGGGCTTCCGCCAGGGAGTAATCGCTGACGCCATGCTCGAGCAGGGTCCGGTGCCAGGCCTCGAGCAGCTGCTCGTGGCGACCCAGCCGCTGCACCTGGGGTGTGCTGCCGCCGATCAGGAAGGCGATGTCGATCGCCCCCAGGCTGCGGCTGGCCCAGGACCAGTCGATGATCACCGAGTCAGGATCCTCGACGCCGCGGTCGAACAGCAGGTTGTCGGCCCGCAGGTCCCCATGCACCAGGGTCCAGGGCCTGTGGTCGAGGGCCGCATCAATGGCCGCGGTCTGCTCCAGGACGGCGCGATAGAGCCGGCAGACCTCCGGCCCGAAGCGGACGCCGTAGGTGCGGAAGAAGTCCTCGAAGAACTCCTCCCTGGGATCGGCGAACCAGAAGCCGTGACGGGGCAGCCAGGCATGGCCGCTGAGCTCCGGATTCAGCCAGAACCGGGCGTGGATGGCCCCCATCTGCTGCACGGTGGCGAGCGTTTCCTCAAAGCTGAGGCCGATCACCTGATCACCGGAGCGCAGATGGCTGAGATCCTCCATCAACAGCCAGGAGGGGCTGCCCCCCTGGCAGGCGTAGACGCTCGGGCGATGATTCTCCAGCTGGGGGGTGCAGTGGGTGTAGACGCCGACCTCCCGCTCGAAGGCGTTGTGGAGGCGGCTGAAGGCGTTGAACTCCTCGTCGGCGGTCTCGCTCTTGAGGATCACGCTGGTCGGCCCATCGTCCCTGGGCTCGCAGTCCAGCTGCAACCGCCAGGTGGTCGACTGCAGCCCGCGCCCCTCGCCGAGCACCCGGGCCTCCAGATCCCTGATGGTGATGCCGAGGGCGTCGCCGATCCAGTCGGGGGCGGGGAGCTTGACAGTGACCGGATCGTGATTCTCTTCAGGCATGAAGGCAGCTGACCCTGGGGAGTGCGCTGCACCCTAGGCGGGGCCTGAGGGCTGGATCGCGGCGGTGGGAGGCCTGGAGCGCAGAAGCGCCGCCGGCCTGAAGCGGCCCCAAAAAAGCGGCCCCCGGAGTCCGGGGGCCGCCAAGGGGAGGGGCCGGCTGGCTTCAGGCCGCCACCTTCACCTTTCCCACCCCCATGGAGCGCAGTTCCGAGAGCAGGCCGTTGATCACCGCCTTGGCGTCCCCGAACACCATGGCCGTCTGGGGCAGCTCGAACAGGGCGTTGGCGATGCCGGCATAACCGGCACCGAGGCTGCGCTTGACCACGAACACCTGACGGGCCTGGTCCACCTCGAGCACGGGCATGCCGTACAGCGGGCTGGTGGGATCGGTCTTGGCGTCGGGATTGACCACATCATTGGCCCCGAGCACGATCACCACATCGGTCTGGGGAAACTCGGGGTTGATCATCTCCATCTCCACCAGCTGTTCGTAGGGCACATCCGCCTCCGCCAGCAGCACGTTCATGTGGCCGGGCATGCGTCCGGCGACCGGATGGATGGCGTAGGTGACCTTGACGCCATGGGCCTCGAGCAGCTTGGAGAGTTCCCGCAGGGCATGCTGAGCCTGGGCCACCGCCAGGCCGTAGCCGGGCACGAACACAACCCGCTCGGCCTGCTCCAGGGCGAGGGCGCACTCCTCGGCGCTGCAGCTGGTGATGCGGCTGTAGCCCGCCTCACGGCCACCTCCGCCGACGGAGGCCCCCAGGGCCCCGCCGAACAGCACGGAGAGGAGGGAGCGGTTCATGGCCGTGCACATCACCTGGGTGAGGATCAGGCCGGCGGCGCCGACCATGGCCCCGGCCACGATCAGCAGCTGGCTGCCGACCACGAAGCCGGCCGCTGCGGCCGCCACACCGGAATAGGAGTTGAGCAGGGAGATCACCACCGGCATGTCGGCGCCCCCGATGGAGAGGGTGACGCCGATGCCCAGCAGGCTGGAGCCGGCGACCAGCACCAGCAGGGGCAGGCCACCGGGGTTGGCCGGCAGCAGGATGGCCGCCGCCAGGGTGACCAGGGCCAGGGCGACGTTGACGCCGTGGCGCAGGGGGCTCTGGGTCCAGGCCGGGGTGTCGAGCCAACCCTGCAGCTTGGCCATGGCCACGATCGAGCCGCTGAAGGTGATCGCACCCACCACCACGGAGATGGCGATCGAGATCAGTTCGATCAGGCCGGTGTCGGCGGTGGTGAACAGGGCCACGCCGACCGCCACCAGCAGGGAGGCCATGCCGCCGCAGCCGTTGAACAGAGCGACCGTCTCGGGCATGGCGGTCATCGGCACGCGCTGAGCGGTGAGCACGCCGGCGAGGCCACCGAGGCTGCTGCCGACGGCGATCCACAGCCAGAGGGTGGGGGAGGGCTGGAGCTGGATCAGCAGGCCGACGACGGCCAGGCCCATGGCCAGGGCGGCGAGGGCGTTGGCGGCCCGGGCCGAGCTGACCCGTGAGAGACCCTTGAGGCCGAGGGCGAGCAGCAGAACCGCCAGGAGATCGAGGGCATCACCCAGATGGGCGGCCGAAAGCAGGTTGTCCATTCAGCGGTTTCCCTTGCGACGGAACATGGCGAGCATGCGATCGGTGACCAGGAAGCCACCGATGACGTTGTAGAGAGCGAAGCCCAGGGAGAGCGCTCCGATGGCCAGGAGCGTGCTGTTGCCCTGGGCCTGATGCAGGAGCGTGAGCGAGGCCAGCACGGTGATGCCGCTGACCGCATTGGCCCCCGACATCAGCGGGGTGTGCAGGGTGGGGGGCACCTTGCCGATCAGTTCAAGCCCCAGCAGGCTGCCGAGCAGCAACACCCAGAGGGATTGGGTCAGGGCGGTCATCGGGCACCTCCGGAAAGCACGGGTTCAGTGGGAGCGGCCCCGGACAGTGGGGAAGGAGCCGCGGAGGGGATGGGAGCCGGCGCCTGAGCCTCACCGGCCGCCATGCCCAGCACGTCGGGACGGCGGCATTCGCCGTTCAGGCTGAGCAGGCAGCCCTCGAGGATCGGGTCGGCCGGATCGAGCTTCAGAGCGGTGGGCTCGCCTGGAACCAGCAGGTGCTCCGCCAACGCCGCGAGGTTGCGGGCGTAGAGGGCGCTGGCATGGTTGGGAACGGAGCTGGGCAGGCCATCGCCACCGATCAGCTGCACGCCCCTGCGATCCACGGTCTGCCCGGGAAGGGTTCCGAAGCAGTTGCCCCCCTGGGCCACCGCCAGGTCGACCACCACGGCACCGGGACGCATGCCGTCGAGCATCGCCTCGCTGATCAGGCGCGGCGCCTGCCGGCCGGGCACCTGGGCAGTGCAGATGACGATGTCAGCCAGGGAGAGCTGCTCCGCCAGCTGCTGTCGCTGGGCCTCCAGGAAGGCCTCACTGGCCTGGGAGGCATACCCCCCCTTCTCTGCGGGGCCGTCGTCGAGCGACGGGGGATCGATGAAACGACCGCCGAGGGATTCCACCTGCTCCCGCACGGCCGGCCGCACATCCGAGACGTAGACGACCGCTCCGAGCCGGCGGGCGGTGGCGAGGGCCTGGAGCCCAGCCACCCCGGCGCCGAGGATCAGGGCGCGGGCGGGCTGAATCGTGCCGGCTGCGGTCATCAGCATCGGCATGTAGCGATCCAGGGCGGCGGCGGCGAGCAGCACAGCCTTGTAGCCCGCCACGTTGGCCTGGGAGGAGAGCACGTCCATGGACTGGGCGCGGCTGATGCGCGGCAGCAGCTCCATGGCGATGGCGCTGGCCTGGCGCTGGGCCAGGAGCTCCATCAGCCCGGTGGCTCCATAAGGTGCCAACAGCCCCATCAGCAGGGCTCCCGGGCGCAGATGGGCCAGGGCGCCATCCTCGGGGGTGGCGACGCAGAGCACCGCATCCACCTCGCCCCAGGGCAGCGCATCCGAGGCCACCATCTGGGCGCCGGCACCGCTGTAATCAGCATCCAGGAAGCCGCTGGCCTGACCGGCCCCTTCCTCCACCAACCAGGTGACCCCCTTGGTGGCCAGCCTTCTGACGGTCTCCGGGGTGGCGGCCACCCGCCGTTCTCCCGGGGAACTCTCCCTCGGTACCAGGAACTTCACCAACGACCCAACCTCCAGGTACAGCAAGATTCGTTTATAGGAAAGGGTGGGGAGTGGAACCCTCCGAGCCGGAGCCTTTGTGCTGACACCCCCACCGTTGTGGCATCAGCGCAACCCCCAGCCCGCGGCCCTTGCCCTGAGCGCCACCTGTTCCGCCAGAGCGGGACGCGAACGCAGGGGTTGTGTAGAGATCTTGAAGACCCTGGCCAGGTGTGTTCCAGGCGGCCAGCTTGTGGCCAAGTCCATTCCCGACCCGCAATGCCCCTGACGGCCCTTGAATGTCCCGACGGCGTCTGTCACGCCCACCACGGCGGCCATGCCGTGGCCCGTGAGGACGTCCGCCGCAACCTCGATGCCCATGGAGCTGGCTGGTGTGAGCGGCTTGCGGAGCGGGTTTATGAAATCTCGGTCGACAGTTTCTGTCAGACGGTGATGCCGAATCTGCAGCAGCAGGGCTGGCAGAGACGCCATCTCGACTGGGAGTTCAAGCTCAACTCCGAACCGGCTGAAATCGAGCGCACCGTCGTCGATGGCACGATCAATGCGATGGAGAGTTTCCTGCGCAGCAGCGAGGTGCAGCGGCTGTTCGTGAAGGAGCTGGTGCAGGGGACCCTGGCCGAAGCCTCCCAGAACGCCCTGCGGGGGCGCGGGATCCGCTATCTGATCGAGGAGGAGCTGCTCGCCGTCCTGGAGGAGCGCCGGGAGGAGCTTCTCGATCGCATGGCCTCGCGCATGCTGGAGGATGCCGATGGAGATTTCGAACGCGCCCGCTGCTGTGCCGCGGAGGATCTGCGCGAGGTGGAACATCTGCTGGTCAACCACGCCGAAGCGGTGGCCTGAAGCCCGGCAGTGGCGCACTGAAACCGGGGCCGGATGGGCGGTCCCGGTTTTTTTGATCTGTTCAGAACAACGGCAGTAATTCCTGCTCAAGACTGCGGGCCTGTGGCAGCAGCTGTTGATGGCGCAACAGGCGCATGCGCAGGATCATCGGATCGATGTCGCAATCCCGCTGCCAGCAGCATTCGAGATGCTGGCGTTGCTCCGGGAGGGGATTGCGGGGGCTCGCCATGATGGCCTGACGCCGGGGGTGCTGGTCGGAAGTTAGAGACGCAGCCGGGCGTGGGAATAGGAAGATTTACCCAAAGACATTGTTCTCCGGCCGGATGCCCCCTCTCTCCTTCCAGCTGCGATCCCGCCAGGCCCCGGCTCCTTCGGCGGGGTCCACCCTGCGACCCCGCGCCTGGCAGAGCCAGCTCCTGCAGCTGCTGCGGGTTCGCCTGCTGGAGGAGAACCTCCGCGGCACGGATGTGCTGGTCCATGCCGGCCCCGGCGCCGGCAAGACCCTGGGCGCCCTGCTGGCCTACGAGCGCCTGCGGCGCGAGGGCCGGCTGGATCGGCTGGTGGTCTTCTGCCACCGCACCTCGATCGCCTCCCAGTGGCAGCAGGCGGCCACCCGCCTCGGCCTGACGCTGCAGGAATGGAGCGGGGCCTGGCCTCCGGAGGCCGACGAGGCGGTGGTGATCAGCTATCAGGCCGCAGCCCGCCAGCTGCCGCGGCTGCAGCAGCAGCTCACGGATGACGCCGGCGGGATGGGAGGCCGGCGCTGGATGGCCATCGCCGATGAGGTGCACCACCTCGGCCTCGATCCGGACGAACCCGAAGCCAGCGCCTGGGGGCATGCCTTCAGCAGCTTCACCGCGGCGGCCAGGCTGCGACTGGGGCTCTCCGGCACCCCCTTCCGGGCCGACAACCTGGCGTTCTGCGCCGCGCGCCGGATCCAGGGCCACGAGGACGGGGAACCGGTGGAGCGGATCGTGCCGGATCTCACCGTGCAACCCCGCCAGCTGATCGTGGCCGGGGATGTGCGCCCGCTCGAGTTCCGCTTCCAGGACGGCTGGGTGCAGCACGGGGAGCAGGGGGACGGCGGCAATCCCGGAGAGCTGGAGACCTCGCCCCTCTCGGCGGAGAGCCGGGAGAGCTGGAGGGCACGCAACCTGCGTCGCGCCATCCGCATCGGCGATCCGGGGGGCATCGCCATGCGCCTGCTGCTGCAGGCCCGGCGGCGCCTGGAGTCGGTGCGGCGGGAGCATGCCTCGGCGGGGGGGATCGTGATCGCCCGCGATATCCACCACGCCCGCAGCATCGCCGCCCTGCTGAGGGAACAGGGGGATGGGGTCCGCTGCGTGCACTCCCAGGACCCGGAGGCGGCGGATCACCTGAGCGCGTTCCGGGCCGGGGAGGGGGACTGGCTGGTCAGCATCGACATGTGCGCGGAGGGATTCGACGCCCCCCGCCTGCGGGTGGTGGCCTATCTGACGACCGTGGTCACCCGCTGTCGCTTCCTGCAGGCGATCACCAGGGCGGTGCGCATCGACGCTGAGCGCGCCGCCGTCGAACCCATCCCGCGGCAGCCCTCGTTCATCTACGCACCGGCCGATCCGCTGCTGATGGGCTACGCCCGCCATTGGTCCCTGAGCCCGCCCTACGTGATCCGGGGCTCCGGGGCCCCGGACGCCGCTGCCGTGGCAGCGGGAGCGGGGGGATGGCCGCATCGCCCCCCACTGCAGGCGGTGGCGGATGGAGCGGGCCGGATGCTCGAGGTGTCTGGACCGGAACTGCCCCGCTTCCTGCGGCGCGGGGCCTGAGCGACCGCTCCCGTGTGGCCGCCCGGACAAACGGAAGTGCGACGTTGTGTCAACCGACACTCCCGCAGGCGGGAACCCGCATCAACTTGGGTCGGACCTGCGGGATGATCGTGAGCTCGCCATCGCAAGACACGCCCATGGACGAGCCCATCAGTCCTGCCATCCATCGGCGCCTGACCGTGGCCGTCTGCTGGGCCCTGGCCCGCAGGGCCTCCCTGGACAGCCGCGAGCTCTATGAGGACAGCTTCGCGCTCAACGAAGAGTTCCGGGAATGGCTGGTCTGCCTGGAGGACCATCCGGACCTGTTGCAGGCGTCCGTGCTGATGGTGCCGGCCCTGCCGGGCATGGATCGACTGAGGGAAACCGACGGACTGCTCGAATCCTAAAGCAAGTCTTTAGATCCTCGCCACCCCTTCCCGGTCCGCTCGGCCACGGCGCGCGGCGCAACCCGGCCAGACAGCTTTCCGGCGTCGGCACAGCACCCCCTCTTCCTAGGCTTAGGCGTAGTCGATCCGCCTTCGCCTGCCATGTCTGTGGAGAACCTGGTCATCATCGGATCCGGACCTGCGGGCTACACCGCAGCGATCTACGCGGCCCGGGCCAACCTCGACCCCCTGCTGATCACCGGCTTCCAGGACGGAGGCATCCCGGGGGGCCAGCTGATGACCACCACCCACGTGGAGAATTACCCGGGCTTCCCCGATGGCATCCTCGGGCCCGAATTGATGGACCGCTGTCGTGCCCAGGCCGAACGCTGGGGAACGCGGCTGCTCGAAGCGGATGCCGAGTCGATCGACCTCTCACAGCGCCCCTACCGGATCACCGCCGCCGGCCAGGTGATCGAGACCCATGCCCTGATCCTGGCGACCGGAGCCAGGGCCAACCGACTCGAGCTGCCCTCCGAAGAGCGGTTCTGGAGCCGCGGCATCAGCGCCTGCGCGATCTGTGACGGCGCCACCCCCCAGTTCCGCTCGGCGGAGCTGGCCGTGGTCGGGGGGGGAGACTCCGCCTGCGAAGAGGCCGTCTACCTCACCAAGTACGGCAGCAGGGTGCACCTGATCGTGCGCTCCCACGAACTGCGGGCCAGTGCGGCCATGGCCGATCGGGTGCGGGCCAATCCAGCCGTCACCATCCACTGGGATCGCCGCGTCGTTGAGGCATCCGGCGACGACTGGCTGGAGGCCGTGATTCTCGAGGACTCCGGCGGCAGCCGCGACACCCTGCCGGTCCGCGGCCTGTTCTATGCCATCGGCCACACCCCGAACACCCGGCTGGTGCGGGGGCAGCTCCCCCTTGATGAGCACGGCTACGTGCGCACCCGTCCGGGCCGGCCGGAAACCGAGCTGGAGGGGGTCTACGCCGCCGGGGACGTGGCCGATGCCGAATGGCGACAGGGCATCACGGCTGCCGGCAGCGGCTGTCAGGCGGCGCTGGCCGCCGAGCGCTGGCTCAGCCACAAGGATCTGGCGGTTCGGGTGCAGCGGGAGTCCGTCGAACCGAAGCCGGTGGGCGAACCGCAGCGCACGGCGACGAGCGATGCCGGAAACTACGACCCCGACGGGCTGTGGCAGAAGGGCAGCTACGCCCTGCGCAAGCTGTATCACGACAGCCCCAGGCCCCTGCTGGTGGTCTACACCTCGCCAAGCTGCGGTCCCTGCCACGTTCTCAAGCCCCAGCTCAAGCGGGTGCTCGAAGAGCTGAACGGCCGCGCCCAGGGAGTCGAGATCGACATCGAAGCCGAACCGGACATCGCCCAGCAGGCCGGGGTGACCGGAACGCCGACAGTGCAGCTGTTCCTGAGTCGGGATCTGCGCCAGCAGTGGCGTGGTGTGCGCCAGCGCAGCGAGTTCCGCCAGGCGATCGAAGCGCTGCTGCCTGTGGCGGTCTGAGGGCGTGCCCGGAATCGGCTGTGGTGCTCAGCGGCGCCGCGGCCCCCCGGGACGGTTGCCACCAGGCCGTGGTCCGGTGGCGCCGGCATTGCGCTCCCGGTAGGTGATCCGGCCCCTCGACAGGTCGTAGGGGCTGATCTCCACCAGCACCTTGTCACCGGCCAGGAGTTTGATGCGGAATTTGGTCAGCTTGCCGGCGGCGCGGCAGAGGCACTGGTGACCGGCCGGCTGCTCCAGGGTGACGAGGTAGAACCCGTTCCCCTGCTCCTTCTCGATCACGCCGGAGGTCTCGATCATGCGGTGGTGCTGTTGACAGAGTCGATAGGAAACCACACTAGACGGGAGGCCCCACGCCCCGTCCCCACCCCATCCGCCCTCGCTGACGACGACCCTGACCACACTCCTGTTCCACAAGCCCTACGGCGTCCTCAGTCAGTTCAGCGAGGAACCCGGCAGCCGCTGGCAGACCCTGGCCCCCTTCATCCCCCAGCCGGACGTCTATGCCGCCGGACGCCTCGATGCCGACAGTGAGGGGCTGCTGCTGCTCACCGCCGACGGAAGGTTGCAGCATCGCCTGACGGACCCCCGCTGGGGGCACTGGCGGCGGTATCACGTGCAGGTGGAGGGCTGCGCCGCAGCCGAGGCCCTGCAACGCCTGCGGGACGGGGTGATGATCCAGGGGCGTCGAACCCTGCCGGCCCGGGTGCGGGAGCTGCCCACGCCCGGCTGGCCGGAACGGGAGCCCCCCATCCGCCACCGCCTCACGGTGCCCACCTGCTGGCTGGAACTGGAGCTGCGCGAGGGCCGGCATCGGCAGGTGCGCCGGATGACCGCCGCCGTGGGGCTCCCCACCCTGCGACTGCTGCGCGTGGCGATGGACCTGATGGATGGTCAGCCGCCGCTGGACCTGCAGGGACTGGACCAGGGCCGCTGGCGCCCGGTCAGCGCTGAGGAGCAGCAGCGGCTGCAGGCCCTGCTGACGGGATCGGCCCTCAGCGGATCGGCCAGGGCTGCCGGCTGGCGCTCCGGCCGCGGTGGGAGAGGTCGAGGCTGAGAGCTGCCGGCCGGAGAGAGCCGGAAAGAGGGTGGCCGCCGCACTGGTCAGCCCTGCGGATCAACACGGGACCGGGCGGTCAACCGAGGGCTTCGCGCAATTCCCTGGCGGTCTGCAGCTGTCCGTAGTAGTAGTTGGCCCTGGCGCGACGGTCCGGATCCTCCAGGGTGTCCAGGGCATCGAAGCCCAGGGTCTGCCAGAGGCCGTGGCCGCAGGCACGATCGAGTTCATCGCTGGCCTCCTGCTCCAGGTTGGCCAGACGGCGCTGCAGGTTCTTGATCTGGGCAATGGCCATACGGAGGGAGCAAACCGGAAGGATCCGATGGACCATGGTACACATGAACCATCACCAGGGTGGCCGGATCAGAACGGCAGCTTCTTCTTGGCGTCCTTATCCAGATCCGCCTCCATCTCGCGCAGGCGCCGCAGGATCGTGTCGTAATACTCCTTGAGGTAGTCCTCGAGGCGGGTGGTCTCGGCCTCCTCCAGTCCGAAGGCGGTGTAGCTGGGCTCCATCGCGGCATCGAAGGCGGTGCCCGCCGTGATGATCTCGGCGAACGAGAGGCGCTCGGCCACGTTGCGGCTGGCCTCGAAGAAATCGGCCACTCCCTGCATCATCTGGATCAGCACGGGAGGCACCCGGAACACCCGGGCCTCGCGACCGCTCAGCCGTTCGCACAGCTGGGTGATCTCGCTGGTGGTCCAGGCACGGGGCCCCACCACGGGCCAGGCGGCCCGGCTGGTGCCCGGCTGGGCCAGGGCGGCCACCGCAAACCGGGCCACGTCCTGGGTGTTCATGTAGGCGATCGGTGTGGGCGAACCGCTGACCCAGACCGTCTGATTCTCGAGCACCGGAATGGCGAACTGGCTGATCAGACCCTGCATGAAGGCAGCGCATCGCAGGATGGTCCAATCGAGATCCGACGCCATCAGCCACTGCTCGGTGCAGTGCTTGATCTCCATCAGCGGCACGTTGGGATAGCGGTCCGCATTGAGCAGGGAAAGGAAGACCACCCGCCGGACTCCTGCCCGGGCGCAGGCCGCGAACAGGTTCTGCTTGCCGCTCCAGTCGATGTCCCAGGCGCTGTGGCTGTCTCCGGCCCGGGCGGTGGCCGCGTCGATCACGGCCTCCTGTCCCTCCAGCGCGTAATCGAGGCTGGCGGGCTCGAGCAGATCGCCGCGAGTCAGCTCACAGCCCCACTCCTGCAGGAATGCCGCCTTGCGCGGGGCACGGACCATGCAGCGGACCTCGTGACCAGCTTCCACGGCGCGTCGCGCGATCTGACGGCCGAGGGTTCCGGTTCCACCGACAACCAGAAGCTTCATCGACCGTTCCCATGGCGGCGCGAGCCTAAGCCGCGGTGGTGCTCCACCGCAGGGAGAGCACGGGGATCGATCTCCAGTGAGGCGTGGACCTCCGGGCGCGACGCCCGGGGACCGGACATCGCGGGGGAGCTGCGGGCGACCACAACGAAGCAGCCGCCCTCAGGAGGGGCCGGCCCGGCCTGATCCGCCAGGGGAAGCAGCCCGAAGCCCGCCCGGGCCCCGCCGCCGGCTCTCAGTCGTCGAGGAGCTTGAGCAGCAGGGCGCCACCGGCGAGGCCCACGGGGATGAGCACCCAGAACAGGGCTGCCGTGCCGAAGATTTCCGATGCCATGCCGCAGGTCGAATGCAGGGCCTCCTATTTAGCAGCCTCCGGGCTGCCGAGGTTCCTCGCCACCGCCAGCACGGTCTCCCAGGGGGCATCACTGCGGATCTGGGCCGCCATCACGCCGCTGGAGAGCGCCGTGTATCCCCGCTGCTGCAGGGCCCTGAGCAGGGCCTGGCGGCGGGGCAGGGGCCGGCCGAGGCTGCGGGCCAGCTCGGCCAGGGGCCAGCAGGGGACCGGCAGGCCGGGATCCGCCGCCAGCCGTCGCAGCAGCCGCAGGGTCTCCGGCGCGACGCTGGCGTGGCAGTCCCCCGTGGCCAGGATCTCCAACCGCCGCAGCAGCGCACTGTCCTGCAGCCGCCCGATCCACAGGGGTCCGCTGATCGCCGGCTTCGCCTCTCCCGGACAGCCGCAGGCCCGCCACGGCCCCAGCCGCAGCAGGCTCTGCACCTGCTGGTCCCCGCAGCGGTGGCAGTGCGCCAGCAGACCGAGACTGGCCTCCTCATCCGGCTGGGGAGAACGGGTCAGGCGGATCGCCGTGCGGAAGGTGCGGCCTTCGCTGGTGGAGAGCAAGGGCTGGAGGCCGTGTCCGAGGGCCCAGGCGCTGCGGGCCAGCACCCCGAGCTGCAGCCGCAGGGCCAGCTCCCAGGAGGCGGGATGGGCCCTCGCGGCGGCCCCGAGCCGGCGCACCGCAGCGCGGCGGTCGTGGCCGGTGGGGGAGCGGCCGTCGCTGCTGGCCAGGTAGAGCACCCCATCGAGGCTGACCGTCTCCAGGGCCCAGGGCACCAACGCGGTCGGGCAGCCGAAGGCATCCAGATCCACCAGCTGGAAGCGCTGACGGCGCTGCACGCATCCCGCCAGCAGGGACTGGGCCGTCTCGCTGCTGCAGCGGCGCGGCAGGGCCTCCGGCAGCTGGGCCAGGTTGGCCTGCAGCAGCGGCAGCCGATCCGGATCCGCGTCATTGACCCAGAGGCTGGCGGCTCCGGCCTCCAGGCCGTAGCGGACCGCGCGGATGCCGCATCCGGCCATCAGATCCAGCACCGCCAGCGGCCCCTGGCGCCGCTGATCGACGGCCAGCAGCACCCCCAGATCCCGGGACGGCCTCGAATCGTCACGGAAGAACCCCGTCCCGGTGCGCACCGTTGCCGCAGCTTCGCGATAGTGGATCGGCTGTGCTTCGGCAAAGGTCATCGAGCCAGCCCGGCAGATGCACGACGACCCCCAGCCTGCCCGCCGGCCTCCGGAGCATCACCGGCAGGCCCCTGACCGCCCCCCGGAGCCTGACGGGGGAGCGCACCGCTGCCGGGACCGTTCAACCGGCTGGGGCCATCACGGCACCTGGATCTGGCAGGGTCTGCCCTGTCATTGGCGGCGGCTCGGGGATCCGCGCCGGCCCGCCCTGGTGCTGCTGCACGGCTTCGGGGCAGGAAGCGGCCACTGGCGTCACAACGCCGCCGAGCTGGTCGAGGCCGGCTGGTGCGTCTACGGGCTGGACCTGCTGGGATTCGGCGCCAGCCACCAACCGGCCCTGCAGCGATGGCGCCCCCTCGACAACCGCCTCTGGGCCCGCCAGCTGCAGGCCTTCCTCGAACAGGTGGTGGGCCGGGCGGCCGTGCTGATCGGCCATTCCCTGGGGGGGCTGGTGGCCCTCAGCTGCGCCGTGTTCCATCCGGGCTGGGTGCAGGCCGTGGTGGCCGCCCCCCTGCCCGACCCCGCCCTGATGGCGGCTCCGTCCCCCCCCGGCCGCTCGCGCCGCTGCCCCCGCTGGTGGAGGCGCCTGCGCCGGATCCTGGTGCGCCTGCTCTGCCGCCTGCTGCCGCTGGAGCTGATCGTGCCGCTGCTCGTCCACTCGCCGCTGCTCGACCTCGGCCTGCAGTCGGCCTACCGACATCCCGTGATCGGCGACCCGGAACTGCGCCGGGTGATCTCCAGGCCCGCACGCCGGCCCGGGGCGGTCGGCAGCCTGCGGGCGATGAGCATCGCCATGGCGCTCCGCCCCCAGGCCGCCACGGCGCCGGCGCTGCTGGCCCGGCTGCGACGCCCCCTACTGCTCATCTGGGGTCGTCAGGACGGGCTGGTGCCGCTCGCCGTGGCCAGGGTCTGCCAGGAGTCGTGCCCAGCCCTGAGCCTGGTGGTGCTCGACGACTGCGGCCACTGCCCCCACGATGAATGTCCGGAACCCTTCCACCGGGCCCTGCTCGACTGGCTCGGAGGCCTGGGGCTGCCGGCCTGAGCACGGGCCGATCCGGCCGGGAGGGAAGCGCCGGCCTGCGGGTCGGGGTCTAGCGTGCAGGTTGCACCGTCCCGGCGATCCCGAGGCCATGAAGCACACCCTCTCGGTGCTGGTGGAAGACGAATCCGGCGCCCTGAGCCGCATCTCCGGCCTGTTTGCCCGCCGCGGGTTCAACATCGAAAGCCTGGCCGTCGGCCCGGCCGAACACCGCGGCGTGTCACGCCTCACCATGGTGGTGGAAGGCGATGACCGCACCCTGCAGCAGATGAGCAAGCAGCTCGACAAGCTCGTCAACGTCCTCGGGGTGATCGACCTCTCGACCATCCCGGCCGTTGAGCGGGAACTGATGCTGCTGAAGGTCGCGGCTCCCGCCGAGAACCGCAGCGCCATCTTCGATCTGGTCCAGGTCTTCCGGGCGAAGGTTGTCGACGTGGCCGACGACGCCCTGACCCTGGAAGTGGTGGGCGATCCCGGCAAGCTGGTGGCCCTGGAGCGCCTGCTGGAGAACTACGGCATTCTCGAGATCGCCCGCACGGGCAAGGTGGCCTTGGAGCGGGCCTCGGGCATCAACACCGAACTGCTGAAGGCCACCAGCCTCGAGAAGCGGGTGCCAGCCTGAAGCCGTCCACCCGACCAGGTCAGGGAACATGCCCTGCCTGGTCGGGTGCACCGGGTGGCCTGGGACATCACTTCACCAGTGTCCCGCCCTCCAGCAGGGTGGCCTTGATCAGTCGGTCGCCCTGGCGGATCCGATCAACCACCTCCAGGCCCTGGGTCACCCTGCCGAAGACGGCGTAGCGACCATCGAGCTCCGGCAGAGCCTCCAGCGCGATATAGAACTGCGCACTGGCCGAGTTGGGATCGTTGCTGCGGGCCATCGCCAGCGCTCCCTTCTGATGGGACAGCTCCAGCTGCTGGTTGATCACCGGCGAAGAGAGAATCTCCCCGTAACGGGGTTCACTCTCTCCCTTGAGCTTGAGCTCCAGCGGAATCACCCGGGCCTCGCCGCTGTCCGGATCGATGAAATCTCCGGTGCCGTAGCGGCTGGCAGGGACCTTGGGATCGGAGGAGCCGGGATCGCCGCCCTGCACCACGAAGGGGACGGGCTCCCGCACGACGCGATGGAACACCGTGCCGTTGTAAGTGCCGCGACGGACCAGGTCGACGAAATTGCCAGCGGTGAGCGGTGCCGCATCGCCGTCGACGGACAGGATCACCTTGCCGCGACTGGTCTCGAGAGCCACCACGGCCTTGCCGCTGAGACAGGGGCTGCTGGAGGCCGCACAGCCCAGGTTGCGGGTGCCGCGATCGGCAGCACAGGCGACCAGGGTCACCGGCAGGAGCAGCAGCGCCAGCAGCAGCAGGGGGCCGGCGCAGGCACGCAGGCGGGAAGCGAGCATGGTCATCCCAGTCCCTCCAGGGGAACGCCGAGGAAGCGAGCCAGTCGGGCTCCATCGAGCTCGAGTGCCGCCAGGGGCTGCGGTTCGCCCACCTGGGTGAGCGGCAGGTCGCGACGGCCCTGCACCCGCAGGGCCAGACGCCTCCTGGGGCTGAGCCCGTCCCGCACCTCAATGCGCACCGCCTGGATGGTCTTCAGCGGAATGTCGACCACGATCATGCTGCGAAAACCGCGACGGCTGATGCGTGCCTGACGGGTGCGGCGATCGAAGCGATTGCTGCCGGAGCCCACATCCAGGACCACGACGGTCCAGAGGTAGGTGGCGAGCAGAACGGCCGCCGCGCCGTACAGGCCCATCACCAGCCCCTGGGGCACCCAGGTGAGCTCGGCCGGGTGGCCCACCGGCAGCAGATCGATGCCGAAGCGGCTGGACGCACTGGTGAGCAGGAAGCCGAGGCCGCCGAGACTCACGGCGGAGGCCACCAGGATGTTGGAAAGACGCCGGGATCCCAGAACGGTCAGTTCGAGAACCTCGGGGTCCTGCTCGGAGGAGCCGGCGGCCGCGGGGGCGGGACCGCTGAAGGAAGCCATGGCACTGAAGGAGCCGGTCGCCCACATCCTGACCTGCGGCGGGCGGCCCCGGTCGACACCGGCCGGCAGGGGATGTCAGCCCGTGTCGGTGCTCCGCGGGAGCCGGAGGAACGTTGTTACCATCGCCCGGTATCCCACAGCTGCGCGGGTTTCCCGTACCCGCCGCCTCCACCGAGACCTTTCATCTCATGACGATCGCTGTAGGACGCGCGCCTTCGGCCCGGGGATGGTTCGACGTCCTCGACGACTGGCTCAAGCGCGACCGCTTCGTTTTCGTGGGCTGGTCCGGTCTGCTGCTCTTCCCCTGCGCCTACCTGGCGCTGGGTGGCTGGCTGACCGGCACCACCT